>CAYLOW010000008.1:0-32730 GCA_964385315.1 uncultured Anaerolinea sp.
GCTTATTCCCCCTGCCGTTGGATGCAATGAACCTCATATCGCCTGACGCAGAAGCCTTTCTGCCCGGCGATCTGGTCGGTGTGACGCTTGTGATCAGCAGTCGTCCGCAGCAGATGACCACACCGACTGCCATGCCGGAGGTGATTATCGAATCTGATTATGAGGCGCAACCAGCTGCAACACCCGCCCCTCAGGAGATTGCACAAACAGATGCATTGAGTCGTGCCTTGCCTCCTCTTGCGAAAGACTTGTTTCCGATGGGCGTGCGCGTGATCTCTGTGCAGGGTCTGCCGCCTGAAACTGAAAGCGCGGACGGGAGCGACTCGAATTCCACCTTCACCTCATTTGACCAGCCCCAGATGTTGATCCTGCTTGTTCCGAACGCAAGCCGTGAAGTTCTTTCACTTGCGCTCCAACAAGGTGATCGATTGGTTGTATCACTCATGGCGCGCGGTGATGAAACACCCACCGCTGGTTTTACCTATTGGGACTTCGAAGATCTTTTCAAATCGGATCGAGAAGAAGTGTTGGGAGGAGGACAGTAATGCAAGTTTTATTACTTGGCGCAGGGACGGTTACATCCCGCTTGAATATGCAACTGGCGGAACAGGGGCATTCCGTCATTGCACAGATTGCCGCCTTCACACCGCAACATATTGATTTGTTTGATTTCCGTGCTTTGATCGTGGTCTCACCAGAATCATCCGTATCACCTGAAAGTCTGGTCAAGGCGGCAGAACGCGGCAAGTTGATCTTTGTGATTGCGGGTGCGGGTGACGGCATGTCCTCCTGGGCAAATGGTGTTGGTGTGCCAGCGGTTGCATACCCTCCATCGGATATGGACATCAACAAATTGTATGAAGAGATGCGCCGTGCCGACGCCGGCAATCTATCGGCGGACGATCAATACCGCCGGGCGGTGCTGGGCAGTGACATGTCGGCCCGCATTCAATCCGGCATGGCGGTTCGTAAAATTGCAATCACCTCGCCGAAGGGCGGAACGGGCAAGACCACAGTGGCAGTTAATTTGGCTGTAGCGCTTGCCTTGTCAGGTATCACAACTTATTTGGTCGATGCAGACGGAAACGCCGGTGCCTTGCAATATCACATGCGCATGGAACGCGTCAATACGACCATGATCGGATTGCTGCGGCGCGAGATTGCCAAAGCCAACAAGGGTGTGATGAGCGATGTGGCTTCGGGTGCGGCTTATCTGAACGCCTTTACTCCCTTGGAGAACCTGCCCACTTTACGTGTCTTGCCCGGTTTGATTACCGATGATCTGGGCGATGAAGTCCTGCAACAGGAAGCCAAGGTTGCCGAGGTCATTCAGGGATTGTATGAAGCCGGCGTTGCGGCAGGCGGTGTGGTCATCATGGATGTCGGCATCAACCCAGCGCATGTGGTGCATCGCGCCGCATTGAAAGCCGCCGAAGGCATTGCCATTGTGATCAAGCCCGAAATCCCGGATCTGGCAGAGACACGCCGCTGGATCGCACGCATGATCAATTCATTGGCGAGTGTGGTCGGTAAAGGCAGCGCGCATGAATTCGTCGGCAGCCGCGTCAAGCTTTGCTACAACCAGGTGGTCGGTGATGGTTTCAAGGCGGCGCACAAGATGCTGCAACAAGCTCTGAGCGAAGACAAGATCGAACTCGCGCTCATCCCCAACGGCATCATTCCGATTGTCGATCCTCGCCTCGCGGCACAGGCGGTGAACTCGGATCGTCGCGATGATATTCTGATCTGGCGCTACAAGAAGGAGAAGTTGGAGGAACTCGGACCGTTCGCAGATTCATTATTGGGATTTGCGTCCCACTTTGTGCCGGCTGTGCGTGAGGGCGCTTCACGCATCGGCTTGTTACCGAACACAACCAAAAAACGCGGCTGGTTTGGGAAGGGATAAGCCATGTTTGATATCGCTGGAAAAACAATGAAACCTGTGACCGAGGCGCGTTCCTCTGATGAGATGGAACATTGGTGGAACATTCTCGCGGAGGAGGGACGCGCGAAGAAGGCGACTGAGTCTTTACAAAAAAGTATG
The DNA here is from genome assembly GCA_964385315.1 of uncultured Anaerolinea sp. Taxonomy (GTDB): domain Bacteria; phylum Chloroflexota; class Anaerolineae; order Anaerolineales; family Villigracilaceae; genus Villigracilis. Next base: position 2,045 of record CAYLOW010000008.1, read on the forward strand.
ACTTCCACCGAGATCGAAGCCCTGGCGCGTCAGGTCTTTGAAGAAGTGCAGGCAAAGGCAGTGGATGCGGGTGTCACCCTGCCACAAGAATACATTCTGCGTTTGATCGGTGATCTGTCCGGCATGGGACCTTTGCTGGAATTGATTGCCCGCTCAGACATTGAAGACATTGCCATCAATCTCGGACACATCTATGTGTACACCACCACCAATGGCTGGGAACATGTCGGCGCGGCTCCTGACGGAATCGGTGATGCCTTGCGTGTCATGATCGACCGCGCCGGGCAGCGTGCGCCGACTCCCGATTACCCGATTGCCGATGCTATGCTGCAGGTCATGGTCCCACTCCTGGATGGAAGCGTGAGAAGAAAAGGTGTGCGTATTAACTACGTTATGCCGCCTGCCTCACCGTATGGAGATACGATCACCTTGCGTATTTCCAATTATCGAACCGCATCCGATCTTACGCAGGGGAGTCTGGCTCTGTTATGTCAGAACCGTTTGCCCCCCATTCCTCGACCCAAATTCGATCCAAAAGACTTCCCGCGTGGGAATGGCATCCTGACCCCGGAAGCCGCCAATTACCTATTGAGTGTGATGGTGCATGGCGGCACATTGGTCATCGCCGGCACAACCGGTTCTGGCAAAACTTTTGTGGGTCAACGAATTCTTCAAGAGATGCTCGATTATTACCCACGCGGCGCGATCCGTTTGTTTATTGTGGAAGACAGCAATGAGATCATCCTGAATGGCTGGAACGGCGATGGAAAAACAGACACAGGCAATATTATCTACACGGTAACACGTCCAGAAATTCGTGGCGGACCTCCCCCTGTGACGATGTATGACCTGATCCGTTCGGCTTTGCGTTCCCGTCCACATGGCGTGGTGATCGGTGAGGCGCGTGGTGCCGAAGCGTGGGAGTTAATCCGCGCAGCCGCGACCGGGCATGGACATTCCGCCTTCACCATTCATGCCACCAGCGCCGAACATGTCTGGCCGCGTTTTTTGCAGGTGGTGCAGGCACATCCCGATGCGGCGCGCATGTCCGAAATTCAAATCGCACAATCGTTTGCAGAAGCAGTCACCGCTGCCGTATATATCGAGCGTAATCCTCAACATGGACAGATCGTGAGAGAGATTGTGGAAGTCTCCACCATCGTGGAACGCACTGCCGCGCGTCCTTCGTTCTCTCCCTTGTTCAGGTTTGAGCAGGGTAAAGGCTTAGTTCCAACTGGCAACCGCCCGATGCGACCAGGGTTTCGCGCCACGGACCTGAACATTCCCGAATCGATATTCAAAGGCGGTCTTTAATGGCGGAGCAGACCATTGGTTCAACGAGAACTTTTGTATTGGCAAAGGGCTTTATACAGGTCGGCTCACATGCGGCTTTGCTCGGGGAAGATGATATGCGTCGTTTGTTTGCCGAAGTGTACGCCGACCCGGACCGTCCCGAAGTGCGACCTCAGGAGGCGTATCAGGTCATTCTTTCTTCCATGCAGCCGGGTTGGACTCTACGGCTCCTGCAATTATTCTGGCCTGATCCTGAACCAAGAGTGGAATTTCAAAAACAGGTGGCACGTTGGCAGACACCGGGTACAGAGGGTTTGGATATATTGCACCAAGGATTAATGCTGGCAGTGCAGGAATATTCCCTCCCCTTTGTCCGTCGCACAGTTTTTGAATTTGTATTACCAGGTGATGAGGGGATCGCCTGGTGGGAAGGACTTACTGGATTATGTGCAGGTTTCGGATTGCGTTTGAATTACCTTGACAGGGAAGATTTATCCACACTTACTCAATGGATACTTAACCCTAAACTATACTAGAGTATCAAAGCGCCTCAAGTATCTGCAGATTGTCCATCACCAATCCGGGCAGTTCCGTGGCGGATATTCCTTTAATTGCGGCCAACTTATTTACGATAACTGATGTCTCCCAAGGTTTTATAGAAAGCCCATTATGTTTGGAAAAAGGAGCATCAGTTTCGGTTAGGAGGCGTTCAATTGGCAAAGTGGTCAACATTTCTCTGTGTTTGTTGTTATTGAGCATTTCGGCATTTATCGAGAAGTAACAACCGAGATCAATTGCACGTTTGGCATCAGAAACATTCCCTGTAAACCAATGAAGGATTACATGTCCATTGCTTGTAAGTCTATGTTTCTCGATGATATCAAGAACAATCTTGGACGCTCGAAGACTATGCACCGAAAGTATCTTCCCCCCAACTTGACTGCATAGGCTGACTATTTTTTCAAATATTTGCTTTTGAAGTTCAAAGGATTTATAGAACTTCGGGCTTGCATCGAGCCCTACCTCTCCGACATAACGCGTTTGAGGAAGATATTTTTCCCATAGTTGAATTTCATTGGCGCGTTCTGCAATTAGCTGAGGATGAAGCCCCAATGCTGCTCGTACAAATCGGGTTTTGAGGGTCAATTCTCGATTGCGTGGCCATGCTTTTGGTGTGGTTGTAACAGTTAAGGTGTGAACACCCATATTCTCACATTCCAATATCGCGGATGAATGATCATGGAATAAATCAAGGTGGCAGTGGAAATCTATCAAATCAGTCACATTTCTCTCCACTTGATCATTACGTCCGGACATCCTTAAGAAACGTAGCCACTTCCTTCATCCCACGCTTATAAACATCCGCTAATTCTTTCAGTTCTTTTGGTGACAACCCATTGAGTGGTCCCGGCTTATGTATCCAAAGCTTATATAAACCAGGATTGGTCTTCAATCGTTCAATTGCAAACTGAAATGAGCGTACCAAATGCCCTTCGGCTAGTTGAGCGTTAAGTTTGCGGGATGTTAAATCAGAAAACGTATATCTTGTTGGATCTTTACCTCGTCCAAGGGCTTTTTCCACGCCAGCACGACGAATAAGGCATGGCAGACAGTAACCACATTGCTCGTTGCTATGTTTTTGCCAGCGCCCTTTTGCAGGCGATGAACAGGATAATGTAATTGGGATGAGTCTTTTCAACAATTTTGGATTAAGGCATTCCGCAATCATCTCACCTTTGGTCTTGTTCCAGTAGGGGTTTTCTATTCGTCCCGATATTTCCATCATCGAAATTAATTCGTTCCAGCATGCTAGGTAAAATGGATGTACAGTTCGGGTACTCAAGGATCCCAAACGCAATGGATCCAGTGGGACGTTTAGGGCAATTAAACCATTTTCAGGTGCCCGCAATACAAAATCGTCACTGAAACCGCTGCCGGCAAATACGCCAATGGAAAAGAACAGGAATGATCTGCCTCGCATTGTGTTTTCGGGCATGATACCTTGGAAGGTTTGTTTTGGAAAATTCATCCAAACCCGCAATCGATCGAATGCAACTTCCTTATATTTGTTTTTCAATTCTTCCAGGCATTTCTCTTGTGCCCCACTGGTTTGACCATCTCCCACATGGCTAATAAACAATGGAGACCGACCTGCTTCCAAGCCATCAATCGCTCCAATCAAACTATCCAAACCTCCGGAAAATAGTGCTACCTCACTGTAAGACCTCTTAATAAACTTGGATTTGACTGAAACCAATTTTGAAAACCCGCGCGGTCGAGGAAGAAAATTGAAGGTCCAAATGTCACCAGTAAGAAATTTAAGCATTTTTTCAAGTAGTGGTGTTGCGTCCTGCCACTTTTTTGGTTCGCTTACAGGTAGAACAAGTTGAATCTCCCTAGTCCAACTATCTTGGGATTCAGTAGTCCTCGATATTCGCGTATCTGCAGCAAACATCAACGCTCCCAAGATTAGGAAATCAAGGCCCGTTTCAGATGGTAGGACTCCCAGGGAAATTAATTCATCAATAGTTTTGCCAATTCCAAAGGTCAGGCCTGAATTCTTTGAAAAAAGGTTGATCGTGGTGACTAGGTTGTTTGCATCGGATTTAATTAGAAATCTATCCGTTACTGCGTATTGCCCGATAACAGTATGTTTCTTCATACTTGTTCAGCCTCCAATTCGCCCAACTTCTGAAGAACAGAAAAAGCATCTTCATAGACCTTATTTACAAATTCGTTTGTGTTTTGCTTGGTTATTTCCTGCACGGAATCTTGGAAGGAAACCAGAGCATCAGAGACTCCTCTTCGAATAAAATCAAATAATTGCCTTTGTATCTGGCGGGCTAAACGAGGGTTGGATGGAACTTGAATGGCTTTGTTGGCGATGTCATTGTAAAGACGATTTTGAATTGTATGAGTGGCGTACAACTCGAAAACTGTTTTCATCTGTTCGTTGGTAAGAACACCAAAGTCAGTAATGCCCGTTTCGGAAAGATCGGCAATCATTTCAACAAACGCGTCCCGGGCGATCCCTTCATCAATAGTTCCACCATCTGGACAGATGTAATCCATCATCCCCAGGAAGATTTCATCGATTGGACGTCCTATCAAATCGCCCAGGTTTAATTCTTGTAGGGTTTCTTCTACACCGTTATTGATCACATTAGACATGAAGCCAAGCAACCGGCTTCCTGAATTACGTGATGCGCCCATTCTTCGGGCAGCCTGACGAGATCCGCCCGAAGATTTGGAAACATAATTGGAGACTGCCCTGCCCAATCCTGCGCCATTCCCTCCATTGGAGCCGGCAAATTGAGAAAAGTTTGTTCTTGCTATTGTGAATCTATTTGGAGTTGGAACCGGAATTGCAGGAATTTTGGATGGGACAATCGGACTTTCATCCACATCTGGATTATCTATACCAGGTTGTGCTGGCATGGATGGAGGTGCGGGTTCAAGCCATGTAGGTATTAGTGGTGTGCCGTTTTTTTGTCCGCCGAAGGAATTTGAAGTGCCCATTACCGACCTCGTTTCGGTATTTTTGCAACCTGTCCTGCAGCCACCTGTAATAGTGGATTGTTAGGATTATCTGCCCATTTTTGGAATATTTGTTTAAGCCTTTTTTCATTTTCAGGTTCGGTTATTACATCGGTCCAGCCTTGAATTGCCCACATCCCAAGATGGTCCGATGGGAGACCATCAAGTAAATCGAGTAACTTTGGTTGAAGGGTCGGCTGGACTTTGACTAATACACTGATTCCGTCGATTCCGTCCGGCGGATTGTCGAATTTGCCAACACTGATAATGTGGCTTCGCAAACCCTCAAACACTTGGTCAGCTTCTGCAATAGCAAGCTTTTTCAAGTCACCTTCCAACGCTTGGACTGAAATCTTTGGTCCTATTAATTTTTCAGTAATAGTGTTTATGTGACCAAGGGTCGTATGTGTGCCAAAATAATTCTTATGATCCTTAGTTGCAAAAAAGTACGGTCGCAGGTCAATATTCCCAAGCAATGGTTCAATCGCCACCCAGTCTTCAACAGGTTTGTTCGATAACCACTCCTCCAGTAAAGAATTTTCAGTTTCCTTTTCGGCTGTAACTTTTGAAGGTTTTTTTGGGGATTTCTCCTCTCGGAGACCCTCACCCTCGCCCACTTTTGGTGTCATTTCTGGGGATTTAATCTTTTCTTCAAGAAGCTTTAATTCATTGCAAATACCCGTAGATGAGGATGTAGCTTTATTAGCTATTTGCTCAAATAATCTCGGTAAAAATTGTTCTGCAAGCATAAGTTTAGCAAGGGCCGGAAGTGTAATGTCCTCCCCAAATCCCCTTGCATCAGCAGTTCGCTTGCGAAGCATGAGTGCATTCAAAAATCGCTTAATTTGTCGCGGATTGCCTTTTGTGCCACCGGTCAAAATTGGACCAATCTGGTCGCTCAGAAACAATGCCTGGTTTGCTTTATTTGCTTTTTCCCCCAAGGTATCCTTTATTACGACGGTATCAATCACCTCTCCCGACCACGGCCGTTTTAACCTGTTACGGGCTGCCACAATGAGTTTTGCAAAACCTTCATCCTCATCTCCAAGTTCAGCACCAATCAAAAGTAGAGAGACGTAAATTCGCGTTTCAGCCACCCCGAGAGGTGGAATTCGAAAGGGAACCTGGATCAGTTTCTCAAGATAATTTCGCGCATATGTCTGGGGACCAGTGCTATCAGGCAATTCTGGAAAATGCTTTCGGACTGAATATTCGATCATGGCTTCATCTGCAGCAACTACAAACGCTGTATGGGGGGTGAAGACGAAAAGGCGAATGGCTTCTAGGGTTTCGATTGCCGTGTCTGGCAGACATCGATCCAAGTCGTCAATTAGCACAATTAGGCGTTCGACTTTCGCCTCTTTAAGAAGGTCGTCAAATGCCTTCCGGAATTCATCAATCTCATCAGGAATGTTTTTACTTTGCACTTCTGTCTTGACAAGTGAAAGTGCGTTGTCAAACATCTCGTTAACCTTGTCCTGACTTGGGCGCGTCCCTGGGTCTCGTAGTGTTTTTTCAAAGTCTTTAATTAAGTCGTGGATTTGTCCAAAATTTGGTATCCCCGTAAAAACTGTAAACGCTAAACTCCCAGCATGTTTAGCAATTTTCAACCAGTCGATTCTTCGAAAAACCTCTTTAACTTTATCTCCAGCCTTTTTAAGTTCCGGTCGTTTTTCAATAAGCCCTGTAACAATTCCTTCCAAGAGAGCAATCTTGGCATCTTCAAATCCTTGAAAACGCCAACCATTAAACTTTAAGCATAAAATGTTTTTTTGATCTTCGAGACCAGCTTCAATCATTTCAAGAATGCTGGATTTTCCTGCCCCCCAATCGCCATGAACACCGATTGTCACTGGTTTCTCCGACGCTTCAAGAAGAATGTTCTTGATTGTCAAAGCAATGGCTTCGTTGTTAAGGAGATCAACTTTGGTTTCGTTGTCACTTAGAAAGGTGGCAACCCCGCTTTTTGATTTATCCATTTTATATCTCCCATTCCTTAGCAATATTCTCTACTAAAAATTGGCGATTCGTTCGAACTGGATGGCTTGCCATTATTGTAACTCAGGTTTTTATCAACTTTGGTTGGGATTGGGAGAAATCTCCATCGGGGATCAGTCCACATTCAGGCATTTTTGTATTACCGACACGGATGGAACACCCATCCGTGTCTTTTTGTATCATGCAGCCCATGCCTGAACCTCAAGATCATTTTGCCGCCTCGATTGCTTCCGAAGCCGTGGAAGTGCTGGAAGATCATCTGCTCTTTCCAGGCGGCTACTTGTTACCCCTCTCTGCACGCGGAAGTGGTGTGCCCGGTATGGCGGACCGCCCTTGGTCACGCCTGACATCGGATGTCTTCTATCCAAATCTGCCCGTAGTGTACTCATTAGCAATGCGCCGTGAACCGCCAGATGTTTTGCGTGGTTCATTACGTGCGCGCCGAACACTCTTCGAAGGCTTCATGATGGCGCTGGCGGAAAAGACCGGTCGGCGTCCTTCGATGGCTGAACGTTCGGCTGACCACGCAATGGATGCCGCCGAGTCGGAACTGACCTTCGGCAAGCCCGCTTTCAAGATCGCCCTGATGTCGGCGCTGTTTGTCGAGCGCAATCGCTTTGAAGAAGCAGAGGCTGCACGTCGAGTGATCGAGTCCAACCTCCGCGCCCGAGGTCTCACAGCACAAAGACTCTTCTACATCGCAGAACGTGCCCTGCATCATTTCCAGCCGGGAGGTAAGTTATTTCCTGGATTGGATGAGCCGACACTGTTCTTGGAAGAGACCATACCACTCATGCCTGCACCTTCCAGGCAGGTCATGCCGGTTGAGGATTCGGTTTGGATCGGCACTCATGCAAGAGATGGTCGCGACATCCATTTCTCATTTACAAAGGGACTCGATCCAGCCGTCCCACCACCACCCCATGCAACTACACTGATCCTCGGCGAACCCGGTGCAGGCAAGACCAGCCTCCTGCGCTGGATCATGTTGCAGCGCTTGTTGCAGGGACGCACGGTTATTTCCATTGATCCCGAAGGCGAGAACAACAAACTCTGTGAAGCCGTGGGCGGAAGAGTCGTGCCGGCTGGCATTCCTGATGATACGGAAACCTGCCTCATTCATCCCCTACAAGGTGAGAACCCGGCAGAGTTATTGCTCGCTGTCCGTTTCCTAATCGCCTCCCTAGCTGGCGAGTCTGTACTTTCTCCCGGTGTACAAGCTGCCTTGCACGAAGCCGTGAAGAGACGTTGGGATCGCAGACCTGGCGCCATGACCATCGCAGAATTCGTGGAGACTCTGGGAACTACCAATGTCCCGGAAGCCGCCATGCCCTTGGCATTGCTCAGACCGTTCATGCGTGACGGACTCTTCGAAGGGTTCTTCGACAGACCCAAGGCGTTGTTATCGCCCCATTTCCCAGCTGGACAATGGTGGAACTTCGATCTCTCCTCCCTTCGTGAAGAAAACCGCGCCATTGTTCATTCGGTGCTGGCTTGGTTTCTGTATCATGCGGTCACGGTCGGCAAACAACCAATGGACATCTTCATCGATGAAGGCTGGCGTTTGTTGCGTAGTGGTCCCTTCACGGATCTATTGGATGAATTGGGAAGACGTGCCCGCAAGCGCGGTGTCGGCGTGACCCTCATCACGCACTTGCCTGCCGACCTGATGAAGAACCCCACATCATTAAGTCTTGCATCCACCGCCTTCATCGGTCGGCTTGGACCGGATGAAGCATTTGCTTTCTATCGTTCCCTCGGCGTTCCGGAAAGCGAAGCCAGGAAAAATGCCGAGATCACCTCACGTCTGCCACCGCGTGTATTCCTGGCAGCTCCTTCTGCTGGACGTGGCGCATTGTTTCCGGTGTTGGTCTCCATTCCACCGGCGTGGATCCAGTTTTGGAAGCAACTTGGGGCAACAGGAGTACAGCGATGATTTGTATAAACTGTGGCTACGAACATGCTGTGGCTCCAGATCAATGTCCCTTGTGCAAAGGTGAATGGCAGGGCTGGGAACTTCTCTTTGCTCCGCACGCCCTGGACGATCTACGCGCGCAGGTCATGGGCTGGATTGCACAACTGCCATTTCCTACGATCATGGAATGGATCGCATCGCCCAAAGGCTTGCGCGTGCGCTTGTATCTGCCTCCTCATGTGGCAGACGCGACAGCGGTCGTTCAATCCTGGTCTGCCATGACCGGGCAGCATTCCAGATGGCGCGGCTTGGGCATCGTGAAGGTTCAATCCGATGGATATGCCCTGCATACCTCCAATCACTTGCCGTCGCTCATTGCCTCTGCCAAGGATAGCGATCCTTTACTTGCCATCGGCAGTCGGCTGATCAGCGCAGCGCGTGAAGGAAAGGAGGCGAGTCTACGTCTTTGGCTGCTTGGGAATGAAGATCAACTGCAGGAAAAATTACGCAGCCTGTCTGCCTATTCATACGGCACGGAAGGCGGCGTCGGAAATGACACGCCCAATTCCTGGGGCTTGCAATTGGATTTCCTGCGCGCCGGCTTGTTTTTCGGGATGATCATGGCGGGTATCAGCGGCGGTATTCTGTTTGCCGGTTGGTTCAATCCGTTTGCTGTATCCATGTTTGTGATCGCAGGCATCTCGATTTGTGTTGCCTCTGCCTTGGGCATTCGGGACTGGCTTGCCTGGAGATCCATCCCCAAGGAAGTCGTGGAAAGACGGATACAGGAACCTCTGTTGAAGGTTGCCTTTTCCATTTCATTACATATCAATCTCTCCTTATTAGCCGGAGAGCAGTCTTGGTTGGAACATGAAACAGGTTGGCCAGGCATTCAAAAATATGGCTTTCCTCTGCCGGCAGGCGAACTCGCCGGGCTGATCGCTCCACTTCAACTTGGCGAAGGATCAGGATTGTTGGACCGCGCCGTCTGGCAGGAAGTGCCGGCGCCGCCTCCGTCACAACCCTTATTGGAGGCCGGGTTCAAGATCGGTCAAAGTGTTGCCACAGGCGAACTGGTGGGCGTTGATCCGGATGGACATGGGCTGGCCACCGGCGGCAGTCGTTCAGGAAAATCATCCTTTGTTTATTCCATGTTGGAACAGTTGATTGCAAAAGGCGATGACGCGCCTGGCATCTTCCTGACCGATCCCCACGTGTCCCTGGCGGACGCCTTCCTGGATGCGATAGCCCAATTACCGGAGGAACAACGTCAGAAGGCGATCAAACGCTTGCGGATTATCACCCCGGACCAGCCGCACGTCATTCCATTGAATTTGCTGGCTGTGCCTGAATTCACCTGGGCTGGCAATGCCATTGTGCAGATCGGTCGGCGCATCTGGGACGATTACTGGGGGCCGCGTATGCAGGCGGCTTTGCTCGGACTATTCCGCCTCGCACACGTCTGGAACCAGCATCATCCGGAAGCAGGTCTTGGACTCCTGCACGTGGTCTTCATGGCATTCAATAAAACATGGAGACATAAGGCAATGGCTTTGTTGCCTCCCGGTGAACGCATGGGCGCATTAGCTTTGGACGCCCTGCTTGGACAAACAGGCGAAGGCGACAAGTGGAGCCAGGGCTGGGTTACGGAGGTGATTAGTCCGGTACTGTCGAAGGTTATGGCGCTGGAACTCTCGCCCTGGTTGTTCTCCGCCATGCATCAGGAACGCTTTGTCGATATGAATAAATGGATCAATGAGCGTGCCTGGATCGTGCTGCGTCTGCCCTCCGGTGAAATGGGACGTGAAGGAGCACGCCTGACGGCAGGTGTCTTATACAACGTCTTCGATGCCGCCTATCGCCGCGCCACCCTGGAAAAGCCTGTTCCTTTTTATTTCATTGTCGATGAAGCGCAGGAGATTGGGTCAGGACTGAGACTCGAGTCCATGCTGGCGGAGGGCGCCAAGTTTGGCGCGCGCATGTTTGTGTTGGCGCAGTCCTTATCCATGATGCGCAAGGTAGAGGGCATGGAGCCGGTCGTGCAAGCCATGCTGGCCAACACCTCCACGCAGATGTTCTTCTCACCCGATCCAGAGGATGCCGACCTGATCCGTGCCACACTCAGTTCCACGGTGCGTTATGGCAACATGACTCTGGACTTGCCTTCCTTGCAGTGCTGGTTACGGGCGCGTATTGGCGGTCGATGGCAGCCGCCGACTTTGACCCAGATCAAGCCGCTTCCGCGTGCCGATGGGAATCGAGTGAAGGCATTGATCGAGGAAGTGATTGCGGAGCATCCAACCGATTACCTGCCTGCAGATGGCTGGCAGGAGAAAGCCTCACGGGTATTGGAGGAAATGCTTCCCCCGGCCTTATCCAAACTTCTGGATGAATTCCTGGCAGTGAGGATGGAAGAACAACACAATACAAAGATTTCACAGCCTGCAGCTCAGGATGATGAACGGAGGCTGGGTTTCTCATGATCGCGATCCTTCTGCGTTTCTTGTTGGTATTTTGTGGCGGCTCGCTTGTTTTTGTGCTCGCCGGTATTGGTGTCGTTTATACAGCTTGGGTGATGTCCCGCAGGGACAATGGATGGAACCGATGAATGATATGCACATTCTGATTGAACAAATGACCTCGGATATTTCCGGCCAGGCAATACGGTTGGATGATCTTCGTCTGCGTATGTTTCTGAATTGGTTGAATGCTCACGGCGGCAAGATTAAAACCATTACCAAATCTGATGGACAACCTGGTAAACGGATCGAGTTCCAAAGTGATGGAAGGATGGATGAATGTCTCAAGAATGGTTTGAGACCCTGGCTTGAGTCTCTGACCACGCAGGGTTTGCTTTGGGAATATCACCTCATCCTGAATGAAATTGCCTGGTGGCGCGATCTCGATCCTCGCAGGCTGTCCATGATCTTGGGGTCTGAAGCAGGAAAGCTTGCACTGAGCGGAGCGAATGTGTGAGATGCTCAACTTTTCATTGGTTTTTGGGCTGGTGTGTTTGCGGGTTATCTTCTGGGACTTGTGATCCCGGTCAAGTTCTTCTTGATCACCTGTTTGGCGTTCCTCGCACTGGCAGTTTTATTTTTTTTTGTTTCATCTTGGGTTGAGTGATTTTCAGGAATATTACTCATGCAGGAGTTTGGTATGCAACAATTGCGAATCGGTTTGATTTCCTTTTTTCTCCCTGTCATCCTTCTGTGGATGACAGTTTCCACACATGCAGCTCCACTGGCCGCCATTGCAATGCAGGAAGGCCGCACGTATGACCAGGCACATGATACAGGTTATATCGATTGGAGCGGTTCGGCGCAATATGTGTACATCACCCACCGCGATGGGTCTTATCTTCCGCCGCAGGAAGGCGGAGCCTATTGTGGTTCCAGTTGTACTGAGTGGGTGACCCGTCTTGGGAGTGGAGGCACAGCGAGTGGGTCCTTCGACCGCGATGTCTCCTATTTTGAAGCGATGGTGGGGTTCAGTCCCAACTCGGGCGTGGGGACGGCTACCCTTCGGGCTTGCTCGGCTGTTGATTCATGGAATCTGAGCAGTGGAGGCAGTCTGCCCGGTTTTGTGAGCATGACCCTGACGGTGCCGGCTGGCTGCCGCACCTGGTCCCTGTCTGCCTCGGGCGGCTATGTGGATTTTCGGTCCATCGATGTCAATTACATCGGTCCGCCCTCCACTGCAACTCCCACGCCTACGCGGACTTCAACCTTTACCCCAACAGCGACGTATACGGCAACTTCGACTCCTACAAACACCCATACGCCGACCGCCACCTTTACTCCCACCTACACCCCAACCAACACGGCGACGTTTACCCCTACATTTACGCCCACCTTCACGCCGACCAATACACCCACTCCGACACCGACACCTTTGCCGCCTGAGATTATTGGACAAGTGGTCTGCGACCTTTGGGGCGATGCCGGCTGGTGCAGAGGAAATGAGACTTTGGAATTAATTGCCAGTGACCCGCAGGGTTTTGATGTGACAATCAACGGAGACCTGGATGGGGATCCATTTACATGTGGAAGTTCATGCAGCCTGCCCTTGTCGGAGGGTATGGGTACTTCAAATTACACGGGAACCTCGGAAAGCGGACGGACAGCAAATGGGTCGTCCACATGGCAAAGGGATAGTACCCCGCCGCTGTTGAATTGGGTTCTGCCTCCCGTGGATGGCAGAAATGGCTGGTATGTCTCGCAGGTGGAGGTATCTGCAACCGCTTCGGATGCGGTATCCGGGCTTTATTCCCTGAATGGGAGTCTGGATGGCGGCACGACCTGGAGAGCATTCCCCATCCAACTCTCCGATGGCATTCATCCGATCCAGGCTCATGCCCGTGATGTGGCAGGAAATGAGGTGCTGCAATCTAGAAGTGTGCGGATTGATACAGTCCCGCCCGTTTCGCAATTCACTTCGCATTCGAATGGAGAGATTGTTCAAGGGAATATCTCGTTGACTGGAAGAATGGAGGATGCAACATCAGGTGCAGCAGGCGGAGAACTATCCATAAATGGATCGACCTGGCAGGCTGTCTCAATGGATACAGGTGATACCTGGTCTTTTACCTGGCATACAAACGAAGTACCAAATGGACAATATGTACTGCAAATGCGCGGGATGGATCAGGCTGGGAATGTTGGTGATCCAGCTTCACTTACGCTGTTTGTTGATAACGGGCCGCCCCGTGTTTCCATCACAGAACGCTGGTGGATCTGGGAAGTTGGCGAACTTGAGGTTTCTACCAACCACTTCCCGATTGCCAGCGTGAGGGTAACGATCAGTGACCTGCAGAATCGTTGGCCTGCTGTGGTTCTGGACTTTGATCCAGATAAGGACACTGACACTATATCCTGGAATCGGCGCTTTGAAGATGGGACCTTGGCTCCTTCCGGGGAATATCGAGTAGTGGCGGCTGCCTGTGACATTCATGATCTGTGTGGCAACGATATAGGAATTATTGCGATCCCGTTTGCGGCGACTTCGACGGTTACCCCGACTCCATCGCCGACTGCGACAAGAACGATGACACCTCGGGTCACATTCACAGCTACACCAATACCGGCAACCCCAACGCCAGTATTGATTGCGTCAACGCCGGAAATTTCTCCTGAGCCAAATCAACCAACAAGACCAATACCTTTCTGGCAGTTGCTTGGGCTATTGGGATTGTTTCTTGTCATAGCGTCAGCGAGTGTAATTGATCCGCGTCCTGCAGCGATAGATCGGTTAAGAGAAAGCATAAATTTGATATTGAGTCATAGTAGTGAAGACTCAGCCAACAATATAGAGTAACGAAAAACGAAAGGAATTGAAAAAATGGAAATTATGCTTGCAATAGTAGTGGGGATCGCCGTGATCTTCTTTGGCGCATTAATTAGTCTTGGTAATGAACGCCAGCGCAAAGCAATTGACAGCCTGCGCGAACAGGTTGTCTTATGGGCCATGCAGGATTTGCGAATTAAACGCGAAAGGCTTGCACGTGATGTCCAGGTTGATGATCCTCTCGGCTGGCTCAACAAAGTTGCAGCGAGAGTTTGCGGTTACGGTCTGAACCTTCAAGTGATAGAAGCTTTTGAGAATCCACGCGCATTAATTTGCGCAACCGGTGACGGCGGTGAAAAAGTTGTTTTTACTCCGCACTCACCTGGTGAGATTCGTACAATGAAACGGGAAAAACACAATCGATTATCCCAGTATGCGGATCGAAATTCGCTGTTATCACTTCCACGAGATGTAACCGCTTTTGAATGTTCAGTTCTCAACAATGGGATTTTGTTTGACCTTGAGCTTCCCCTTGCATGGAAAGGTTTGACTGGGAATAATGTCGATGAAATGAGTATTATTTGGATGTATATAAAATCTTGATTTCGTATCCTGCCGATCAACTTATGCCTGTCTTATCGCTTTCAACAGCAACTCAATCTTACCGTACATAAATCGAAGCGGGAAACTTTATAGTAGATCGTGGCTTCAATCGCCCTCGGGACCGCAGAGAGTAACATTTTGAGCAAGTGACGACAAAAAACCGACATTCGGATGTCGGTTTTTTGTATTTCGGCTTCTCGGGAATATGTCAGAAATTCAGATTTAGGCACGGATGAGCCAAGTAGCCAGCACAGGTTGTCTCTGCACCATATTTCTCTTCGTACTTGCGGCTCTCCGCCAGTGGATTTGTGCCTGCTTCGAGCCAGCCTTTGGAGAGGTAATAAGTACCGGGTTCTTTTTTCATTTCACGAAGATATGCCTGATATGAGCCAAGCAGGATGGCGATGCAATCGTCGGTGCGCGGGATGAGCAAATAATGTTTGCCTGCGTTGATGCCATCCAACCCATTTCCACACAGACCATAGCCCAGTACGATCAAACTGGGCTGCTCAATACTGTCAATTGCCTGCTGGAGGGTCTGGCGCAGATTCTTTGGAACGATATGCAGTCCGTAATCGAAAAAAGTGATTTCTGCTGTAAGTTCATCCGGCAACAGTTGTTCAAGCCAGTGTTGAGAAACCTGGCAGGCAAAAATGACAATGGGTCTGTTTTGTGCAGTTAGCTCACTCACGACGCGACTTTTGCCTTTTCACGTTTGCGATAGGCTTTGATCCACCCCATGCCATACTCATCGCGTCCCATGGAAAGGTCGGCTGCCAATACGGCTGTGTGGACTTCGGTCTGTAAGGGATTGGTGATCGGGCAGGTCAGTCCGGCATGGATCGCCATTGCGATATACGTGGCATTGATAAACTTGCGGTCTGGCATACCAAACGAAATGTTGCTGGCGCCCATCGAGATGTTGACGCCGAATTCTCTAACGACCATTTCAATGGTATCCAGCGCAATTCTACCGGCGTTGCTGTCTGCGCTCATGGCCATTGCCAGCGGGTCAATAACCACATCTTCAAGCGCGATGCCCAGCTTTGTGGCGCGTTCAATGATGCGCGCCGCTACTGCGAAGCGTTGTTCGGCTGTAGCAGGAATGCCGTTGGCATCCATGCACAGGCCGATGACTGCCGCACCATATTCCCTAGCCAATGGCAGGACTCTCTCCAGAGAATGTTCTTCGCCATTGACGGAATTGATCAAGGCTTTGCCTTCGTAAATGGAGAGCGCTGCCGCCAGCGCCAACGGGTCAGCGGTGTCGATGCACAGCGGCACATCTACCACTTCCGTTACATTGCGAATGATTTGCTGGATTAAGGCAGGCTCATTCGCGCCCGGCACACCGGCGTTGATATCCAATGCCGCGGCTCCAGCCGCCATCTGGTCAAGCGCATCCTTGCGGACAATGTCAAAGTTGCCAGATTGAAGGGCTTCCAAAACAGCCTTGCGCCCGGTGGGATTGATGCGTTCACCGATGATGGCGGTCGGTAAGTCCCGATTGATCTTGATCGTTTTAGTTTTTGATTTCAAAAAGGTGGTTAGATTTTCGCTCATATAAACCTCTCACGATGGGGTGTTTATTAAATCTTTGAAGTATCTTCAGATATTTTCACAAGCGCCTCCTCTGCAATATCCTTTTTCACCGCAGTGAGACGAACCAGAGACTTTGTAATCCATCAATTCCGTATTTCAGACAATAGTGGAGCGGGAGAATCCATGTGATGAAAATTTTGTATGATAAATAGAGAACTAGGCAAATATGAACTGACTTCGCCTAAGTTTTCAAGTTGACAAAGAATTTTTGTGTAAGAAAGTTCCCTTTGGATAGGCTTCAATTATTACCAGGGATTGTGGCTAGCTCTTATCACTATGGTTTACCCAAGGCAGTATCGAAGTTTAGAGGATATTACTCATTGGGCGGCAAGTCATCTTTCGACTTACCATTAATTGGTTTGTGAAAACTTCGCAAGCCTGTTGAATTGAGTGGTTAAAGACGGATACAAGTCACAATATATTGGATAAATCTCATTGTAGATCGCGCTGTTTGCACCTGGTTTAGTGACGCCTGTGACCTGAATTACTTTCTCGCAGGCTGTTTGTACATCGGGGAATACTCCCGTGCCGACAGCAGCAAGCAGTGCCGCTCCGTAGGCAGCGCCTTCCTCAGATGCGACAGTTGTCAATTCGACATCCAAAATATCTGCAAGGATTTGCCGCCAGAGCGTGCTTTTTGCTCCGCCGCCAGTGACGCGCACTTCTTTGATTTGCGCCACACCGACATTTTTGATTAACTCGAAGCTGTCTCGTAATCCGAAAGATACACCTTCGATGACAGCGCGGGTCAAGTGGGGCAGGGTGTGGCGCACGGTCAATCCGACTAAGGCTCCGCGCGCAAGCGGATCGGGGTGAGGCGTGCGTTCGCCTGTCAAGTAGGGAAGGAAGAGCAGCCCGTCGCTGCCGGGTGGGATATCTGCCGCAGGTTTGAGCAGAGCGTCGTAATCGGTCTTTGGGGTAAACGTATCCCGATGCCAGCGTAGACTTCCCGATGCCGAGAGCATCACTCCCATGAAATGCCATTTGTCTGGTACGGAATGACAGAATGCATGTAGCCGTCCTTGTGGCTCGATGGCGGGCGTATCTGTGGTGACAAAGATCACGCCGGAAGTGCCGAGGCTGAGTGAGGCGACACCAGCGCAGACGGCGCCTGTGCCAACTGCACTGGCAGCTTGGTCTCCACCACCGCCGATGATGGGAATGCCCGCTGGCAAACCGAGTTCACCAGCCACGTTGGGGAGCAATGTGCCGGTAACGTCTGTGCCTTCGTAGACTTTAGGAAGATACTCGAATGGAATATCAAGCGCGGTTAATACTTCCTGTGACCAGTTGCGCTTTTTTAGGTCAAACAGAATCGTACCGGCTCCGTCCGCGCAGTCAACGGCGAATTCGCCTGTCATTTTGTAACGCACATAATCTTTTGGAAGCAGGATATGACGCACGCGCTTCCAAATTTCTGGTTCATGTTTCTGTACCCAGAGAATCTTGGGGGCGGTGAAACCAGTTAGCGCGTCATTGCCGGTGATCTGGATCAGTTTCTTTTTTCCAAGTTTACGGCGGATGGAGTCGCATTGCGCGCCTGTGCGCTGGTCATTCCATAAAAGAGAAGGGCGCAGGACTTCGCCTTTATCATCCAGCAAAACCAGCCCGTGCATTTGTCCCGCCAAGCCAATGCCTTTAACTGAGGATGCATCCACGTTTGTTTTTGCAAGCACCTGACGAATGCTCTCGACGGTGCCAGTCCACCACAGAGATGGGGATTGTTCGCTCCATAGTGGGTGAGGTGTTTCAAAGGAATATTCGTTCGACGCCACGCCCAAGACATGCCCGTTGTCATCCATTACCAGGGCTTTGGTAGCGGTTGTTGATGAGTCTATGCCAATGAAATAGGTCATGAATTACTCCAATATTAGCGTATCCACTTCGATTGTCGGGAAGTTAAAACCTGTGTGCTGCCTCCAAAGTTTCGGCATGGAAAACGAATGCTTCGAAATCCAACCAACCAATGGACACGAGGATCTTCAATTTGAGTAGCTTATCATTCGAATGGCCAAAATCATAATACGTCACATACGGATTTAACGTTGTTCACTTCACGAAGGAGGAGGCGAGGATACAAATCTTTAGCCCTCATTCGCAATCAGTGGCACCGGCTTTCTTCTGGGTCGATATTCACCTTCTCCGTTATAGTAAACACCCAGCCATTTATCCCAAGGAACGATTGTTGTCCCAAAATTACAGTTAACATATTTATGATGTAGGTAATGGAAGTAGTCACTTGTTAACGGTTTGCCGTTAACAAGCGGACCTTCAAACCCCAAATGTCCAACTGCCGGAATGAGCGCCAAGAGTTGGATGTGAAAAAAGAAATGCAATGGATTGGTAGGAATGATAAAGTGAATCAGTGCGCTGCTAAAATATATGATATGTTCAACCGGATGCATTGCCAATCCAGTCCAAGGCCCGGGATTGGGATTGAGATGATGCACACTATGCACATACTTGAACAATGGTCCCCAATGAATCAGGCGGTGAGTGAAATAAAAGTGGGTTTCCCTCACAAACAGTATTAGAAAGAACCAGACAATAAACCCAACTGGATTATCATCAAAACTAAGATAAGGGATATTGCCATTAGCAGCAGCCCAGACATACAACACTTCGTATGCGGTCCAAATAGGCAGGCCAAAGACCAGGGAGCGGAATAAATTATCAAGAACTTGTTTTCCAAACAGGAATTGTCTTTTTGATTCTTGCTGAAAACTTGGGTTGTACTTTCGTTCGGCTCCACTGAATTTAAACGTGTAATATGCAAGATGCAATCCGCCATACACAACGAGCAAAAAAATAAAGTTTCGGAACAGCATAATCCCGATCCAACCAAACTCCAGGGTTTTGGAAGTTTCAATTGCTGGCTGGAAAAATTTTAACGTCAGGCTGGCGCACAACAAGAAAAACAGATTCACCGGCCACAGCAATCCGGGCAAACCGATAAACCAAGTCAGGAGGGTCTGGGGTCTGGGGGGCCATTCAAATAATGGGGCATGGCGGGCAGGATAAGGAGGCTTCCAGTGCCCCCTTGCATCCCTGGAACCATATTCCATCTTGCTACCAATATCATTATTTGGTTTCATACCATTTTCTCCTAAATATTTTCTTTTTAGATATTTTACAAGGAACAGATAACCTATTAGCATTAAATATTCTGGTAATTCAATAAGACCGAAATCTCCCAAGTTTTTGCACTATGAACTCATCAAAATTTGCGCCAGCCCTACCGCCCGACTTGCATCGACCGCATACCCATCTGCGCCGATCTGGTCTGCATATTCTTGTGAAACCGGCGCACCGCCAACGATAATCTTGACCCTGTCGCGCAATCCAGCTTTCTGGATTGCTTCGATAGTGGTAGCCATGTTTGGCATAGTTGTGGTTAACAAGGCTGAAAGGGCAATAATTTCGATACTTCCAGCTGAGATGGCTTCGACAAATTTTTCCGCCGGTACATCCACCCCTAGGTCCTTAACTTCAAACCCGGCACCTTCGAGCATCAATGACACCAGGTTTTTCCCGATATCGTGCAAATCGCCCTTGACTGTACCAATCGCCACTTTTCCAGCAGACCTGACATCAGTACTTACCAGTTTGGGTTTAAGCAGTGCCAACCCAGTTTGCATCGCACGTGCCGAGATTAACATCTCGGGCACGAAAAACTCTCCTTCTTCAAAGCGCTTGCCGACTTCTTTCATGGCAGCAATCATTCCTTCAGCCAGAATATTCCCTGGCTCCAGACCAGCATCGAGTGCAGCCTGTACCCCATCTTTTGCACCCGCCACATCCCCATCCACAATGGCGTTATAAAGTATTGAAAGTGTATCGTTCATGTAATTTCTCCTGGAAATCAGTATTTCAATAACCGTGTTTAGAATTCGCTTTTACGCAACCGTGTAGGTATATAGGGTCGCAGCCTTTTATCGATAAAGC
Organism: uncultured Anaerolinea sp.; assembly: GCA_964385315.1. Taxonomy (GTDB): domain Bacteria; phylum Chloroflexota; class Anaerolineae; order Anaerolineales; family Villigracilaceae; genus Villigracilis. The sequence goes on from CAYLOW010000008.1 coordinate 22,224, forward strand.
AAATATCAAGTCGTGCAAACCGCTGTAAACCGTTTTCAATCGGTATGTTTGGCCAGCCGCCATTAATTAACGGGCGGGCATAATGAATGAACGCGTCGGTTACATCAAAACCGTCTGCGCTAATCCAAGATTTGGGCAAAAATCTTTCAGAATTGGCGACCGTACGCAGCCCAACCTTGTCGTACACCGCGCGGTAGATTTCCCCTTTTGCACGTAGGATGGTTGCCATATAGCCTGTCCCTTCGCGCAGTGCAACATCCACAGCGTGCTCGCCGACACTTTTTGCCTCATCCGCGTCAATTGCGGAGCTGTAAATCGAGGTTGACCGCTGGAGTACGCCAGGCACCTGCCCCGTTGCCTGTCCGCGTGTTTTGAGCCCCACACTATTCAGGTGGTTGATGACCGCTTGGGCGGCGGTGTTCTGGCTCGCGCCGTATTCAATATGCCCGAAACCATCCTTCGCCTCGCCGATTGTACCGACATCAAAACCTTCGTTCACCACAACAATGCAGCGCCCTGCATGCAATAGTGTTTCATTCACTTTTTCGGTCAGGGTGGCGAGGTTGTGCCCTGCCTCCGCAAAGGCCAACAGAAGCGGCATCTCGCGATTCGGATCGGCGAGGCGGGCTGCGGCAGTGATATAACCCGATTTGCGCCCCATCGCCTGCATGACAGAGACAGGTTCACTCATACACATGCCACGGTTCTCTTCGTTCGTGTTTTGGATGATATTCGCCCAATAGCGCGCTGCACTACCGTATCCTGGCGTATGGTCGATGATTGTGAAGGCTTCATCGCCAATGTCATTGTCAATAGTTTTGGGTACACCCGTCACTACAAGGTCCATACCATGCTCATGAGCAAGCGCAGACACCTTATCTGCGGTGTCCATGGAGTCGTTACCGCCGATATAGAAGAAGTAGCCGATGTCATGCGCACGCATAACCTTGGTGATACGTTCAAAATCCTCTTGCTGGTCGTTGCCCAGCTTGTAACGGCAGGTGCCTACTGCACCCGAGGCAGGCGTTGTTTTTAGAAGCGAGAGTTCATGAGCATCCTGCTCGGTCATGTCGATGAATTCTTCGCGCATTACCCCTTCGATGCCATGCCAGGCAGCGTAGATCTTTCCAATCTTATCGGGATAATCCATGCAACGCTCGATGACGCCCAGAAGTGATGCGTTTATTACCGGGGAGGGACCTCCGCCCAGTGCAACCAATGCGTTTTTTTTATTCATTTTTCATCCGTATAACTGTCATTTCACACTGAGCGGATATTTACCATAAAGTGCAGCGTGGCGGTACATTTGAATTACATTTTCACCCGGAGTATCTTTTTGGATGTGGTTTGCAGGGGCAAGGATATATCCACCTCCTGGTGCGAATGCATTAATGCGGGTCTCCACCTCTCGTGTGATGTCATCAAGCGAGCCCGGTAACGCTTTTTGAATATCAATACCGCCATGGAAACAGAGCTTGTCTCCATATTTCTTTTTTAATTCAAATGAGTCCATCCCTTTGCAAAGCGGTTGAACTGGATTCAAAATATCAACACCGAGATCCAGGAAATCACCTATCAATGGTTCGATCGCACCGCAGGAATGAAACCAAATTTTTACATGAGGCGCTTTTGATTTGATAAACCTATACACTTTGTCTTCGGCGGGTTTAAAGAATTTTCTAAAAAATTTTGGTGACATGAACAAGCTTGTTTGCGTCCCCAAGTCTGCCGCCCGCTGAATTACCTGAACATAAGGCCCAACTGCATCCAAGTACATATCCCACAATGCAATTTCAATGTTCGTGATCTTGTCAATTAGATGATGGACCAAATCCTCCCTTTCAATCATATCCACAAACAACTCGTCGATTGAGCGAAGATAATAACAGCGCTCCAGAATTCCTGCGCCATCAAGTACCGCTTTGGCAACGACACAATAATCAGTATCTTCAAAATAATGGCGAGCGCGTTTACGTAACATATCTGTATTCCAGCCTTGGGGTTCCGGCCATTTATAGCTGGAAATTTCGCTTTCGCTTAACCCTTTGAGCGGAAAAAAGACGGGATAGGAACCTTCAGCACTCCATGTGATTTGCCAATCATCCGTGACTGTTCCGTCCGCATTCTTGATCGATTTTGGCTTGTCGGGTGAAGACAACCAAAGATGTCTAAAGTCTATATCCAGGGTCTCCAGGATACGCTCATCGTAATAGTTTGCAGAACTGCCTTGACGGTAAGGGGAAATCTCTCCATCAATCCCCAATAACTCTTTGACTTTGAAATAAACAGGATCTACCATAAGCCCTCCTGTACTGCCCATATCCAAAGGTACCCGGTCAGGCTCAACTCTATTTATTGCGGCCATTGCTCTTTCCCTGCGCATAATTAATACTCCTTCCAGCAAAATAGTTTTAATTTAATATTAGATAAAATGATGCAGATCAAATTTAGTCTGCTATGCCTTGGTTCGATAAATCATTTCCAAATCAGAAAGCAACTTCTGATAAGCCTCAATTTGTGTTTGATAAAACAATACGGTGCTTGAGTCAGGTGTTTCGACATGAGAAATTTCGATAAAACTCATTGCTGTTTGCTTTATGTCGGAAAAAACGCCGATTGCATTTCCTGCAAGCAACGTTACCCCGATAAGCGATGAATCACTTCGGCTGATTGATTCATACGGGAGTGCAAGTACATCGGTCTTAATTTTTCGGGATAAGTTTGATTTTGCGCCGCCACCGATAGCTCTAACCTGTCTCAAAGCCACATCGGGATAGGTCCTTTTCATCACCCATAAAAAATAACCGAATTCATATGCCAGACCTTCGAGAAACGCTCGATAAAAGTGCGCTGGCGTGTGCCTCCAGTCGTGACCAATAAAAGCTCCTTTGATGTAGGGCTGCGAAGGGAGTGCTCTGCCCCACAGAACAGAGATGCTTGATAATCCCTGGGCTCCTGCTGGTATGAGGAAAGCTTTTTCATCAAAAATATCGAAGATCGATTTGTTTTGTTGCATGGCTTCTTGTTCCATACCCGTTCCAAACGTTTTTACAAACCAATCAGACGCAAGCCCAGAGCCAGTTAGAAACGATAGTGCATAATATTGATCCGGCAAAGCTGAAGGGATTATTTCAAGGGTTTTAAATTTCAGGTCGGGCGTGAATTGATTTACGCAAAGACTCAATGCACCTACCGATGAACACTCATCGACAAGCATTCCTTGCTCAAAAGCGCCCACAGCAAGGCAACCAGCCGGTTTATCACCTGCCCCAGCGACAAGCGGAATTCCCGACGGCAAACCGCACATGTCGGCATATTCAGGCGACAAGTAACCAACAACTGAATTACACGGGACTACCTTTGGCAAGCGACGGATATCAATACCAATCAAATAGCATAACTCTGGCGACCAATCATTATGCAACAAATCGGCGAGACCAGTCCAGGTCAGATAGGTCTTATCGATGAATGCATCAGTAATTTGCAGCGATGCCAGTCGACCGATTACAAATCCAGTTAGAACAAGATACTTTTGTACTTTCGCAAATTGTTCAGGCTCTTCGTTCTGAATCCATCGAATTTTTGATGCCATAAAAGGCGAATTTGTACCCGAAAGAATCAGCATTCGATCAGCATAGGCGTCTGATATATCCTTCATATATTTCTGTTGACGACCATCGATGGTACCGGACCAGATCGTGACTGCATTAAAGTTTTCATCCACGCCGATCATTCCCGCCATTTGCCCAGTAAAACCGATCGCCTCGATCTTCACAGACCCGATTTGTTGTACGACCTCGCGCAATACTTCAACCGTATCCATAAGAAAAGCCTCGCCGTACTGGATAAATGCATTGCCATCAGTCATTTCAGACTTGGCTTTTCGAGTTGCGGTTGCTAATAGCTCACCTTTCAAACTATAGGCGCCTGCTTTAGTAAAGGTAGTGCCCAAGTCAACGGACAATAAAACAGATTTCTGTGCCATAAAAACTACCTCCGATCCATACTCATACATTGCCAAATGACATTTAAATTCTTCCGCTATCCCGCATTTTTTTTATGATTAGAAATCCATCTGAAAGAATAACAGCCACAAGGATGACACCTATCACAACATTTTGCCACTGCGATTTTATGTCAAACAAATTAAACATATTTGTCAACAAAGACATAAACATAACACCAAAGAGCATGCCAATTGCAGATCCTTTCCCCCCTGCGAGGCTACCTCCGCCCAAAATACAACCAATAATTACAGTCATGTGCATTCCTTCACCTAAATAGCGATTTGCATTTTCAAACCGCGCAACTGAAAGCATGCCTGAGAGCGCACATAAAAAACCAGTGACTACATAAGCAAGAAAAACGATGATTTTTGAATTAAAGCCCATTTGACCTGCCGCGTCTTTATTGCCGCCAATAAAGTAGAGCCGCCTGCCAAAAGGCGAAAAGCGAAGGAATAATGAGAAAACAACGAGCAGGATCACCATAACCCAAAACATGATATAGACGCCCAGAAACTTGCCTGCCCCTAACTGAATGAATTCTTGTGGGAACTTGGCAGATTGTTGATATAACCCTGACATCAAACTCATTGAAATGCCATAGATGACGAATTGCATACCAATGGTTGCAATTAAAGGGTTAATACCGAGATAGGATACTAAATAGCCGTTGATTGCTCCGACACTTGCGCCAATGAACAAGGCAAACACCACTACAAGAGGGATTGGCATACCTGCCATAATCATATTCGCACACATAATGCCGCAAAGGCTCATGGTAGACCCAACTGAAAGATCAAAAACCCCACAAATGAGCAGCAACATCATCCCCAGGCCAATGATCGCAGTCGGGGCTATGCTTGTTTGGAGTGAATTAAGATTGTTTGCTGTCCAAAACAGGTTGCTGCCGATTGACAAAACAGCAACGAGCAGAAAACACATCAAAAAGGAAATGAATTCATTTTTTTGAGTAATGGTTCTTAACACGAATTTTTACTCCTAAACTTTATTTTTATTGAGTCTGGCATCAATAAAAACTGAAATGATTAGTATCGAACCGAGAATAATCTTTTGGACATATGGGTCAATACTGAATGAAATCATACCGTTTTGCACCATGGCAAGAAAGTACAAACCCAATACCGAGCGCAGGATGCTACCCTTTCCGCCGAATAAGCTGGCACCTCCCAGGACAGCCGCAATCACCATGATAAACTCCAAGCCATCGCCGGTTGTGACATCAGCGTGAGCAATTCTCGAAGTTGCCAAAATGCCGCCGAATGAAGAAAGCATTGCAGAAGCTATGAACGCCAACACCTTGATTTTATTTGCTTTAATTCCATATATTGTTGCAGTAGCGATATTTTGACCAACAAAAAACATTTTTTTGAATCCAGTTGTCCTATAAAGCAAAATCTCTAAAACAATTACGATTAAGATGAGCGCCAACACAGTCCAATGGATATCTGCAATTTGGAATTTAATAAAATTTCGAAAAACTGGAGGAAACACCCTTGCTTGAAGGGAATTGATTAACACCCAATTGATGCCTTTGACAGCCGTCATTACGCCAATCGTTATCATGAGAGAGCTGACTCTGAATCTAACTACACAGATTCCAGAAAGGAAACCGATCAGGCCAGAAACAAACAACGTGATCAATAATGCAGGATAGAACGGTATCTTATTAATTACCGTCAGCACCCCAAGGAATGCTCCGCCAAACCCATACATTGATCCAACAGACATATCGACTTCACCCATGATCATCAAATAAGTAAAACCGATAATGGTAAAAAACTGGATCGATATTCCGAAAATCATGGAGTATTGTGTATCAAAGGTCAGAAAAGTCTCTTTCGACAGCGCAAGAAAGGTAAATAACCCCATCGAAAGCAGCACGATGGTCATCGCCCCAAGATTTAGAGGAATTGTTCGAGTTTTCTCAACCCAACGACCTTCATGTTCACTCATTAACAGCCTCCCTGTGTTTTTTGATTGGCTGTTGCGAACATCATGATGGATTGCTCGTTTATTTCGCTTCTGGAGGACACTTCACCGGATACGGCATGATTACTCAAAATAATAATGCGATCAGCAAGGCTAATCAGCTCAGGAAGCTCGGAACTAAAGATAATTACACTGACGCCTGATTGCACGATTCCAAGAATAAACTTGTGTATCTCAGCCTTTGCACATACATCTATCCCCCTGGTTGGTTCATTTATGATGATTAATTCCGGCTCAGGTGCAAGACAGATGGATAACATAATTTTTTGCTGGTTGCCGCCGCTGAGATTTCTTGGGTTGGTGAAAAATGAAGGAATCGAAACAGAAAACATATTTATGAATTTTTCTGTAAGGTCCGCCAAGGCTTTGAAATTGATGAATGAAAACAACGAAAACTCTTTTAATACCGGCATGGAAACATTATCCGTCACAGACATATCAAGCAAGAGGCCAGCCTGTTTACGATTGTTGTTTAAATACATTATTTTATTTTGGACCATGCTTGTTGGGGTAACCTCGGCAATTTTTTTCCCTTTGAAGAAAATTTCGCCAAAGTCCTTGCTTTCGATGCCATAGATCATTCTTGAGAGTCTTTCAGCCCCTGATCCCTCCAAACCAAAAAAGCCCAGAATCTCACCTTTTTTCAGGCTGAAACTTGTTGGATGAAGAGCATTCTTCTTTGAAAGGTTCTTTACTTCAAAAATGATCTCGGCATTTGGATTTTGTGTGTATTCCTTTTGGTTATATAAACTTCCGCTCAAGTCTCGACCCACCATGTTATTAATGAGAAGATCTTCCGTCATATTTAAATCGTTTTTTAATGTACACACGTATTGACCATCTCTAAGAATGGTAACTCTGTCAGCCAACCTGACAATTTCCTTCAGTCTGTGGGAAATATATATTATTGTATGCCCTTCATCCCTAAGCTGCTTGAGCGTTTCTATCAATTTTGATGCTTCTGTATCGTTCAATCCTGAAGTTGGTTCGTCGAGAATAATTACTCCAGGATTTGCCGCAATACACCGTAATATTTCCACCATTTGCTGCCCTGCCAGAGTTACGGTGTTCAAGGGTTGTTCAGGTTTTATTGTACAAAGATTAAACATGTCCAGCTTTTTTTGGGTTTCCCGATGTATCGCTTTCCAATCTACCAGACCAGCCTTGGTCCTAAATTCGTGCCAGGGAAAAATGTTTTCAGCCACGGACATATTTTCAAATAGCGCAAGCTCTTGATGAACCATTTGGATACCCATATTGCGGGCGGCATAAGGTGTATATTCCTTGATGACTTTGTTGTTTAATGTGATGGAGCCGCAATCTGGGATTTGCTCACCCATTATGATCTTAACAAGGGTACTTTTCCCTGCACCGTTTTCCCCAAGTACGGCATGAATCTCTCCTTTGCAAATAGAAAAAGAAACTTTGTTGAGTGCTTTAACAACATCATATTGTTTCGATATACCATCTATTTTGAGATATTCTGAACAGGTTTCAGACATTCATGTTCCTTTTGATAAAATTTTCAACTTCATAAAATTATGGATGGAGTTTCTAAGTTAGAAACTCCATCCATAAGACAAAAATCTAAACTTTAGTGATAGAGATCTGTATCGTAACTGCCCATTTTGTCGTGCAGGAATTTATCAACATTATCCTTGTTGATAACAATATTGCCGGTTGTCACGCTTGCTGGGAAGGCATTAATCCCTGCGGAGGCATTATCACTTGAAAGCGGCACCTGACCAAACCCATTGTTGTTATACATCTCAAGCATTGCAATTGCCAGATATGCCTGCGTTGCAGTCCTATTTGCAAGACTCGCCTGAATGTAACCCTTTTGGATGTATTCGAGCGTCAAATCCTCACGGTCATTGCAAACCACCTTGATTTTACCCGGCTCAATTTTTAGCTCCTCCATTGCTTGCGCGATGCCAGGTCCACTGGAAGAATCGAGACCAGCAAATGCGGTGACATCTTTGTAGCTGTTGATAGCATCCTTTGCGACCGAAATCGATTTTTCCATATTTGCTTCATCATTCACGTCAGCGATAATTTCCCACGACGAATTTGCCTTTAGATAATCCTCAAGCCCCTTGCGTTTCGCATCCGTGTTGGAAGCGCCCCAGTTACCCGCTATAATCAATTTGCCCGAAGTGCCTGCAACTTTGATGAGTTCTTGAGCCGTTTCAACACCGCCCAGATAATTATCCAGGCCAATATAGGTATTGGCGCCATGATCGGCTGGAGCAGCTTCGACTACAATCACAGGAATGCCTTGCGCTCTTGCCTCTTTGACGGCGGGCAGGAGGGATCCATCCCACATCACTGTAACAATGCCATCCGGTTTTTTCGCAATCGCCTGTTCGAATGCCTCTGTTGCTGCTTTGGGGTCCCAACCATCAGGACCGGCTTTAATAATTTCAACGCCAAATTTTTCAGCAGCAAATTTGAAACCGAGATGCTGATCATAGATATATGGATGCCCCATATACGGAGCAACGTAGTAATAGACTCTGCGTTGAGCCTCCACTTTTGGAGCCTCGGTTTTTGCAACACTTTCTTCGGCCGGAACTACTGCATCTGATGAACCCGCACATCCAGCCAGGGTGCTGACAATCATAATAACAGCCAGCAGTAAACCTAAGAACTTCTTCTTCATTTTTTTCTCCTTTTTATTAGACTAATTCTTTATGGGCAAATTGGATTAATAAGTTACCCATAAAGTTAACAACCCAGATATTTACCAACGGGATTATTGTCTACCATATCAGAGAATTATCATTTATAATCATTATTGTGTTTATTTCTGCGCATTTGATTTATTTGTATAATATTGTGATTACTTGTGTATATATTACTTATATACATTGCGGTTGTCATGTGTCATTCATCACAACTATAATATTACAATTAAACCAATAGTGCGCAGAAATATAAATAAGCCTGCGTTTTTTTGATTAATTACTTGCTTTTCCAGAAAAATACTGATATATTTAACTAAACATTGCACAATATATCGTGACTTATGATTTAATTTGAATAATTAATAGTACCTCGGAGGGCAACATGTTTTCAGAAGAAAGATTGAAGAAGATCAAAGCAATTCTGTTAGAACAACATCATGTTGAAATAAAAACCCTATCGGCTTTAATTCCTGTTTCTGACGCCACAATAAGAAGGGACTTGGATCAACTTGAAAAGACAGGTTTTCTAATCAAGCGTTATGGCGGTGCGACAATCAACAATGAATTTATTCAAAAAGTAACTGATTCGAATGAAGATTTTGATGCAATTATGCAAAATAAGGCGTTATTGGGATTACTGGCAGCTGATTTGGTTGAAGACGGGGATGTAATTTTTATCGGTGCTGGAAACACTTGTTGGCAGATAACAAAATATATCAAGGAAAAAAAGAACTTAACGGTTGTAACAAACAGTTTTAGTGTTGTTTTAGAATTACAGAATAGCGTAAACATTAAACTAATATTTCTTGGTGGAGATGTTGAAATTGAAAGTCAAAAATCATTTACATCGGGAAGATTGGCTTCTGAAACGCTTAAAAGTATTTATATCCAAAAATCTTTTATTACGGTAAACGGCATATCTCGGAAATTTGGATATTCAATTAATAATCATTTTCTAACGGATATGTATTCGATGCTGCTCCAATCCTCAAATGAAATCATAGTGGTTGCTGACCAGTCGAAGTTCGAAAAACGAGCATTCAGAACGCTTTGCGATTTTGATGCGATACATACGCTTGTAACAAATCAGGTTGTAAGTGATGAGTTTAGACAATACTGTGAGGGAAAAGGGATTAAGTTGGTTACCAACGCATCTTTTTAGAAATCTTCATGAAAATAAACTTTCACCAACAAGAATTAAAATCTATTCTCAGATCAGACTTAGCTAGCTGGTATTACCAGAGGAATTTACCTAATTCGTGGTGGCCTGCCTATAGGGGTGATATGCCGCAAAGCGTGACGCCAGATTGAGCAGGGTTATTAAAGTCGCAGAATGAGGACTAAAGCGGCCGAAGGGTTGACATCAAAGAAACGCCTAGCGCGAGTATGATTGGAAAACCTTTGCTTGTAGAATAAGGCGATGATCGGGTTGTTGATGCAAGCCATTGCGCGTGCCATCACTTTGCGTGTCATTCTGGTTTTGTCTTCAAGAAAAGTGACATCCCGACGACCGTGCAGTCAATTTTAGGTATAGCCATAATCGGCGGTTGATAATTGAAGGGGAGGAAAAAGTATAGTAGGATGTGCGCTTGCCTGTGCTGGTTACTTCGTTCATCCGCCCTGGGTTATTGGGAAAACTGTATCATTTCCATACGTATCAAAAGAAGAAAGTTGGTGGCTTTCCCAGCCGATTTGGGTTTATCCTAAGCAATATGAGTTATAAGATCGCGGGTTCGTACAAAGATGTCCGATAGACGAACTCGCGGTGCGTAACTATTTTTCACCCCTGTTTCCACGCTAAAATTG
>CAYLOW010000009.1:0-30646 GCA_964385315.1 uncultured Anaerolinea sp.
AATAGTCCACTCATGTTGCAGAGTGGACTATTTTTATTTGACCTTTATACTTATTCACTCGTTCAAATGGTAGGTGTGATAGGTGTTCTGACAGGGATTCCCCCAGGTGATGTGCATTTCGCGCATGTTCAGGTCGATCACCATGGCGTTGATGGTTTTCTCGCGGTCCAGCGGATTCCCATCGATGTTGTGATTGCAGATCGAATTGGGAATGTTGACATGATCCTGCTGAATGGTTTGCAGACTCTTGATGGTGTGTTTGTCGATTTGCTGCAGCAGACGAGAGGCACGGAAGTAGCGCACACGCGAAGAGATCAATTCTTCGGGGTCTTTTTCGATCTGCTGCATCCGCGGGTCAAGATAATGATTGGTGTGTACCATGGTGCCGTCGTGTGCGTACAAAATCTCAAACTTGCGTGCCGAAGCTTCAATGGAGTAAATCTCGCCGCTTTCATGAACCAGAAGGTGATTGTAACCGGCGGCCCGGTGCTGAACAACCGCGCGCCCGATCGCGCCTGAAATTCGGTGCGCTGAAAGCACCGCGCGCGCCACAACCAGCCGCGGAATTCCCACACGGGAATCACTGGGATATACCGAGTTGATCAATTGGGCAATGCCATAGGCGTTGAAACCCACGTTGGGCAGCAGCCCGCCGTAGGTCATTGCAAGGAATGGAGGCTCTTCGTCAGGCCTGGCCGAGATGATGAACACGTCATTTTCATCCTCTGGGATCCAATCTTCAGTATGCGCGGCAAGCACATGACCATCTGTCGTGCGTTCTTCATTGACTGCCATGCTGGTGCAGCGCGTGAGGTGCAGCGCATCGGTGGTGACAGCTTCCATTGCGTTTAGAGTCACAACGTCATCGAACTCCACATTGGCGCCTTCGGCAATGCCGCGCATTTCCTCCACGTACTGGGGATAGCGTTCCTCGGCAAAGGGCAGGTACTTGCGGGATTGATTTTTAGCTCCCTGCCAGGTGAGTTCGAGCGTGTTATAGGCGGCGTCGATCAGAATGCGGGCGTTGGCTATGCTGTGTTGAACCTGCTCACGGGCGGCTTCGCCGATCTGGCGGCCCATTTCACGGTTCGAACCTGAGACCTCGACCAGGGGCGGAGGGGATTGGTGGATGGGGGTATTTGGGATTTCGTGCTTAAACATAAATTCCTCGCTTAATGAACACTGCCCTGGGGGAAATTTCCCAAGGCAGTGGCATTATATCATGCGGAATTTTATGCGCGGCTACGAGGCGGGCGGAACTACCACAGGTGCGGGGGCTACCTTGCCGGGCGCAGACCGTGTGCCGAACCAGGTCATAACTACGCCTCCGAGGGCAAACAATGTGACGATGAAGGCCAGTAACCAGCCAATGCAGGGGATCATGCCGATGAATCCAATGACCAGCACCAGCAGGAAGGTTCCAAACCCTGTCGAAAATATGGGCGACCAGGTCTGGTTGATGGCCTTTGTGAAGCGTTCGCCGACTTCCTGCCCCATTGCCACCATGCCAAACAACCATGCCAGTGGAACAAGCAGCACAATCACAAGTGCCACAGGGATGAGAATCAGGGTCACGACCATGATCAGGATGGCAAGCGGTGTGATCACGACCGCCAGCAGGCCGAAACTTCCAGCCAGGACGGGTTGTCCGGTGATCGCATCCGCCACCCGCTCCATTTGGGGCTGCAGGAAGAGCGTCAGCAGCATGCCGATGGCGGCAACCGCCAGCGCGCGAAAGACTACACCGAATGCCGACCAAAGCGGGTTAACGTTCAAATCAAAACCGGGTGTATTGGGCACGTTGGGCACATCAGGTACGTTGGGAACATTCGGCACGGCGGGGACATCCGGAATGTTAACCAGGGGAGCGTTGTCGGTAATATCGCCGCTCACTTCTGCTCCCGGTTCCTTCTCCACCTGTCCGCCAATGGTGGTGATATTGCCATCCACAACAGATGTCTCAGCCAGCGCAGCCTGCCCGCCGATGACTGCAATATCGCCTTTTATTTTCGCCGAGAGCTTCAGGTTTCCGCCGATGATGGCTACATCACCTTTTATATCGCCGTTGACCGTCAGATTTCCGCCGATCACGACAACTTCCCCGTTAACCTTGGCTCCTTCTTCGATCTTGATGTTGCCGCCGACAACAGCCAGGCTGCCATCAAGTGTTTCGCCTTTGGCAAGGGTGAAATTTTGTCCCAAACGGAAGACATCACCGCCGTTGGGGCTTTGCGCGTTGACGCTGGCGGTTGGCAGCAATAAAAGCGCCAGTAAGAGGATGAAGGTTGTTAGTTTTGTTTTCATGCAGATACTCCTTGCGGGGTGCGGCTAAAGTGCCAGATTGAAATTGTCCAGAGAAGGCCAAGTCCGGCCAGCGCGGATGCAAACACCATCCAGACATACGGCGGAATAAAGCCGCTTGCCATACGCAGTAAAACTGTGACGACTTCGGTCAGGGCTTGCATCGAGGTGAGGATGAATAGAAAATAGCCGATGGCTGCTGTGACCCATTCCATAGGTGCGCCTGCGATCGCGAATAAGAGCGGCGCAAGGATCCAGGCAGCCAACCCCACCCCGCTTACCAATAAAATGATCATGCCCCATAACTTGCGGCGGCGTTCTGCAACCTTTTGGGCGGCAAGCCGCTGTTGGAAGCGCAGCGTGAAGCCAGCCGCAGGCGCAGCGACGGGTGTGGAGCGCAGCGCCAGACCCGTTTCGGCCAATGACGTGCAGCGGGTGCATGTCCGCAAGTGCAGGTCAAGCTCCCGTTTTTCTGCGGGATTCAGGTTTTTATCGTTCAAAAGCCATTCTTCAAAAGGCCGGTGATTCATAGGTTCTCCTTTCGGCGTTGGCACGGGTTTCCTCCTCCTGCCATAAGCCTGCCAGTTCTTTGCGGGCGCGGTGCAGGCGGCTCTTGACCGCACTGACCGTCAACCGCAGGGATTCGGCAATTTCGATTTCTGAATAGTCATACCAATATCTCATGATGATCGCGGCACGGTCGGTTTCGTCCAGGTCTTTTAGCATGGATTGGATCCGGTTTTGTGTCTGCCCTTTGATGGATTCTGCTTCAGGGTTGGGAGAGGCGGGGTCGGCAATCTCGAAGGCATTGCCCTCCTCATCCTCTGCGTCCATCGAGAACATCGAGAACTTTCTGCGGCGGAGTTTATCTATGCAGTAATGCGCCGCAATCGACAGCAGCCAGGTCGCAAACGGACGTTTCTGATCGTAGCGATGTATGTGCTGGAACGCGCGCAAAAACGTCTCCTGTGCGGCATCCTCAGCCAGATCAGGTTCGCCCAGCATGCGGTAGCATAGGTTGAAAACAGGGGTTTGATAGGTTTCGACGAGTTTGGTAAACGCTTCGTCATTGCCTTGCTGGGCTTGCAGCACCCAGGCTTGTTCTTCGTTCACGAGCGCTCCTTTATGGATTTACTACACTTTTCCTACGCAGGAGGGGGGGAAAAGTTGCATTTCTCTTTCCCCCCCTCCCGAAGGGATTGAGGAGGGGGGGAATGGTTAGTGGTGATGTCCATTCCCTTCGGGACCAAGAACCTGTTCCCAGCGTCCAAGTGAATCAGCCCTTTGGACAAAGAAAATGGCTACAACGGTTGTGATCGGCACAGCGGCGATCAGTCCAAGCGAGCCAACCAGTGTCCGCACGATTTCCTCGGCAACAAAAGAATAGTTAACCAGGTAGCTGTAATCTCCACGGGCCAGCGAAAACAGCAGCAGCATGGGAAGTGACGCTCCTGCGTACGCCAATACCAGGGTATTGACTGTGGCCGCAACATGATCCTGTCCGATGCGCATGGCAGAATTGTACAATCCTCGAAATCCAAAACCGGGGTTGGCATGGTGAAGTTCGAACACTGCCGAAGCCTGAGTCGTGACGAGATCATCCAGAACACCCAACGCGCCGATGATCATGCCGCCGAGCAGGAGGCCGCGCATATTGATCGAATTATCCAGCATTTGCGCCAGGAACATCACGTTTTCATCGCCTGTGCCGTTCAACTTGGATGTGAAAACGAAGAGAGCCGACAGCCCGCCTGTTAACATTAGTACAACGACCATGCTCAGGACCGCTGCGTGTGTTTTGAGAGTCCAGCCGTAGGTAAGATAGAGCGTGACCCCCAAGAGAATGATCGAGCCGATGATGCTGACGCGCAGCGGATCCTCGCCAATCAGGATTCGCGGAATAATATAGGCGATGATGATATATAAACTAAATAGCATGCTCAACAGCGCCCCCACGCCCTTCCAGCGGCTGATAAAAATGATGGCCAGGGAAAAAAGTCCCGCCAGCCACAACATCGGGGTAGTACGAACGTAATCTACAAAATAGGCGTTGATTACATTTTCCGGCGTCTTGCTGATTGAGACCATTACCTTGTTGCCGATCGCAAGGTCGTAGTCATCGGAACGCATTTGGCGCTTGCCGTAGTCGATCTCCATGGGGATGCCCTTGTACTGTCCCTCCAGAATATTGACACGTGCCACCTGATATTTTTGCGTATGCCCGCCCATCTCGACCTCACCCTCATCGATGATCTGAATTACTTCGGCGCGCACTGTGTCTGAGCCGACAGTGGAAAATCCATTGCCTGGTAATTCCACCTTGTTGAATGTTGAATACAGTACAACTGCGATCAACAGTAAAAAAGGAAAGAGCCATGATCTATAGTTCATGGGATGGATTATAACTGTATGTTGCCTGACAGCTTTTTAACTTTGGCTGGTTTTGATTTGCCAGAATGGCAAAACACGGCTATAATACGAGTTCTCAAATCGGGGCGTGGCGCAGCCCGGCTAGCGCGCTTGCATGGGGTGCAAGAGGTCGGAGGTTCAAATCCTCTCGCCCCGACCAGAAAACATGAAAACCTGTCAAAACGGCAGGTTTTTGTTTTTTAATTTTTTCCTAATAAAACCGTACTGTGTCCGGTAATTTGGTGCCACTCTCGTTTCCGTCTGTCGGGTAAAAAACAGGTAAAAATCAGGCTTGATTAGGCCTGTCATAAGTGATAAACTCAAATTAAGATGCCTGCGGATATCCTTGTAATCACCACTTCTGCACAACTTGGAGAGAGCATCCGTCGTCCCATGGAAGAGACGGATATTTATCGTATCCATGTTGTTACCAATAAATCATCTGCTGTTGTTCGCGCGGATGAAATTGGCGCGCCGCTGGCCATGCTTGATTATTCGCTCAACGAAGAATGGGTTCAGGATGTTGGGTCCGCCCTGCGGACCATTCGTCCCGGTATTAATCTCATTATCCTGTGTGATGAAAACATCACCCCGCCTTCCTTTGATAAATTGCGCCCATGGATTCTCGTTCGCAAGCCATTTCGGATGTCGAATTTTATGCTCGCGATCAGTGAACCTCAACCTTCCCTTTCTGCCATGCAAAATCAAAAAAATACCGAAAATGCCCCCCTGTCCTGGTTGAGCGAACCAAATAAAGCCGCGCAGCATCTCACAGGTCTGACGTTGGAATCTTCAGCGCAAGCCGCGTTGATCACGCGCCAAAACAACCTGTGGGCATACGCCGGCAGTCTTTCACAAAGTGCGGCAAAGGAAGTGACACAAACAGTCAGCCGCAACTGGGACGGACAAAAAGGATCTGACCTTGTGCGTTTCGTGCGTTTGGAAAGTACAAGAGCCGAGCACATGTTGTATGCCACCCGCCTCACACCAGATACCGTGCTTGCCCTTGTTTTCGACGCAGAAACACCTTTCAGCACAATTCGCAGCCAAGCCGACAAGCTGGTGACAGACCTTGACAAGGAATACTTCGAAACGCAAAAGCAGGTCAAGCCCGCACCTCCCGTCCGTATGGATCAGGATGAACCCCTGAACATTCCGGCCATCAAGGATATTTTAACCAATATCCCGACTCCGAATCCGGAACCTGTAACAAATCGCGAGGTTAGAATGCCGACCAAGCAGGACGCTTTCGACCCGAATGAGACGCGCATTTCCACCCCGCTTTCAAATGCCTCTGTTTTTAGGCGTGATGCATCGCCTGCCAACCCATTGAAAAAATTGCCTGTAGCCTCGAATCAAACCAAAGTTCCTGAGGCGGGAGCCCAGGCACCTAGAACGGGTTTCGATCCTATTGATGTCACGGCGCCCTCGCGTCCCAAATTCAGGACTGAAACGCCGGTTTCCCGCCCAATGCCTGGGGAAACCGACGTGACCCGCGAAAACTCCACCACGGAAGTATCACGCAAACTTGAGCTGGAACCGG
This sequence comes from uncultured Anaerolinea sp., assembly GCA_964385315.1. GTDB lineage: Bacteria > Chloroflexota > Anaerolineae > Anaerolineales > Villigracilaceae > Villigracilis. The sequence goes on from CAYLOW010000009.1 coordinate 6,254, forward strand.
TATCGGCAGGTTTATACCATCTGACTTATGCCTGTCTGCTTGTGCCGCGTTTTTCAGCGCAGTACATTACTGGTGACCTGGCAGACCAGATCAGCGAATGGCTCCCCAACATTTGTGTCGCCTTTGGCTGGCGTTTGGAATATCTTTCGGTGCGCCCCGATTATTTACAATGGGTGGCAAATGTACAACCGAACACGTCGCCCGGGTATCTTATGCGTGTCATGCGCCAGCAAACCTCAGAAAAGATATTCAATGAATTTACACGTATGAAAAAAGAGAATCCATCCGGTGATTTTTGGGCTCCCGGTTACCTGATCATGGGTGGTTCACAGCCGCATCCGCAGCAGCTGGTGCGCGACTATATTTTCCAAACGCGGCAGCGTCAGGGACAGATGGCTGCTCCTCCGGTCGAATCGCGCGCACCGCGAATACATAACTAAAAGCGAAGAAGCGCAGAGTATAATCAACTCTGCGCTTTATTTTTTAACATTATCCCATCCCTCCCTACCCCGATCAAACCCATGCCTCCTACACTTTACCTCATTGATGGACACGCTCTTGCCTATCGCATGTATTTTGCCTTGACTGCCGGTGCAGGCAGTCAGCGCTGGCAAACCTCCAGCGGCGAACCGACCGCAGGAATTTATGGTTTTGCGCGTGAACTGGTTCGAATTTTGGAAAAGGAATCGCCTGAATACATTGCTGTGGCTTTTGATGTGGGAAAAACCTTTCGTGATGATATCTTCCCCGAATACAAAGGCACCCGTGAAAAAATGCCCGACGACCTGCGCCCGCAGCTTGACCGCATTAGACAGATGGTGGATGCCTTTCACATGCCGCGCCTTGAAATGGACGGTTTTGAAGCGGACGATGTGCTCGGTACTGTTGCAAGGCTTGCCGCAGGACAAGGCTTGGGTGTAAAAATTATCACGGGAGACCGGGACCTGCTGCAACTGGTCAACGAGCGGACAGCGGTGTACCTTGCCGGCGACGATCAAACCTACATCACCGATGCTGATGTAATTAAAAAACTGGGTGTGCGTCCCGACCAGGTGGTTGATTACAAAGCCATTGTTGGTGATACATCTGACAACATTCCCGGCATAAAAGGCGTGGGTGAAAAGACAGCCGTTGCGCTGCTTGAAAAATTTGGCACACTCGATGCCATTTATGCCAACCTCGATCAGGTCGAAAAGCGCTGGCAGGGCAAATTCGAGGCAGGCAGGGAATCCGCCTACATGAGTTTCGACCTCGCGCTCATCCGTACAGATTTGAAAATATACTTCAACCTGGAAGATGCGAAAGTCAAAGCCTTTGACGGCGCGGCGCTTGAAGAATTTTTTACTGAAATGGAATTCCGTACGCTCCTGAGTAAAGTTCCGGCCATCAGCAAAGGACAGGCCGGGTCCATCTCCGCGCCTTCTTCATTGGCGCCCTCAAAATCAGCTAAAACGAAAAGCGGACAATTTTCGATGTTCATTAACGAACCGCAGGTTGTGCAATTTGAACCCCGGTCGTCAAACATCGAAGTCGTAATCGTGGACACGCAGGATAAACTTGACGATCTGGAAAAGGAACTTTCGAAAGCCAGCCTGATCTCATTTGACACAGAAACTACATCTGTGGAAGAGATGCAAGCTGGGATCGTCGGTATTTCACTGGCGGTTAAAGCGGGGCAGGCATATTATATACCCGTCGGGCATGTTTCTGGCAGGAACCTGCCCATTAAGAAAGTGATCGCTGCCCTTACACCGTCCATGACGAATGCGAAGATCGGGAAGGTTGCTCACAATGCCAAATATGATTACATCATACTTGCGCGCAATGGGCTGGTGACCACGCCCCTGACCTTCGATACCATGCTCGCGGAATTCATCATTGACCCGGCTTCGCGTAATTTTGGATTAAAGAACCTTGTCCTTGCACGTCTTGGCGAGGAGATGACACACATCGAGGAATTGATCGGCAAGGGTAAAAATCAACTAAGCATGGCAGACATTGCGATTGAATTGGTTGCGCCTTATGCTGCCGCAGATGCCGAAACCGTACTGCGCCTGATACCGATTCTGGAAAAAGATCTCATCCGCGCAAACGGCACAAGGTTGCTGGCTGAAATTGAAATGCCGCTCGTACCTGTCCTTGCTGAAATGGAAATGACAGGCATTATGCTTGACCTGCCGTTTTTTAAAAAAATGTCAGAGGAACTCACTTTACGCATGGCCGAGATTGAAAGGCGGGTATTTGAGTCTGTTGGTAAACCGTTCAACCTTAACTCGACCCAGCAGCTCTCCGATGTGCTGTTCAACCATCTGCGTCTTGCCCCGCCGGATAAAGGCAAGAAAACCGCCAGCGGACATTATTCCACATCTGCCGATGTACTTGAAACCCTGCGCGGAAAACATCCAGTTGTGGACATGATCCTGGAAAACCGTGAACTCTCGAAAATAAAATCAACCTATGTGGATGCCCTGCCTGCCGCAGTCGACTCGCAAACCGGGCGCGTACACACATCCTACAGCCAGACTGGTGCCGTGACAGGGCGCATTTCATCCTCCAATCCCAATCTGCAAAACATCCCCATCCGTACCGAGGAAGGCCGCCGTGTTCGTAATGGATTCATCGCCGAAAAGGGAAGTGTGCTGCTTTCGGTCGATTACTCTCAGATCGAACTCCGGATTGTGGCTCACATGGCTGAAGATGAAACCATGCTGGCAGCGTTCAAGGCCGGGGAGGATATTCACGTCACCACTGCTGCTGCGGTCTATGGTGTGGAGACAGAATCAGTGACAAAGGAAATGCGGCGCCACGCGAAGGCCATCAACTTCGGTCTGATCTATGGCATGTCCGCATTTGGGTTAACCCGCACCACAGACCTGACTCTCGCAGAATCCGAGAAATTCGTCAGGACCTACTTCGAAAAATTTCCCGGCGTGAAAAAATATTTGGACGGGATCCGCCAGCTTGCAGCGCAGCAAGGTTATGTGGAAACGCTGCTGGGGCGGCGCAGGTATTTTCCTGCCCTGCAAGGCAAACTCAACCAGCAGTTGAAGAACCGCGAAGAACGCGAAGCCATCAATGCGCCCATTCAGGGCACAGCGGCGGATATCCTGAAGATCGCCATGCTCAAAATTCCGTCTGCGCTCAAAGCCGCCGGTCTGAAAGCCAAAATACTATTGCAGGTTCATGATGAACTTGTGTTGGAATGTCCAAAGGATGAGATGGAAAAAACCGCCCGCCTTGTGCAGGAGACCATGGCAAATGCCTACCCCATGAGCATTCCGCTGTCCACTGAGGCGCGTTCAGGGCAAAGCTGGGGCGGAATGCAGGTATTGGGTTAATCACACCATGGAGCCATACGTGAAAAAACCCTGCAAGATTATAATTACATTGAAACGATGAAATTTCACGTACTCAACTAGAATTGGATACAACTATGCCCGGACGAGAAGATGTTTTCCAAAAAGCAATGAATGACGGTCATTCCGCCGCCTGGGATCAGGAATGGGATAAAGCTGCATCGGCATATCGACAGGCCCTGCACGAATTTCCTGATCATCCAAAGGCGCTCAACAGCCTTGGGCTTGCGCTCTATCAACTCGGCAATGTCGAGGAAGCCCTGCAGATTTACATGAATGTGTCAAAGATCTCGCCCGATGACCCTGTGCCAATGGAAAAAGTGGCGCAGCTCTCTGAACGTATTGGAGACCTGAAGACCGCTGTGGATGCGGCACTGCGCGCGGGAGACCTCTTTCTCAAACAGCGTGATGCGGAAAAAGCTCTTGAAAACTGGGTGCGTGTTACCAATGTCAACCCTGAAAATGCGGTCGCGCATTCGCGCCTCGCGCAGGTGCATGAAAGGCTTGGGCATACCCAGCAGGCGGTTACAGAATACCTTGCCATTGCCAGCATCATTCAACGCGCGGGAAATATCGAAAAAACAACAGAGATGGTCAAAAAAGCCCTGTCCCTTTCGCCGAACAGCGTTGAGGCGAAGCAGGCAGATGCATTGCTAAAAACAGGGCAGCTGCTTCCCAGGCCATTACGCGGTAAAGGCGGGACGGGCCCGATCCGCATGGCGCAGGTAAAACAGTTGCAAACGCCAAAAGCTTCTTCCGGGCTTGATCCTGTTTCTGAAGCGCGTCAAAAAGCATTAACCCAGCTGGCGGAACTTCTCTTTGAATTTTCCGACGACAGCCCGTCAGCCCAGGAACGCAAAGGTCTTTCCGCCATCATGAAAGGCACGGGCGGGCTGTCATTAAAACAATCTGAACAGACAAAAGTGGTCATGCACCTCGGGCTGGCAATTGATGCGCAGACCAAGGGTAACGAAGCGCAGGCTGCGGAAGAATTTGAAAGCGCGCTGGAGGCAAATTTTACACATGCCTCGCTGTACTACACACTCGGCCTTTTGCGTTTCAAAGGGCAGCGGTTCGAAAGCGCTCAACGATTCTTATTAAACTCTGTCAAACACCACGATTATGCACTCGGCTCACGCCTGTTGTTGGGACAATTATTTGCCGGTAAATCTCAATTCAGTGAAGCCGCGTTGGAATATCTTGAAGCCTTGAAAATTGCCGACGCGACCACAGTCCCCGCCGAAAGGTCTGAGGAGATCAGCCAACAGTACGAGCCATTGGTCGAAGCGTATGAAAATCAACAGGACGCAACCATTCTTCGCAAGGTCTGTGATAATGTGAACGGCTTGCTCATGCGCCCCGATTGGCGCGAAAACCTGCATAAGATGCGCGAACAAATGCCAAAGCAGGAGGGCGATATGCTTGCCCCGCTTGCAGATGTCATCCTGCAGGCGCAGTCCAGCTCGGTGCTTGAATCAATGTCCCGCATAAATAATCTGGCACGTCTTGGAAAACTACGCCCGGCGATGGATGAAGCCTACTCTGCCATACAGTACGCGCCGACCTACCTCCCGCTTCACGTGCTGGTGGGCGACCTGTTGGTGCAGGAGAATCGTGATGCGGATGCGATCATAAAATATAGCATCGCGGCTCATGCCTATAGCGTTCGTGGAGAGGCGTCGCAAGCCACGAAGCTTCTGCGACGCATCCTTCAAATCGCGCCGATGGACATGAGTGTGCGCAACCGTCTTATAGACCAGCTCATTGCACGCGGACAAATTGATGAGGCTATCCGTGAATACCTTGAACTGGCTGCCATCTACTACCGTCTGGCAGACTTGAACATGGCGCGTAAAACCTACACAGCCGCACTGCGTGTCGTGCAGCAGGGCAATGCTGACCGTGATTGGAATGCGCACATTCTTCAACGTATGGCGGATATCGACCTGCAGCGCCTGGACTGGAAGCAAGCCTTGCGCGTTTACGAACAGATTCGCACCATTATGCCCGATGACGACGCCACCCGCAGACAACTTGTTGAACTTAATCTGCGCATGGCGCAAACGGGCAAAGCCATGAACGAACTTGAGAGTTATATAGCTCACCTTGAAAGCCAGAATAAGAACGATACGGCCATCAACTTTATTGAAGAAATACTCAATGAATATCCTGATCAACCGCTTATTAAGCGTGCACTTGCCATGAGCCTGTATCACGCAGGACGCACTGAAGAAGCCATAGAATTGTTGGATTTGGTGGGCGAAACCCTGATGCAAACCGGCAACAAGCAGGCTGCGTTCGAAGTGATCAACCAGATCGTTCTGATGAATCCGCCCAATGTCGAGGAATATCGCAAACTGCTCTTTCAAATGCAAAGCAGTTAAGGATGGGAAGAACGCCTCCAATGCCCGCTGGTACAAGGCGGGCATTTTTTGACCCCGGAATCTGGTTCGGTGCATGTTTTCACATGCTATAATCCAGCGTTTTACCAATAAAGGAACCGAAATGCCCAAAACAAAAGATATCACCGTGATGACCTGGCTTTTTGTCTTCGCAGCCTTTGTTGCACTGCTTGTTGTATTTGGCGGCTTTGTCCGCCTCACCCGTTCGGGACTCTCCATTGTGGAATGGAATCCGATCAGCGGCGTCATTCCGCCCATTGGAGAGCGTGCCTGGCAGGAGGAATTCATAAAATACCAGGCCACGCCCGAATACCAGCAGATCAATACAGAGATGACCCTCCCTGAATACCAATTCATTTTTTACATGGAATGGGTGCACCGCATTATTGCGCGGCTGGCCGGGTTGTTCTATGCCGTTCCCGTTTTTTACTTCCTTTTTAGAAAGAAAATTCCCCTCAGGGAGTTTGGCGTTTATTTCTTAATGGGCATGATGTTCATTGCGCAGGCGTTCATGGGTTGGTATATGGTCGCCAGTGGGTTGGTTGACCGCCCCTCCGTCAGCCATTTCCGCCTCACCATTCACCTGCTTTTTGCATTAAGCCTGCTTGGCATCGCCCTGTGGACTGCCCTCGGTCATAAATTCGGTTTCCCCGCCTCGGGAGTAAAAAGAAAATGGTCGCTGCCCTCGAAGTTGACCGCGTGGTCAATGGCTTTGCTCGTCCTGCAAATGACCTACGGCGGCATGACAGCGGGGCTCAAGGCAGGGCATGTTTCGGATACCTGGCCGCGTATGTTCGGCAGGTGGATTCCCCCTAACCTGTTCAACTCCTGGCTCAATTTTTTTGAAACGCCGCAGACGATCGTCTTCATTCACCGTTGGTTGGCGTGGCTTGGCTTGATCGCCATTCCGGTTGTCTATTATTTTGTAAGGAAGCAGAATTATCCACGGGATATACAAAGAGGACTGCTTTGGCTGACAGGCTCTGTTGCTTTGCAAATCACGCTTGGGGTGTTGACCATCCTTTCCTATGTCAACATTGGCATTGCACTTGCCCACCAGGCCAATGCACTGATATTGTTTGCCTTGGGAATATATTTTATTCAACGGTTCAGGGCATTGGATATGGCCTGAACCGCCTTTTTATCATTGTATTCCCTGATGTGAACGTTAAATCAAAAGGACACGACTTTTCATGCCGTGTCCTTTTTTATTCGGGAATGATTTACTTTCCGATCTCAGCCAGTGCCGCGTCGACTTCCTGCTTGAAGGTGTCTATCGTCTGTGCCCCTTCAATGAGTTTCGTCTTTACTGTTCCATTGACGGTGTAGGTCATCACAAAGGAGGGTGTGGCTTGCACGCCGCCAGCCTTGCCGTCCTTGCTATCCTGTTCGATCAGGTCTTTGTGTTTATTTTCGCTGAAACAGGAGTTAAAGTCGTCCATATTCAGCTTCAGCGTTTCAGCAAACTGGGTCAAACGGCGGTCGTTAAAAGCGCCCTGGTTTTCACCCTTCTGGTTAGAAAGAATAATATCGTGCATCTCCCAGAACTTGCCCTGGTCGCCCGCGCAATACGCCGCCTCACCTGAACTTGCAGATTCAGATCCGATAAATTCACCGAAGGTATTATAAACAAAATAGACGGTACCATCTGCCACCAGCGTGTCCATCAATTCCTTTTCAGTCGTTTGATAGAACTTGGCGCAGTACGGGCATTGAAAATCGGAATATTCATCGATCCGGATAGGGGCATCGGGATTTCCAGCCGCATTAAAGTCAACATTCGGGCGGGCAACCGCTTCAGGTATGGTAAGCGCTGCGGCTGGTTTTAAGTTGGGATAAATGATCAAAAAAGCGATAAAGATCGCGCCGATACTGATCAGCCCAATTCCGATCAGGCGACCGCGCTGTTCCCTGCGGCGTATCTGCTCACGGCGTGCCTGGCGCTTGCTTAAGTCTTTCGGGTTATTCATTCTTACTCCTGTTATTTATGTGTGATAAGGGCAAATTTTCCCATGTAGAAATGGATTTGTCCAGTAAAGAGTTAATGGGTTCTTATCTTTAATTGTTCAGGCGTGCTTCCATCCTTTGGGTTGGAATGTAGTCGGTTCCCAGGCCTGGGCGAAGATATCCAGTTTGTCGTGCGCCTTCCAGACCATTTCTTACGTTTTATTTCAGTCTCCAGTGGCAATTTTGAATTTACATTGCTGTGCAAAAAGAAAACAACGTTATCCCTTAATCCCCTGCAGGATAGATAAACACAGGGAAATGTTCCCCGGTTGGGATAAATCCCATTTTTTTATAAAGCGCCAAAGAAGCAGCGTTATCTGATTGCGTGTTGACTGAAAGCCTTGCCGATTCATCCGGACCAAGTTCCCGGATAAGCTGACTCACCAGGGCTGATCCTACTCCCCGGCTCTGGACTTCAGGCCGGACACCAAGTCTGGCAAGGTGCATTCCCAGAGGATTTCGCGTGCTGAGTTGGTAACCGATCAACCCCGAATTGTCTTCGGCTACAGTGGCACTTGCGCATTGCGATCGCGCCTTTTGAAGTGCGCTGCCTGTGTTATGCCAAAACTCTCCAAATGCCGCCAGGTCCACCTGGGCTACGGCGGGTAAATCTGCATCCTGCATTGGGCGGATGCGTATTCCGGGCGGGTCAGGATATATCCTGGCGTTTTCATGCATTAACTCAAGTAAAACGATGCTCTGTTTTAGTTCAAAGCCGCTGGAAAGCAGGAGGGCTTGAAACCACTGCTTGACGGCGATCGCGGCGATATATGTATTTTCATTTTCCTGCCTGATCTCACTGTGCGCCATTTTCCAAAGGGCTGACCACGCCTCCGGGGCGGACAGGTCCTGATGATGTCCAAAGTAACGAATCCATGCTACATGCGGCGGGTCTTCGGGGCAAGCCAGGGCGGCAGTGATTTGCCTGCCTTCCTCCCGCACCCAGTAATTGGGCGATCCAACCCACTCGAGCGGGGAATGCCAGTCCAGATGACGATGACTGCTCGATTCGAAAAAGACAAGGTTCGCGATCCGCTCCTTATCCTGTTCAACGGCGCGGCGAACCTTCAGGTCAGCATGATTCATTTAATATAACGGAGGAAGAATTTCAGTATACGTTCAAAAATACTGGGGTGATCCTTTGCGTCGAGTGACCCCATCATCTTGAACGCTGAATCGGTCACCCTGCCCGTTTTAAGTTTTATGGCAGCAGAAGATTTCATTACCAGCGCGCGTAGATCCCCTTCACCGATCTGGGAAAATAATTGGGCAGCCAGGTCGTATTTTTCAATGGCTTCATCGTAGCGTTTCAGCGCTTCAAGGGCGGCAGCCTGATTCCCCAGTGCCATTCCCTGACGTTTTAAATCCTTCGCATCTGCAAATACCTGATCGGTATTAAGCGCGGCAGTGAGCGACTCTTGCGGCCTGCCTGCCTGTAATAAGGCTACGCTCATATTGTTCTGCATTTCAGCCGTCATCAAGGCTTCGTGACTCAGGACATATCCTTCAGCCGCCTGGTTGAATAATTTGATGGCTTCATCAAAGTCTTTATTTATAAAAGCCTGTTTGCCTTGTTCTGCAATTTGGTCGGGTTCAGTTGTCATGATCTTTTTTTTAGGGTGAATTATTACAGGTGGCAGTCACTTGCAAAATGACTGCCACCTGTAAATTGTGGAAATTAGAGGGTTATATCCAGCAAGCCTTCAGCCACAGCGCGTAATTTCTCGCGGGAAAGGTCGCTGAGTTTTATCGCCAATTCAATGTATGGACGGTTGACCGGCTGGCAGACAAAATTTTGGATTTCATCCGGCAATTCAAGAAATTTTTGTATGGCACGCTGGCTGATCATCCACTGCCCTATCGGACCGTTTTGGTCAAAGAACACATCAATACGGCTTCCCATGACAGCAAGAATGCTTTCGAGTTCAGGCACCGGGATGGCGCGTTCACCCAATTCATAGGTCTTGAGACGCGCCTGGGAAATCCCTGTTTCTGTTGAAAGGTGCCGGATGGACATATTGACGTTATTGCGTTCCTGCCGTAACAGTGCGCCGATCATTCGCTGGCGCAGTTTGATCAACCGCGTAGTATCAACCGCTTCGCCCTGCACCTGGTCAGATCTGATTTCCTTTCCCCAAAATTGGGTAATGGGAAGTTTGAGATAAAACACCAGAGCTTCCAGCTCGGGCAGGGAGGGGGAACGGCGTCCCTCTTCGTAGGCGCGGAACAGCCCTACCTGCGCACCGATCGCATCAGCACATTCTTTAATGCTGCGGCGTTCTGCCATGCGGGCATCTCGGATCAGCAAGCCAAGTTTCTTTTCACGGATGGTAATCTGGGCGTTGTTCATGTTTCCTCTAGGTGGGTGGATACGTGAATTATAGCAGAGTGTTTAACGCCGCGAGTGCGGATTGGCAGATGCCTTTGGGGCAAAAACCTCCGCACTGAGTTTGAATCCGGCCGCTTCGAGCCGCGGCGTGAAGTTGGGCCTGATCCCTGTTGCATTCACCTCGCCCAGCACTTTTCCCTCGGTGGTAACACCGGTTTGAACAAATTTGAATATATCGGTCAAAACGATCACGTCGCCTTCCATGCCCGCCACTTCGGTGACGGCTGTTACTTTGCGTTGGCCGTCTTTCAGGCGCGTCTGCTGAACGATCACATCCACAGCAGATGAGACCTGTTGGCGCACCACCTTGAGCGGTAGATCCATGCCTGCCATCAGCACCAGGGTCTCAATGCGCGAAATGGCATCACGCGGCGTGTTGGCATGAACCGTCGTTAAAGAGCCGTCATGTCCCGTGTTCATGGCTTGAAGCATATCCAGCGCTTCGCCTCCGCGCACTTCCCCCACCACAATGCGGTCAGGGCGCATACGCAGGGAATTCTTCACCAGCTCGCGGATGGTGACTGCGTGAAGTCCGTCTGCATCGGCGGCTTTCGTCTCCATCCGCATCACGTGATCCTGTTGAAGCTGCAGTTCGGCGGCATCTTCAATGGTGATGATGCGTTCATTCTCAGGAATAAAGCCCGACATGACATTCAGGAGTGTGGTCTTGCCAGAACCTGTGCCTCCGGAGATGATGATATTAAAACGCGCCTTAACGCAGGCTTGTAAAAAGTCTGCCATGGGCCTTGTCAGCGAACCGAAGTTGATCAGATCTTCCGCCTGGAGTTTATCCTTGCGGAACTTGCGAATGGTAATGGAGGGGCCGTCAATTGCCACAGGGCGCACCACAGCGTTCACACGCGAACCATCGGGCAAACGCGCATCCACAGTCGGGGAATCACTATCCACCCGCCTGCCAAGCGGCAGGATGATCCGGTCAATGATGCGCAGGACATGGTCATCATCATCAAAGGTCACATTGGACTTGGTTAATTTCCCCTTCATCTCTATAAAAACCTTCTTCGGCCCATTGACCATGATCTCTGAAACATCATCATCGTCCAGCAGGGATTGGATCGGTCCAAAGCCAAGCAGGTCATTCAAAACCTGGTCAAATATCTGTTTGCGTAGATCATCAGGCAGTTTCAATTGTGTCTGTTTGTAGACATGATCGATATTCTGCTTGATAAAATTATTGCGTTGATCAACGGATATCCCCTCTGATTCAAGGGCGCGCATCAGGTTGTCTGCAAGATATTTTTTTAACTTCACCAGATCCTGGCTTGTAAGCCTGCTGGGGGCGCTTGAATTGAGGGAATTCATTCGCTGGCTTCCTTTTGGCTCTCTTCATCCACCGGCATGATCCAAATGATCTGTGCGCGCTGCACTGCCATGAATGGGACAGTGAACAGAATTTTGTCCCCCGCGCCATATACGGCTGCATTGGTCACCGCAAGGAAAGCTTCAGTCCGTTCGAGTTCGTTCTTGATCCGTTCGCCTTCGCGAACATGTACCGAGCCGCGAATCAAATGGGTCGCGGTTTGTATCACTACCGGCACAGGCAGTTTTTTTACAATATCAGTATAGAACTTGCCTTTTTCATCATATTCAATTGTCATAATGCTGATTCCTTGTGACTACCGCTTTAAACCTCCGGCGGTCAATCCGGTTATTTCACCCGCAAATTACGGGCCAGTATGGACATTTCCTTTGCCGCTTCCTGCAGCAGCAGGGCCGCGGTATCCTTCGGATATTTCAGCGTAAACGGCTGGTGCTGGCTGTTGGCTAACGACATATTACTCCCCAGGTAAGGTATGACAGCCTTGACGGGTATGCCAAGCGCCTTTTCCACGTCCGGTTTGCTCAAACCCTCCAGTCCTACGGCGCGATTTAAGATCGGGAAAACAGAATTTGCATCCACCCCCTTGCTTCTCATGTATTTCCATACGGTTTTTGTTAAAGACAACGCGCTTGTGTCGGTGCTGATGACCAGGGCGCTAAGGTCTGCGTTCTGTATGAGCGGCAGGGCGATCCTGGATAATGACCGCCCGATATCGATAAGCACAAAATCATATGCCTCTTTTAAAGTCGATACGATATCTCCAATATGAGCGGCCTTGAGGTGATTGCTGCTTTCAGGATCCGGTGAACCGGACAATAAATAAAAGTGCCAGGGATTCAACTCGGTTAATGTATTATGGAAGAAGTGGGTGGTGACTTCCTCCTGTGGCATTTCGGAAACCGAGACGATATTCTGTGTTCCTTCGTAACCGACAATGGATGCGATGGAACCAATGGGCAATACCATGTCGAGCACCGCCACGCGCGCCTGCGGCTTGTTCTGTTTAACGTTCATGGCGATATTCGCGCAAAGGGACGATGTGCCGGTTCCACCTTTTGCACTTAGGAACACCATTAATAAGCCGCCCTGTTTCATGATCGCCCCTGAAATGCCCAACAGCCGGTTCACTGTTTCGAGCAGCTTGGGCATGGCCTGCCCGGACTTGACGATATATTCATTGAATCCCGCATCCAGGCACGAATTTGTTCGCGCCATACTTTGATCGCTGCAGAAGGCGATCAAGGGCACATGGGTGGTACGGGCATCCTGTTTTAATTTAACAGCGAATTCCTCGCCGGAAATATCTGCAATGGTTGGATCAACCACTACCAGGTCAGGATGGTCACGCCATGCATAAATTAATCCCTCTTTTCCTGAGCCAGCCTCAATGACTTCAAACTTGGGGCCCTGCAAGCTGCGGATGATGAAGTTTCGGCTGGCAACATCTGCATCAACAATCAGTATTTTTTGGGGGGACATGGGTTACATTCCTATACACAGATTCATTTTACAGGTCATGCTTCGAGCGGCGGCATAAGGTATCCCAGGCCGGAACGGGTGACGATGTGGTGCGGGGAATGCGGGTCAGCCTCCAGTTTTTGGCGCAGGCGGGCAATACTTACCCAGAGGATCTCCTTATCGTTTTTGTATTCAGCCCCCCAAACGCTGCCCAACAGGTCTTCCGATGTAAGTATTCTGCCAATGTTGTGTGTGAACTGAAGCAATAGGCGGTATTCTGTGGCTGAAAGTGAAACTGGGTCCTCGCCGCGCCATACCTCTGCACGCGCAAAATCGATTTTAAGATCACCGTGCACAAAGAAGCGTGCCTGACCTGTCACTTCGGTCGGAGCATGCGCGCGCCGCAGGACAGCCCGCACCCGTGCCAGCAGTTCGGTCGCTGAAAAAGGTTTTACCAGGTAATCGTCTGCGCCAAGATCAAGTCCGCGTACACGATCCTGTTCCTCTCCGCGTGCTGTCAGGATCACGATTGGCACCCGCGAGAATTCGCGCAGCCGCTGGCATACGCCAAAACCATCCAGGCGCGGCATCATCACGTCCAACAAGACCAGGTCTATGGGTTGTGCCGAGAAAACATCCAGGGCCTGCATTCCATCCTGGGCGGTTGAGACTTCATATCCTTCCGTACGCAGGTTTGCTTCCAGAAGGCGCAGATAACGGGGCTCATCATCCACGATCAAAATACGTTTGGGCATAACGTTCTCCTTGAAAATGAATAACGATGAAGGCGGTCAAAGCGTTGGTTCCACGGGCAGCTCAATAATGAATGTTGTGCCCTGCCCCAGCGCTGACTCTACCCAAATATTACCATGATGTGCCAGAATAATTTGCCTGCAAATATACAGACCCAATCCGGTGCCCGTAACAGTGCGTTCGCCGGGAACACGGTAGAAGCGCTCAAAGATAAAAGGAAGGTAGTCTTCCGCAATTCCCTCCCCTTTATCGGTAAATGTGATGTTGACCTTGTCTTGCGCAAGACGCATTCCAATAATGACCTCTGAATTGGCTGCGTATTTGATGGCGTTGCTAAACAGGTTTTCAAAAACCTGGGAAAGTCGTGTTCCATCCCCGCGGATGGGCGGGAGGGGCTGTAGATCAAATGTAACCTTCAAATCGGGCTGGTGCATCTTGATGCGCATTGCCACATCGCGCATAAGCGCATCAATTCTGATGGGGGAAAATTTGAACTGCAATGTCTTGCTTTGCAGGCGGGCGGATTCCAGCATGTCTTCGAGCAGGCGCGTCAGGCGGTCAGCCTCTTCATCGATAATGTTGAGGAATTCGCGGCGTGTACCTTCGTCCCATTCTGTATCTTCGCGCAGGAGACTGGTGCTGTATCCCTTGATAAAGCCCAGCGGTGTGCGAAGTTCATGCGAGATGGTGGAGACAAAATCATCCTGCAAACGCATTTGTCTTTGAACTGAATTCAATTCATTTAGCGCCTGTTGCAGATCGCGGCGCTCGATCAGCGCAGCTGCCCAAAATGACTGCAAGGATGCGATTTGAATATGCAGGTCAGAATAATCAGGTCCGCCAAATCGTACAAAGACCAGCGCCCCGGTTAACTTTGAGCCAATAAATAATGGAAACGCCAGTAAATTGGTCAACCCCTGGCGGCCTGTTTTCCCCGGAACATGTCCGGGCTCCTTTAAGACCATTGCCCCTTTTATAATGACTTCGTTGGCAAGACTTTCACCCCATGCCGCGTCTGCTTCGTCGGTTTTGCCGCGCCCAATTGCGCGCGCGTAAACAACATCCAGCCCTTTTATCTGCGGGTCTTCAAGATAAATGGCCACATTATCGAAAATAAAAGAATCGCGCAGGGATAAGAATAGCGTATCCAGGCCGGTTCTCCAATCCTGCTGTTTTTGAACTTCCTGAAAGACTTCATGCAAAGTAGAGAGGGTTTGTAATTCCATGGCTATTCACACACTGCCAGTAATGGGAATTTGAAAGTGGAGCCTTTTCCTTCCACAGACTGCACATCCAGCAGCGATCCATGCGCTTCCACAATTTGCCGGACAAGCGAAAGCCCAAGCCCGGTACCGCCATAATGCCGCGTTGAAGAACCATCCAGTTGATGGAACGGCTCGAATATTTCCTTTACGCGGTTCGCCGGAATTCCGATTCCGGTATCGGTAACGGAGATCAGGACAAGATTTTTTCCTTCTTCCTTAATGGCGACCACCACGCTCCCGCCTGATGAGGTGAATTTGATCCCGTTATCAAGCAGTTGATTAATGACCCATCCGATTTTATTTGGATCTGCCGATACATCGGGGGTGCTTTCCTGGGACGAAACCCGGATTTGTACACCCCGTTCCTCCGCTTTGGTGGTCGCGGATCTTACCGCCGCTGCCACGATTTGGTGAATACTTACTTTCTCGAGCTTCATGCTCATCTCGCCTCGGGATGCAAGCGAGAACAGGATCAGGTCATCGATAATGCCTTCAAGTCTCGCGGTGGCGCGCTGGGTTACCAGTAATGCGTCCCGCTGATCCTCTGATATCCCGCCCAGTGATTCTGTGACCAGCAGTTCAAGATATCCTTTTATGTGGGTTAACGGTGTGCGCAGTTCGTGTGAGATATTTGCCACGAAATTTGCCTTCATCTGACTTAATTCTGAAAGCCTGTTAAGCGCTTCGTTCAACTCAGAGGTTCGGTCCTTTACACGCTGTTCAAGATTGTGATTGGAGGCCTGCAAGGCGGCTCTCAATTGAATGATCTGTTCTGTCACCACCTGGTCGATCGTGGGACGGTCAAGTAGGTTGAGGTCGATCAATGCCTGTCCCAACAGATAATGCCCGCCCAAAGCGGCTTGCTGTTGTTGATGGGTAAGTGCTTTTTGCAATTGTTCTTCAGTGATCAACCCTTTTTGGACAAGATATTCGCCCATGCGGGGGATCAACATTTCGGGACTCAGTTTTGGGGCGTTTGGTGACATTGACATCTCGATTTTGATTTTATTGTAGGACCCATTCACCATTAATCATGGTTGCACAGGCATGCATGGTCAGCAGGTCATTGGGGTCGCTGGTGAAAAGATCCCGTTCCAACACGATCAGGTCAGCGAGGTGATTTTCAGTAAGTTTACCGAGGCGGTGCTCCGCGTTGGCGGCATAGGCGGCGCCCAGGGTGTAGGCACTCAGGGCCTCAGTCAAAGTCAGTTTTTGTTCGGGGTACCAACCTTCAGCCGATGGGCTTCCGTCTGCCCGCCGGCGGGTGATTGCAGCATGTAATCCCAAAAACGGGTTGGGTGATTCAACCGGGGCATCCGATCCAAATGCAAGATGCGCCCCATGATCCAATTGTGTGCGCCAGGCATAAGCCAGCGCTGAACGATCTCCCCAGAGGCGGTCGGCGGTGAACATGTCTGAGGGTGCATGAATGGGCTGCATGGATGCAATAATATTAAGCTGCGCAAAACGCGGCGCGTCATCGGGGTGCAGCACTTGAACATGTTCGATGCGGTGGCGCAAGTGAGACAGGCCATTGGCGGTTTCGTATTTTCGAAGCTGTTCGTAGGCGTTTAATACTTCGTGATTGGCACGGTCACCAATGGCGTGGACGGTCATGCTTAACCCAACATCGGCGGCGCGGCGGCAGTGTTCAAACAGTTCCTCGCCATCCATGTTAAGAATACCGCGATTTTCAGGCTCGTTCAAGTAGGGCTGGAACATTGCGGCAGTCTGTTGGCCGAGCGCTCCATCCATAAAGCCTTTGGCAGAGCCGATCCACAGCCATTCGTCGCCGAAACCTGTGCGTAAGCCAAGTTCAAAAGCGTGCCCGATGCTTTCCATCGGTATGTTCTTATTCACGCGTAATTTTAGCCTGCCCTGCGCGTGCAAATGTTGCAATGCCATAAAAGAATCCCGGCGGTCGAAGTCATGCACACCAGTCAGTCCCATCTTCCATAAGATGGGTTGGGCAGCCTCGATCGCGTTTGTGATCTCCGCAAGGGAAGGCTCGGGGATGATGCGATCCACCAGCGACATTGCTGTTTCAAGCAGCGCGCCTGTTGCGCGTCCGGTGTCATCACGCTGGATAACGCCATCTCTTGGGTTGGGTGTATCACTGGTGATATTAGCCAGGTTTAACGCGGCGGTGTTTGCCCAGGCGGCATGTAATGATTTGGCGGTGAGGTAAACGGGATTATTGGGCGCAAGTGCATCGAGTTCTTCCGCAGTCGGCAGGTCCCCGCTTGCAGACCATTCGTTATGATTCCACCCGTGGCCGAGCACCCAATCTCCGGGTTTGGTTTTTTTTACACATTCTGCCACACGGCGCAGGCATTCCTCCCTGGTTTTTGTATCGCAGTCTATCTTTGTAAGTGAGAGTGAATAATACTGAATATGAAAATGCGCGTCTGTCAGCCCCGGTAAAATGGTCTTTCCCTGCATATCCTGTTTTTCCACCCTGCCATGTGCAAGAGATTCAAGGGCATCCTTCATGCCCACGGCAGCGATCCGCCCGCCAGCGATCAACACAGCAGAGGCTTTTGGCTGATTTTTATCAAGTGTGTAAATATTTGCGTTGTAGAGAAGTATCATGATTGGTCTAATATCCGGGGTTCGGATATCTCGTTGTGATAACCCGGCCTGTCCGGTTGATCATGTCAATTTTCCCAACAGTGCGTCCAGCTCTTCATCTGAATAATAATAAATGGTGACCGTGCCGCCTTTTTTACCGTGCTTTAATGCGACTTTTGTGCCGAGGCTGTTTTGCAGCCGCTTTTCGACATCGTTCACATCTGCACTTCGGCCTGGTTTCCTCGCCTTGACCGGTTTTTGCCCGGTGAGTTTTCTGATCAATTCCTCGGTCTGACGGACACTCAGTGAGAGGTTGATAACCGTCTGCATGGCGGAGGCTTGCGCTTTTTGCGTGGATAATGCCAGCAGGGCGCGTGCGTGGCCTTCAGTAAGTTTTTCATCCACCAGTGCCTGCTTGACCACGTCTGCCAGACCGAGCAGGCGCAGGGTATTGGTGACAGCCACGCGGCTTTTGCCCACACGTTTTGCAACGGCATCATGCGAGAGGCCAAACTCTTCCACCAGTTGACGGTAGGCTTCAGCTTCTTCCATCGAGTTCAGGTCGGCGCGCTGCACGTTCTCGATCAATGCAACTTCCAGCATTTGCTGATTATTTGCCTCACGCGTGATCACTGGAACAGTCCGCAAGCCTGCCTTTTTTGAAGCCTGCCAGCGGCGCTCGCCTGCGATCAGGATGAAGGTCCCATCGGGTTTCGGGGTGACGATCAGCGGCTGGATGACGCCGTGCTCACGAATGGATGCCGCGAGTTCCGCCAGATCTTCTTCCTTGAAGTGAATGCGCGGTTGGCGCGGGTTCGGCTGGATCGCATCCACCGATGCCTGGTGCACACCGCCAGCCTGTGCGCCAGTTGGGGCAGGCGTGGTTTTTCCGCCAGTGGGAATAAGTGATTCCAATCCTTTTCCGAGACCTGTTCGTTGAGCCATCTCTATTTCCTTTTTACAAATGATCAGTTTTGATCCGCCGGTTAAGAAGCGCGTACCCGGCGGATAAGCCATTAACGTTAATCTCCGAGCGCCACTCCGTCACCCCTCAATAATTCCTTTGCCAGGGATTCATATGCCACCGCGCCAACAGATGTGGGCGCGTAGACAGAGATCGGCAGACCATAAGAAGGCGCTTCCGCAAGGCGGATGCTGCGCGGGATGACACTCTTAAAGACCTGGTCTGGAAAATGCTTGTTCACTTCGGCGACCACATCGGTGGAAAGATTGGTGCGGCTGTCGAACATGGTCAGTACCACACCGCGCACAACCAACTCGGGGAAAAGCAGGGACCGCACCCGTCCGATGGTTTGCGTTAACTGTCCAAGGCCCTCCAGCGCAAGATATTCACACTGCACAGGCACGATCACCCCATCCATCGCGGCCATCAACCCGTTCACGGTCAAAAGCCCCAGGGAGGGCGGGCAATCGATCAGCACATAATCATATTTATCCGCGATGCGCTCGATCGCTTTTCGCAGCCTGATCTCGCGTGCCAGTTCATCAACCAGCTCAACCTCTGCGCCGGCCAGCGATGGGGACGAAGGCAGCAGGGATAGTTTCAACCGCTCGTTCAATAATACATAGGACGCAATATTTGCCTCGCCCAGCAGGGCCTCATACGTTCCGCCTGTCACGCCAAGTTTATCCACACCGAGGCAGGATGTGGCGTTGGCTTGCGGGTCCAGGTCCACAACCAGCACGCGCTGGCCGAGCTGTCCCAGGTATGCGGCGAGATTGATGGTGGTCGTGGTTTTTCCCACGCCGCCCTTTTGATTTACCAGTGTATAGATCCTTGTCAAGATAAAACCTCCATCAGACATTCTTCGATATCCCGCGCGGTGGGAATACCATTCAAACCAATACGCGCAACAGACCGTGCCGCAAGTTGTGTGGCAAAACGTGCCGCTTCCCACGGGTCACGCGTATGATACAGGCGTATAAAAAAAGCTGTTGCAAAAATATCGCCTGCGCCCGTCCCGTCCACTTCATTCACCGCAGGCGGACGAAAACGGCGGCGGTCTTCATTCCAGTGCAGGACCGCGCCCGATTCCCCTTCCGTTACGCATAGGATGCGGGTATTGTGAGCCATCTCTTCAACGAGTTCCATATCACGGTTGATATCTTCCACACTCAACACCACCGCCCCTGCATGGCGAAGGGCCGGGTCGTTGTTTTCCCAGGCACATGCCGTGACTTCACCGTTTTTATCCCAGGTGCGCATCCAGCCTTGCGGAGTAATTCCCACCAATGAGCTCGACAATTTTTCAGCGAGTGACGGGTCCAGTTCACGCGCGATCGGCGCGAGATGAATGATCGGTGAATTTTTCCAAGCTTGCGGAATATGTTCCAGCAGGATCGGCGCGGCTTGGTGATGCAGTATTTGCCTGCGTCCGCTGTCTGTCTTGATATTTTCAAAGGTCGTGCTGTGCTCTGCCGGGACGTTCACGATCGAGATCCCGTTCAACGCCTCCAATGGTGTATCGGTTCCGGAGGATGTGACGATCCCCACGCGCAGGCCCAGCGCCCGCGCGGTCAACCCGGAGTAGGAAACTGTCCCGCCGAGCTGTATACCCGTCGGTGTAATATCGGCAGCGATATGGCCAACAAGAAGATAATCAACGGGCTGCAGCGGGACAAGCTCAAACATGGGCGAATTATACCGTAGGGGTGCGCAGGGGGTGTTCATTATGCCGTAATGGGGTGTGCGCTCAGCCAGGTGAAAGGTGTTAGAATGATTAAGAGTTAGTCAATAAAATAGCAGGGCCATACTTAACGGGGGTATTTGAAAGTTACGCGACTCTGGCTTTCCCTATACAGCCAATTTGATAAAAACCGCGATTCTTTGGAACACAGAAGCCAGGTGTTTAAGGACGCGCTGATATTTTTGTGCTCATTTTCCGGCTGGTCGATCAGGCATATTTTCATGCCCGTAAAAGGTGTAATCAATGAATCCAAAAGTCCATAACAAGCTGCGCGCAAGGGAAAATAAACAAGGCACAAGGGCGTCTCAAACCAATACTGCCAGGGCCTATTTCGACGACTTGGTAAGACATATTCCGGAAGCGCTGATCGCGATCGACAATCAACATCTCGTTATTGGCTGGAACGCGGCTGCGGAACGCATCTATGGGAGGAACGAGCAGGAAGTGATGGGAAAACAGCTCGATGATTTTCTTCAGACGAGGTATGGACAACAATCGGACGAGCAAGAAGTCATCAGAATATCCGGGGAAACTGGGATCTGGTCGGGGGAAGTCACTCAACTGCGCAAGGATGGCACACGTATCTTTATTTCTTCCTCGGTTTCCATTGTGAAAAACGAGCAAGGCGTTTCCATCGGCTTTATCAGCATTAACCGTGATATCAGCAGTCAAAAACAGATCGAGGAAACCCTCTCCATCTCTGAAGCTAGATTTCGCTTTTTATTCGAATCTATTCCACAAGGAGTGGTTCATCAGGATGCAAATGGGATTGTGATCGATGCAAATCCAGCCGCCCAGGAAATCCTGGGGTTCACGCTGAATCAATTAAAAGGGCGGACCTCCCTTGATTCGCGTTGGAAATCAATTCATGAAGACGGCTCTGAATTCCCCGGCGAAACACATCCTGCCATGATTGCATTATCAACAGGAAAGAATGTAAGTAACGTTGTTATGGGTGTTTACAACCCTTGCACTGATAAATACCGTTGGCTTAATATCAATGCCATTCCGCGTTTTCACCCTGGTGAAGAAGTTCCATACGAAGTGTATACCGCCTTTGAAAACATCACTACGCGCAAACGGGCCGAGGATGAATTGCGGGAAAGTGAGAGTAATCTTAAAAGTTTCATCAACAATTCGCCGGATACGATCTATGCGGTTGATCTGGGTAGCCATACAAGCCGATTCCTTAACCGTGAGGAATTCCTTGGGTACAACAAGCATGAGCTTGAATCAGAGAATTCCATCATGTCTGCGGTCCACCCGGAAGATCACGCCATCGTTGCCGATCAATGGAATGAAATGACAATCACTGGTGAGAATCAGCTCACACCCATTCAATATCGTGCTCAAAACAAGAATGGCGGCTGGGAATGGATCCAACAACGGATTTCAATTCTCTTGCGCACCGAAATTGGCGCTCCTCAAACGCTGTTGATCACATTAAGTGTCATCACCGAGCGCAAGTTGGCAGGGGAATCCCTGCTTCAATCGGAACAAAAATACGCAAAGATCTTCCACACCAGCCCGATGCTGATGGCTATCACCGAATTGGGAAGCAGCATATACACTGAAGTGAACGACGTATTCCTGCGCACTCTGGGTTTCACGCGTGAAGAAGTTGTCGGTCATACAACGGGGGAACTGAATTTCTTTGTCCGACCGGAACAAGCTATCACTGCGTTGCAGATCATGCAAACGCATGGCACACTGAGCGACTTCGAAGTTGAGGTTCGGGCAAAATCAGGCATGATCCATCATGGCTTGTTTGGCGCTGAATTTATCGAACTGGCCGGCAAGCGTTATTTACTCACTGTGATGAATGATATTACTGAACGCAAAAAGATCGAGGAACAATTGATTGCAAGCGAAGCACGAAACCGCGCCATTATCGATTCGGTGCCCGATCTGCTCTTTGAAATGGATGAAACCGGGGTATTCCTCGGTTATTCCGCATTGGATAATGACAAACTTTATGCCCGTCCAGAGGCTTTTCTTGGCAAAAATATTTTTGATGTTTTACCAAAGCCAATGGCCTTAAAAACGATGAACAAGATCAAAGAAGCCCTTATCCAAAAGAAACTCATCAAATTTGAATATGACCTAAACATGGACGGTCACCAAAGATTCTACGAAGATCGGATCGTGCCGCTTACTGAAAATTCCATACTCTCGGTAATACGCGATATTACCGAGAGTAAAATTGAGAAACGCAACCTCTTGCATCGGACCGAGGATCTGCAGCTCATCAAAACCTTGAACGATGCCACCAATCATGGTGAAGATCTGGATAGCATCCTCCAAACGCTTGTCCGTGAAACCCGCGGCGTATTCAACTGTCAGGATGTAAGTATTTATCTGATGAGCCCGGACTCGCAATACATTGAGATGCAAAGCACCACGATCTCACAAAAATTGTTTGATAAGGTCGATAAACTGATCGGGCGCTCCATTCCCAATATCCGCATTCTACTCAGCGAAAGCAGTTTCTTCAAGGAACTCCTTTCGGTTGAACAAGGCACCCTCATAAGCGGCAAAAAACCGCTTGAGCGCTGGCTGTCAGTATTTGCCGAAACAACCTGCCCATCAGAATCGCTGCGACTCATCTCCAACAATATCGTTCCCCACATCTTGAAAATCATGAATATTCGATCTGTCATTTTGATTCCGTTGATATCCTCCGGGCAGGCGATCGGACTGATGGATATAACCAGCAGGGAATTACTTACTGATGAAACCCATCAGCGTATGCGAGGCCTCAGCAATCAGGTGACGGCAGTGCTATTGCGCAAGCAGGTGGAGAAAAAATCCATGATTCAGTTGCAGCGGCTGGGTGCCCTGAGGGAGATCGACCGCGTCATCAGTTCAAGCATGGATATGAGCCTCGCGTTGGATACTCTGCTGATTCAGGCACTCTCTCAGTTGCACGTGGATGCGGCTTCGGTCCTGCTTTTGGATGCCTTCGGCCAAACGTTTGAATATGCGGCAGGGAAAGGGTTCCACAGCCTGAGCATTTGTCAGTCCCGTGTGCCGATTGGGGAAGGATTGGCGGGAAGAGCTGGTTTGGAACGCAAGACCATTCACGTTCCAAATCTCGGAACAAAGGGCGGTCAATTCCAATTCAGGAAATTTCTCATAGAAGAGAATTTTGTGGAGTACTTCGGCATACCCTTGATCGCAAAGGGAGTACTCAAAGGTGTGCTTGAGATATTCAACCGTACCTCACTCAACCCTGACCTGGATTGGTTGAACTATCTGGAGTCCCTTGGCGGACAAGCTGCCATCGCGATCGATAATGTGCAATTGTTCGAAGGCATGCAGCAATCTAATCAGGAACTTATCGCTGCCTACGATGCCACCATCGCGGGCTGGTCGCATGCCATGGATTTGCGCGACAAGGAAACCGAAGGTCATACCCAGCGTGTCACCAATCTGACCGTGCGGTTGGCAGGGCGAATGGGCGTCAACCAGAAGGAAATGGTTCAAGTCCACCGCGGTGCGCTCCTGCACGATATCGGCAAACTGGGCATCCCCGACAACATCCTGCTCAAACCCGGCAAGCTGACCGATGAGGAGTGGGTCATCATGTGCCAGCACCCCGTCCATGCCTTTGATATGCTGATGCCGATCGCCTATTTAAGACCTGCAATGGATATTCCCTACTGCCACCATGAAAAATGGGATGGCAGCGGCTACCCGCGCGGGTTGAAGGGCGAACAAATTCCGCTCGTCGCGCGAATATTTTCCATCGTTGATATTTGGGATGCCTTGCGCTCGGATCGACCGTACCGTGCGAGCTGGACGGTCGAAAAGGTGCGGGAGCATATTATTGAATTGTCAGGTAAACATTTGGATCCGCGCGTGGTGGAAGCGTTTATAAGCTATTTGGATGAATCACCCGACTTTAAATAAAAAATTCAGGGCGTCCATGCTCACCGCTACTAAAAAGACCGCTGAAAGGCGGTCTTTTTAGTAGCGACTTAATGATATTCTTTCGGCAGATTGCTCATTACCCGCCGCCGATCACAGACATAACCAGCACCTCATCGCCGTCCTGAATGACATAATCCTTGTCTTCATGCAACGTATTGACGACCACCAGCGCAACCGTCAACGGTTCAATGCCCAGCGATACCAGGATT
>CAYLOW010000010.1:0-18495 GCA_964385315.1 uncultured Anaerolinea sp.
ATTGCGCGTCACGCACTTCCTGGTAGGCGGTGGTCATTTCCTGCGCGGCTTTGGCCTGGGCGCTTTCGAGGGTCTGCGCTTCACTGGCCTCGAGACGCGCGATCACGTCACCCGCGGTGACTTTGTCTCCCTCGGCAAATAACACTTCACTTACAAGGCCGCTGGCATTCAAAGCCAGTTCCGTATAGTGGATCGGCTCCAATTTTCCTTCGGCAATGATCATTTTGTCTGCAACAACGGTTGGGATCTGGGTTGCTTCCGGTGTGGCCTGTGCCGCACTGCAAGCGGCGAGCATTAAGACCAGTACTGTCAGGGCAATTACTTGGGTACGCTTCATCTTGTTCTTCCTTTCTTGCACGATTCCAAATTTGGGTTTTGATTTCCTGTTTATGTACGGGAGGAATGCGCTTTGGTTGCACGTTTTGAGGGGGGTATTCCCGGCTGTCTCGGGAAAGGCGAGTTCCTCATGGTTTCCTTTTCCCTCTTAAATATAAAAAAGAGGCTGCCAATTCAAGTGGTCAGCCTCTCCGGGGGGAAATCAATTATTTGGTTGGTACCGCTTATTTTTCCAGCATCATGCTGGCCTCTTCGTTCAGCCAGCGGCGTCCGTCACGGGCCAGCAGGTCATAGCCTTCGGGCGGCCCCCAGCTGCCCGGTCTGTAAACAGCCAGGGACGGGGTCTGATGCGTTTCCCAGGTCTGCAGGATCGGGTCCATTAGAGTCCAGGCTGTTTCCACCTCATCTGCGCGGGTAAAGAGCGACGCATCTCCTTGAAGGGCATCCAACAGCAGCCTTTCGTAGGCTTCAGGGATGGCCGTTGCGCCAAAGGCTTCGGCGTAACGAAATTCCATATCCACCGAGCGGGTTTCGGAAACCGTGTCCGGCGCTTTTGCTTCAAAGCGGACGTGCAGGCCTTCGTCCGGCTGCAGGTAAAGTACCAGCATGTTCGGTTTTGTGGTCTGCATTGGGAACATGGCGAGCGGCGGCTCTTTGAATTGAATGATGATCTGTGATTGTTTTTCCGCTAGATTTTTACCCGAGCGCAGGTAGAAGGGGACACCCTTCCAGCGCCAATTGTTGATGTACAACCGCATGGCCGCGTAGGTGGGCGTGGTGGAATTGGGATTCACCTCCGCCTCGCCGCGATAGCCTTTGTATTG
Source organism: uncultured Anaerolinea sp. (assembly GCA_964385315.1). GTDB lineage: Bacteria > Chloroflexota > Anaerolineae > Anaerolineales > Villigracilaceae > Villigracilis. The sequence continues at coordinate 1,161 of CAYLOW010000010.1, forward strand.
CGCCCGCACCGTATTGGCAGCCACCTGTTCCGGCGTGATGGACTGGATCGCCCGCAGGACTTTTACTTTTTCATTCCGCAGGTCGTTCGCGTTGAAGGATGCCGACGGCTCCATAGCCACCAGCGCGAGCAGCTGCAGCAGGTGGTTTTGGAACATATCGCGCAGCACTCCCACGCTGTCGTAATAACCCGCGCGGTGCTGCACGCCCACTTTTTCAGCCACGGTGATCTGCACATGGTCTATGTAAGTACGATTCCATATCGGCTCAAAAATGGTGTTGGCAAAGCGTGTGAATAAAATATTTTGCACGGTTTCCTTGCCAAGGTAATGGTCAATGCGGTAGATCTGGTTTTCGTTGAGCGCCTTGTGCACCTGGTTATTCAGGGTAACCGCGGAGTCCAGGTCTATGCCAAATGGTTTTTCGAGGACAACACGCCTCCAGCCTCCATTTTCGTGCAGTTGACCCGACGAGTCGAGATTATCAATAATAACTGGGAACACCGAGGGGGGCAGCGCCATGTAGAACATGCGATTCGCAGACCCGTTCTCCATTTTGGCCAGGGTTTCAGACAGTTTATTAAAATCACCCGGTTCGGTATATTTGCCGGTCATGTAATATAAACCGGATGCGAAAACATTCCACTCTTCTTCAGTGAATGCGTAACCGGCGTTATCTTGAACCCCCTTGTGTAAATGTTCGCGGAACTGTTCATCACTGAACTCGGTGCCGCCAAAGCCGACGATCTGGAATTTCTTCGGTGTGCGCCGTTTGCGGAATAGATTGAACAGCGAAGGGATCAACTTGCGCTGTGTCAGGTCGCCTGATGCGCCGAAGATGATGATCGTCGTTAATAGACCATTGTTCGAAGGATTATTCATGAATACCCTTTTCACTGCAGGGCGTTTGGGGAAAACCAGGTTGAACCCCTGTTCCACGCCTGCCCTGCGGTTGTTATTATTCGTCCTTTTTGATGGCGTGCCCGCCGAATTGATTCCGTAACGCGGCCAGCATGCGCGCGGGATAATTTTCTTCATCACGGCTTGCGAAGCGCATTTGAAGCGCGAGGGTGATGATCGGCGCGGGCACATCGAGGTCGATTGATTCAAAGACCGTCCAGCGGCCCTCGCCGGAATCGGCCACCCAGGGTTTGATATCCTTTAGTTCGGTGTCTTCATCGAGGGCGTTCGCGGCGAGATCCAACAGCCATGAGCGTACAACGCTGCCGTTCTGCCAAATGTGTGAGATCTGGGAGAGGTCCAACCCGAATTCCTTCTTGGCTTTCAGGATGCCAAATCCTTCAGCGAAGGCCTGCATCATGCCGTATTCGATTCCATTGTGCACCATCTTGACATAGTGACCGGCGCCATGCGGCCCGACACGTCCCCAACCGGATTCCTTTCCCGGGGCGAGAGTCTCAAAAATGGGGCGCAGCTTTTCTGCCACTTCCACTTTGCCGCCGATCATCAAACTGTAGCCTTCCTTAAGACCCCAAATGCCGCCGCTGGTTCCGCAGTCCACAAAATCAATGCCTTTTGCTTCGAGCATTTCAGCGTGCTTGATCGTGTCCTTGTAATTTGAGTTGCCGCCGTCAATGATGATGTCGCCTTTCTTCAATAAGGACGCGACCTTGTCAATGGTTTCCGTGGTGGTCTTTCCGGAAGGAACCATGACCCACACGACTTTTGGGGTGGAGGTCAATTTATTGACGGCCTCTTCCAATGAGAACGCGCCTTCCGCGCCCAGCGCGATGGCTGATTCAACTGTCTCTTTCGTCCGCGCAAACCCAACGACACGATGCCCGCCGCGTACCAGGCGTGTTGCCATGTTAAGTCCCATTTTTCCCAAACCGATTAATGCTAATTCCATGTTGTTATAACTCCTTTTAATTTCAAATGATTCCTGGCGCGGGTCCCGCCGGTGTTAATAAATATACCCGGCTGATAGAACACGCCTATTTCAAAAAAGATCCTGCCTCTTCATCGATAAGCCAGGTCAGGTTCCCGTCTTTTGGCGCGATGCGTTGTGCGGGCAGCTCCAAAGGGGAGTATTCGCCATTCAATACCCTGCCCAGGGTAACGGTTTTGGCTTGACCGGCTGCCAAAAAAAAGATGTTCCTGCTGCTATTGATCACCCCGGGGGTCAGTGTAACCCGGTTCGCCGGGCGGTCTTGATAATGCGCTGAAACCGCCAGGGTCGGCAGGTCTATATTAACCAGTGAGTACGGGAAAAGAGAGGCCGTATGGCCGTCTTCACCCATGCCGAGAAAAACAAGGTCAAAACGCGGCCAGGCCAGCGGCGGTTCGGAGAAAGCCTTCAGGGTATGCGCATAGTCTTTCGAGGCTGGTTCAGGCCCGAGCTCCGAAAGGATGCGGTGGACATTTTCCCCGGGGATGCTTATTTTGTCCAACAGGCTTATTTTGGTCTGCCCATAATTGTTTCCTGGGTCATCCACAGGCACACATCGTTCATCCCCCCAAAAGAAATGGACATGCTTCCAATCCACTTCATTTTTAAATTGGTCCCCGAGCAATTCATAAATTCGCGCTGGTGTGCTGCCACCGCTCAGGGCGGCGGTAAAACGCCCGCGTTCTTCGATGGCCTTGTTTGCGATCTCAATAAATGAGCTGGCTGCGTACTGACTTAATTCATTGATACCCTTAAAAATTTTTATCATTGTGCTTGCCGATTGTATCCTGTTTGGGCTAAAATCTGACGCATGTCCCAGATCAACCTGAAGAAATTGCTTGCCCTTCGTAAACAGACCTTTCATCTTCCTCCCGTAAAACGGATCTCCTCGCCGTCCCAGGCGTTAACCTTTGTCAACGCGCGCGGCTTCATCTACTTTTGGACGATCAAAGGGATTGACATGCCTTCCTTGTGGACGGCGGTGGCGGGGGACCGCCCTGTTGCCGATAAACATGATGACCCAGGGCATATCACCTGGGGCTGGAAGGATGATGCCCTTAATAAAAAGACATGGTATTACGCGAAAATATTACGCGGCAAAGCCACCATGATCTCGCTTAAGGCCGCCCCGTATTTTTACGCGCTTTCCGAAAACTACGGGGATCCCGAAGAGGATTATTTGCTCGCCTATAACGAGGGGCGCTTGTCCCAGGCCTCAAAGCAGGTCTATGAAACTTTGCTGGAGGAAGGCGCATTGAATACATTGGACCTGCGCAAGAAGGCCAAACTCTCCAATGCAAAAGATTCAGAGTTCAATAAGGCATTGGAGCAGCTGCAGAGAGATTTCAAAATTCTGCCGGTTGGCGTGGCGCAGGCGGGCGCGTGGAATTACTCACACATCTATGAGATCACCACCCGCCATTTTCCGGAGCTTTCCGAACAGGCGCGCAAGATCACTGAATCCCAGGCGCGCGCAAGCATCCTTGAGTTATATTTCAACTTGCTTGGCGCGGCGCAATTGAGGGATCTGACAAAGTTATTCGGCTGGCCGGCTGAGATCGCGGCGCGGGCGGTGAATAAATTGGTGGAGCAGAACTTGTTGGTGAAAACCACGCATCCGGCACAGACCGGGGAGTGGATCGCCCTTCCCGAAATTGGGTAACATCCCCCGTTGGCGCGTTCGGAATTAGCAAACAAGCCTTTGTCAGACCCATTCAATCTTCCAGGTCTTTCGCTTCTTCGGCCCCCGGATCCGGGGTCTCTTCCTCTTCATCGAACTCGAGCACATCCACTTCCGTGTTGAGATCAGGGTGCCTTGCCTGACCGATCTTCGTTATTGATTTCACCAAGCCTGCCGGGTCCAATTCAGGAGGGAGAATGATAAATTCCTTCCTGCTTTTGGGGGGAGTATTCTCATTCATTATTTCATCTCCTTATCAGCGCGGACACAATTTAATTATATGCTTTTCCCGGCCCTTTTGATATTGTCGGCGGCTCGATTTAATCACCCTGCTGCCGGCGAATCAAAAGCCCGATGAGCGATCATCGGGCTGCGGTGGTTCTTTAGAGCTCAATGCTGTTCAGCAGTTCCTTCAGCGCCAGCAACTCTTCCTTTGAAAGGGTCACGCCCTTGCCCATCTTCAGGCGGTCAGGCGACCATTCGCGGATATCATACTTCGGGTCACGGTCATTCCAGCTGATCAAATTAACTTCCTTTGCCCAGCCGGATGCGGACGTGGAAAGGACGCCTATCTTTTTGATGATCTCATATTTGATCTCGGACATTTTGCTCTCCTTGTTTGAACCTAAACCCATCCAGCAGTATTGCCGGACTTATCACTTTCGTAAAGTATACCAGAATGCTCTTTTTGTTCATCCGATGCTGATATAATGCAAATTACGCAATCAAAAGGCGGGACAAATGTGTTTAAGAAGATGGCAGCAGCACAAAAGGAGGGTTCAATTGCAGCAAAAAAACATAGGATGGGCTTTCATACCGCAGCAGATCAGACAGTGGTTTGAGCCCCCCCAATTTCCGGACAACGAAGAAAAAAATCAGCAGGCCCGTCTTATGAATACCACGGGGTTGTATTATTTAATGGCACTGGCGCTCGCCGGGCTTGTTTATGTTCCCTTTTTTGCGCAGCACAAAGCGGCTTCCTGGGCGGCGATCCTGATCCTGTTTATTTTGTATCTTATTGCCCGCATCTTCCTCTTCCGCGGCAGGCTGACATTTGCGGGGTCCTTCCTGGTTATCTCGGGCTGGCTGGTGTGTGAAGCGGGGATATTGATCGGGGGCGGCCTGTCCAGCCCCATGATGTTTGCGCTTACTGCCGTAACCATCGCGGTGGGCTTGTTGTTCAAGCAGCGCATCGGTCAGGTAGTTATGTTCTCCAGCATCCTGGCGGGGCTGATCTTCGCTGTGCTGCAGCAGTACGCGGTGACCCTGCCGCAGGTTTATTCTTATTCTCCGCTGGCGGTCTGGTTTTATTTCACCCTGTCGCTGATCTTTATCAATTGGACGATGAATCTCACGGTGCAGGAACTCAGGGGAGCTTTGACCCAGGCGCAGCATCAAAATGCGGCGCGTGAAAAAGCCGAGACAACCCTGCGGGAAAGCGAATCCAAATACCGCCAGCTCTATGAAAGCATGAGCGACGGCTTCGGGTATGCCGATATGGAAGGCAGGATCCTGGAATACAATGAAACCTTCCGTCAAATGCTGGGGTATGACAACGGGCAGCTTGAAAAACTAAGCTATCTTGAGCTTACGCCCCGGCAATGGCATGAGGCTGAACAGAAGATCATTCAGGAACAGGTCCTGCTGCTGGGCTATTCCCATGTGTATGAGAAGGAATACCGCAGAAAAGACGGGACGGTATTCCCGATTGAATTACGGACTTCCCTGGTAGTGGACGAGAAGGGTCAGCCCCGCGGCATGGCGGCGATCGTGCGCGATATCACCTTGCGCAAACGATCGGAGGAGGAACTGCGCGAGACCCAAATGCGATTCTCCACGGTTTTTCACTCCAGCCCGGTGGGTATTGCCATTTCCCGCCTCGACGGCGTCCTGACCGATGTCAACCCCGCTTTGTGCGAACTGCTTGGTTATACCCGCGAAGAAATAATGAATGAGCCCCTGCTTGATTTTGACCTTTGGGCCCGGGCTGATCAGCGCGAGCAGATGGTTAAAACGCTTCGTTTGGAAGGAAATATCCGCAATTTTGAAGTGCAATTGCTTGCGAAAACCGGCGGCATATTGGATGCGATCATGAATGCGGAGCCCATTGAATTGAATGGGGAGAAGTATATCTTGAGCCTGCTGTTGGATATCACCGAACGCAAACAGGCCGAGATGGCGCTTCAAACAAGTCAGGAGGATATTCACGCCATCCTCACCGCGATCCCCGACCTGATGTTTGAAGTGGATCAGGACGGGCGCTTCTTCACCTTTCATTCCCCAACCGGCGCCCCATTGTTTTTGCCGGAGAATTCATTGATCGGCAAAACGGTGAGGGATGTGATGCCTCCCGCGGCGGCTGGTGTGATCTTGTATGCAATTGATGATGCCGGCAAACAGGGCAGCCATCACGGGGCCATGTACGCCCTGGATCTCCCGGCCGGCAGGCGCTGGTATGAATTGAGCATTCAGGCAAAGCACAGCGGGCATCGTGCTGTAAAACGGTTCATTGTGCTCGCGCGCGATGTGACCGACCGCAAGCAGGTTGAGGAATCGGAACGCGAACAGCGCGCCTTCGCTGAGGCCCTGGGAAAAAGCGCATCCGCGCTGAACAGTACACTCAACTTCCAGGAGGTTCTCGATCGCGTGCTGGATAATGTCGGGCAGGTGGTGCCGCATGACACCGCGAACATCATGCTGCTTGATCCGGACGGGAAAACGCTGACCATCGCCTGTCATCGCGGGTATGCTGTTGATGTTGGGGCCACCTCATTATCCCTCGCGGCCATTCCCGCTTTAACCCAGGCGTCGCGCACCGGGCAGACCCTGGTCATTCCCGATACCCAGGCCACCCCCTTCTGGATCTCCCTGCCGGATACGGAATGGATCCGGTCGTTCCTTAGCGCACCGATCCAAATTCGAAAGCGCACGGTCGGCTTCCTGAATTTGGACAGCGCGACTCCCGGCTTTTTCACCTTCACGCATGCTGAACGATTGCAATCATTTGCCAACCAGGCCGCCATCGCGATCGAAAACGCGCAGCTGTACGAGGAAGTACAGAAACTCGCGGTCACCGACTCGTTGACAGGCAGCTTTAACCGCACCTTTTTTGAAACAGAATTGGCCCGCCTTGAACTGGGCCGTGAATTTCCCGTCAGCATTGTCGTCGCTGATCTCGATAACATGAAGCACACCAATGACACGCTTGGCCACGCGGCGGGGGATACCCTGCTCAAGCGCACCCAGCAAATACTGCAAGCGGCCTTCCGCGCGGTGGATATCATCGCGCGCATCGGCGGGGACGAGTTCGCCGTGCTGCTGCCTGCCACCGACGCGGTAACGGTGGTGAAGATGATCTCGCGCGTGCATCTCAAACTGGCCGAGAATAACGCCCAGCACCCCGACCTGCCCATTCACCTATCCCTGGGCACCTATACCGCCCAGCAGGGCCGCCTGTCCGAAGCCTTCATCGTCGCCGACCAGCGCATGTACGCCAGCAAAGCCGAACGCAAGCAGCGCATGAACCGGTAGATTGTGCTTGGATATAAACGCAAAGAGCTGGTCTGTTGACCAGCTCTTTTTTAAGGCAACCCCCTCCGCCCTGGCGGGCACCTCCCCCAAATACGACCGATTGAAATTTCGGCGATCAGAATATATTTGAAAGGTCGTATTTGGGGGAGGCAGGAGGGGGTGGTCTTAATGCCCCCAGGCATTCGTTGTTTTCCACCCTCACTTTTTCACTTCCTTCATATTTAGTCCAATAACTGACGGGTTGTTTCCCGCCGTAGCATTCTTTTGTCATCTTCCCAAGCCCCGTTCACGGGGCGCTGCTCATACACCGAGGATTTATCCCCGAGCGACTAACTGCATCCCCTTGCTTTACCCTGCTTCCAGGCCTTCATCAATATCATTATCATCATCGTCCTCATCCTCTTCATCTTCCCTGTCGTACTGTTCAGAAAGATGCCGGGGGATCACCATATGGAACTCGCCATTGGGCAGCAGAACCTCGCCCATCACGGCCTGATCTTCATCGACGACTTCATGTTCCTTGTTGAACCAAATGATCTCTGTCATAGTGTCCTCACCCTATCTGGAAGTCATGGCTGACTCCTTTTGCTGAGTTAATTATAACCCGATAAAGGTCCCTCACATCACAGCCAAAGGCACGGTTCAAGGGGCGCTGCGACTGTGGTATCATTTTTCGGTTATGTTTCCCGGCGCATGCAGGCACTGTCCTTAAGATTATTTACAAGGTTGTTGAGTGACTGATGGCAGGTTTCGGGACGTATTTTCTAATTGCCGATAAAATCTAATACATGCCCGTGTTGTTGGGGCTGCAATAAATGGATGACTAAATTTACGGTGAATACCCTGGAGAGGCCATGAAAAATGTTCTAGTCACAGGCGGGGCGGGGTTCATTGGCTCTAACTTTGTACATTACCTGCTCAATGCAGACCCCTCGGTGCAGATCGTGACCCTGGATGCGCTGACCTACGCCGGCAGTCTTGAAAACCTTAAGGACCTGCCCGCGGACCGCCATACCTTTGTGCAGGGTGATATTTGCGGCCGCGGCCTGGTGGGCGACCTGCTCCGCAGCCATCAGATCGATACCCTGGTCCACTTTGCCGCGGAAACGCATGTCGACCGTTCCATCCTCAGCCCCGAAGTTTTCATACAAACCAATGTCGTCGGCACCTTCACCCTGCTCGAGGCGGCGCGGCAGGGCTGGCTGGAGGAAAGATCCCTGCCGTTGAGCCAGGTCCGCTTTCATCACGTCTCGACCGATGAGGTCTATGGCGCGTTGAAGCCCGAAGACCCCGCTTTTTCTGAGACCACACCGTACGCGCCGAACTCACCCTACGCGGCATCCAAGGCCTCCAGCGATCACCTGGCGCGCTCTTATCAGCACACCTATGGGCTGCCGGTCACCATCTCGAACTGCTCCAATAATTACGGCCCGCGCCAATTCCCTGAAAAATTGATCCCCTTCATTATATTGAATGCCCTGTCGGGTAAATCCCTGCCGGTCTATGGCGACGGGCAGCAGATCCGCGACTGGTTGTTCGTGACCGACCACTGTCAGGCGATCCATACCATCATCACCCGGGGTGTTCCCGGCCAGACCTACAACATCGGCGGCGATAACCAGCCCGCCAACCTGACCATCGTCGAGACGGTCTGCGGCCTGCTGGATGAACTGCAGCCGCTCCCCGAGCCGCGCAGCAAGCTGATCCAATTTGTAGCCGACCGCCCCGGGCACGACCGGCGCTACGCCCTGGACATCTCCAAAATAAAACGGGAACTGGGCTGGGTTCCGCGGACATCCCTGACCGACGGCCTGCTTGCCAGTGTGCAGTGGATGCTTGCCAACCCGGGCTGGGTCGCCGCCATTCAGAAACGGAGCGAATACCAGGCCTGGATGGCGCAGAACTATGAAAAAAGGGAGCAGGCATCATGAAGGGAATTGTCCTGGCGGGCGGACGCGGCAGGCGCCTGCACCCGCTCACGTTATCCACCAGCAAACAGCTTCTGCCGGTGTACGACAAGCCGATGATCTACTATCCGCTTTCGATACTGATGCTGGCGGGCATCCGTGAGATCCTGATCATCAGCTCCCCTGAGAGTCTGCCGGCCTTCCGCCGCTTACTGGGAGATGGCAGCCAGTGGGGGTTGCGCTTCAGCTTCGCCGAGCAGGACCAGCCGCGCGGGCTGGCGGATGCGTTTCGGGTCGGCGCCGGGTTCATCGCCGGGGAGCCGTGCTGCCTGATCCTGGGCGATAATATTTTCTTCGGGACGGGGATGTCTGACCTGCTACGCCGTTCTGCCGCGCTGACCCAAGGTGCGCGCATCTTTGCCTACCCGGTGCGTGACCCCAAACGCTACGGGGTGGTCGAGTTTGACAGTGAGGGCAGGGTGGCAGGCCTGGAGGAAAAGCCCGCCAATCCCCGGTCACACTTTGCCGTGCCGGGAATTTATTTCTATGACTCAACTGTGGTTGGGTTGGCGGCGGGTATTCCGCTCTCAACACGCGGCGAGTTGGAAATCACCGACTTGAACCGCCTGTACCTCGAACGCGGCGGCTTGCAGGTTGAGCTGCTTGGGCGCGGTGTGGCCTGGATGGATGCGGGCACGCATGAGTCGCTGCTGCAGTCCGCCAATTTTGTGCAGGCGGTGCAGGAACGCCAGGGTTTAATGATCTCCTGCCCTGAAGAGATCGCCTATCGCAGGGGTTTTATTGACCGGGCACAGCTGCTGAAGCTGGCTGAAACTTATCAGCACAACGTGTATGGTGAATACCTTTATAACCTGGCGAATGAATAGGCAGGATGAAATTTTATTGCCAGGAAATCCATAACGGACCAGGGGGGACCGCAGTCCGCTCTTCACCGGCAAACGTGACCATACCTATCGCTGTATCAGCCTCCGTTGGCGGCGAACCTGATCTTTGGCTTGTGTTTGTTCGGCGGGATCATGATGTTACTGGTGTTTGAATTTTCCAGGCCTCTGGCCTTCCACGAGTGAACTTAAGTTTAAGATATGTGACCTAAACCCGCCGCGCGAAGAATGCCCGCAGCCTGAGCCAAAATACCCACTGGGCATTTTTTGATTCTGGTGCTGTCGAATATGCAATTACGGGTGGAAAATACAGAAAAGCCTACCTTATTCTTGAAAGCATGAAATACTTGACTATTGACAAGCGCCGCGGTTTGCGGATAATGTGTATTGTCAGATAACAAGGATAGTTTAGTGTAAAGCAAGGTATGGAGGTGCCATGAAGGTCTATGGTCTCAAGCACGCGACGCCGGGGATGAAGGCCCAGCACATGCGCATGATCATGGGTTGGCAGGCGAACTTGCAGGAAAGACAGGCGCAATATCGCTTGAAGATTTTGCGTGTCGTTGAATCCAGGCTGATGGATGAGCTGGCCAGTCTGGACCCGGCGTGGGAAGTCTGGTTCGACGACGATGACAATGTGCCCGACTATGGCCCCATCCGCGAGCGCATTCAGATCCTGGAACGGCGGGTGGCTGAGTTAAAACAGGCTCCCTCTGCCTATCATCTCGACGAGTGCCCTTCAAGGAGAGATCTTAAAGGTTGACGAACAAGATTTCTCGCTGTCGCTCGAATACTTATCCCGGATGCTCCTTCGGGAAGGACAGAGCGGAGGGAGAACTCTAAATGAAAAATTCTCAACATAAATCACAGGAGGCAAAAGCAAAGCAAACCATTTCACAAACTTTGCAAGGCGCCCAGTTGGTGCTTGGCAAGCAAGACATATGGCACATTTTTGGACCCGTTCGCGGGAACATTGACCGCATCACAGCACCCGCCCTGCCGGCGGTGACCTGTCCGGTGGTTGACCTTTCAACTTTGGACGAAGAGTTGGTGGAGCAGGTTTCAAGCGTGATCGCCGCCCGCCTGACTCCTTCAGGCTCGCTAGACATGGAAGGCATAGTTGCGGAACTTTATAAATTGGGCGCCCCAATGGAAGGGCTGCCTGTGGAGGGATTTTAAGATGGCAAGATTGATCGAAAGCGGTTTGTTCGAGGATGATTTTGTGGGCGGCCTGGATTTCTTCCAACGGCTGGTCTGGATCGGCATCTGGAGCGCGGTCGCAGACGACCAGGGCAGGTTCATGGATAACCCGGCGCTCATCCGGGCAAAGGTCTTTCTATATGATGAGGAGGTATATGACGCCATGGTGGACGAGGCACTCGATACCATGGCGCAGGCTGGCAGGATCATCAGGTTTGGCAAACCTGGCAGACGGCTGTGCCAGATCGTGAACTGGTGGACGGTACAAAAAACAAGCTGGGCCAGCGAATCAAAATATGCCGCTCCCGATGGATGGATCGACCGGGTGAAGATGCACGCCGCCGGCGGTGCGATCAAGATCAGCAGTGGATGGAATACCCCCGGCGGGTTTCTCCGCTTGGAGGATGACCTGCCCGCTGGGTACCCTGGCACCCTACCTAGCGACATACCTAGCGCCCTGGCTAACTCCCTGCCTAGCGGGATAAAAGAAGTTAAAGGTGAAGGTAAAGGTGAAGGTAAAGGTGATGTTGAACCCGAAGCAGAAGCAGAAGCAGAAAAGGGCCAGCCCGCCGTCGCCGCCGCCGGGGCAAGGGCAGGGATCCGTTGATGAAATTCTACTCGGACAACATCGGCAGCCTGACCCCGATGATTGCCGCGGAACTTGCAGACCTGGAGCGTGAGTACAGCCCGGGGTGGGTGGTCGCCGCGCTGGAAGAGGCGGTGCGCCATGAAGCGCGCAACCTGAAATACGCGCATGCCGTGTTGAAGCGCTGGAAGACCGACGGATTCGGGTCGCGCAAAGGAAAACCCCAGACGCTGATGGAAATTGATTTTGATGCAATTTTAGGAGTTACCCGCGATGGCCAAACAGATAACAATTTCTGACATGCTGCGGGAAGTGCGCGCCGCGTACCCGAATTGGAAGGCGTCTGAAGATACGGTCAAGGTCTGGGCGGTATATCTCTCTGATATGGACGACGCGCTGCTGGTGACATCGGTGCGCAAGTTCATCTCATCGGCCGAACATGCCTACCCGCCCAGCATCCCTGAGATCCAGTCGATCGCGGCGCAGCTGGTGGCCGAAGTCAATCATCTGCCCGGTGCCCTCGAAGCCTGGGGGGAAGTCTGCCGCGCAAAAATGCCGTCCAGAACATTTATGCACTGCGATACCAGCATCGATCCGCGCGGCTGGCTGCTGGTGGATGACCCGCCGCACAAGTGGAGTCATCCGCTGGTCGAGACCTGCGCGCTGCGCTTCGGCTGGCCGCGCTTCCCAAGCGAAGAGAATGAGGCCGCCGACCGCGCGCACTTTATGCGGGCGTTTGATGAGATGGTCAAGAACGAGATTGCGCGGGAGAACCGCCTGCCGCAGATCACCCAATTCGTTGAGGCCCAGCGCAGCCTGCTGGCTGAAGACCGCCGCGCGGCGTTTGAAACCGGCGAGAAAGGTGAGGTCTTTCAGCAGATGACCATGCTCTCCAGGCGCATGAGTTGAGTTTGAGGGCATGTTGCTGCGATGCTTATCCCGATGATTTTACAGGAATCACAGAGAGGAGTTGGGAATGATAAATAGTCTGCCTTGTCATTCCCGCACGAACGCCGGGACAAGTGTTCGACGAGCGCACTTCGAGGAGAAATCTTGAGTGTTGTCGGGCAAGGTTTCTCCCTACGGTCGAAACGACAATCAAGGATTTTGTCATCCCCGAAAAAGCGTCGGGTTATCTAACGCAACGACATCATATTTAGGAGGTGAACATGCATCCATATCAAGTCCACCCTCAGAGCGCGGCGCTGCGTGTGAGGCGCCTGACCCGGGGTCAATATCAGGTGATCCATTTGTTGGCACAGGGCTTTAGTTACAAACAGATCGCCCTGCAGTTGAATATCTCCTACGGCACAGTGACCAGCCATGTGTACGCGGCCACGCAGCGCATGGGTGTCAGGACGGCGGTGCAAGCCGTGGCGCTGATGGCGCGCGCTGAGTTATGATACAGACCATCTGAGATGTAAACTTGTCTAGTCAATGCGGTATAATGTTTATAGCAGACCACAAGCGGGGTAGTCATGCCGGTTGTCTCAAAAAATATTAAGTACATCCTTCATATATAAGGTTGTTTTTGTTTAAGGTCGATCCATAAAAAAGATACTTGGAAATAGGAAATCGGGTTGATTAGGGTTATTCCTTGCATGTCAGTTCACAGGTTGATATACTTTATATATTCAGTATACTTGTCTATGTTTTTGTCTGCACAGATGGAGAAGATTGGTGAATAAAAAACTCCATAGACCGGTCAAGATCAGCACGCTGCTCAGCGTAGTTAGCGGCGTGCTGTATGTTGTGACCGGGGTGATCCTGATCACCTTTATCAACTACAACATGCGTCAGCAGGCATTGGTTGAAGCGAAAGCCAAGATGAACCTGATCCTGGACCGCAACCTGGCTGTGCATGCCTACTTTTCGAAAATACTAAAGCCCAGCCTGTTCGAATATACCGAACCCTTTCGAACCAGTGATCATTTTGATCCAAGTTGGATGTCTTCCAGCTATGCAGTCAGGGAGATGGGCGAAATCTTCAAGGGACTCAACGCGGAAGATTATTATTACAAAGATGCTGTGGTCAATGCCCGTAATCCCAAGAATGAGGCGGATGCCGGGGAAGCCGCGTTCCTGGCAGAGCTGAGAACCAACCCGTCGTTAAAGGAACGTTCAGGTATTCGCACGATAGACGGCAAACCCTATTTTGTTATCTTGCGCCCGGGTGAAATTTTGGAAGAAGGCTGTTTACGTTGTCACAGCGACCCCGAAAAGGCGCCCGGCGATCTGGTGCGCCAGTATGGCGCAGTGCGTGCCTTCCACCGCGAAGCGGATCTGGGGCAGGTAATCTCCGCCGTCTCGGTGCGCGTGCCGCTGGCGGTAGCCTACGCCGATGCAGACAGCGTCTCTTATCAGCTTTCGGTGGTGCTGGCGGCGATCCTGGGTTTTCTTTTTTTCGTTCAATACTGGATCCCCAGACAGTTGGTCTTCGCGCCGCTGGCCAAGCTGCGCGACAAGGCGCTGCAGATCTCAACGCACGAGGAACATTTGGGAGAGCAAATTCCCATGCCCATCGGCGAAGAACTGGGTACATTAACCGGCGCGTTCAATGCCATGTCGGTCCATATGCGCGAGAGCCGGGATCATTTGGAAACGCGTGTTCAGGAACGCACGGCTGAACTGAAACGCTCCGAGGATGCCCTCAGGCGCGAAAGGGATTTTGCCGAGGGGCTGATCGAGACGGCGCAAACCATTGTGCTGGTGTTGGACACCCAGGGACGCATCCTGCGCTTCAACCCGTACATGGAAGAACTTTCGGGGTACGCGCTGGAGGAAGTGCGCGGCAGGGATTGGTTCAGCAACTTCCTGCCGGACCGCGACCGGGAATCCATCCGCAGCCTGTTCCTGAAAGCGATCGGCGACATTCAGACTCGCGGCGAGGTGACAACGATCCTAACCAAAGACAGGCGGGAGCGTCATATCGAGTGGTACGACAAGACGCTCAAGGATGATGAGGGCGGGGTGATCGGGCTGCTTGCCATTGGCCAGGACATCACCGAGCGCAGGCAGGTGGACGAAAAACTAAAAGAGAGCCTGTCCCTGCTGCAAGTAGCGGAAGAAGTTGCACGACTGGGCGGCTGGAGCCTTGACCTTGATCAGAACCGCGTACTCTGGTCTGATGTGGTGGCGGACATTCATGGAATGTCCGCCGGCTATGCCCCATCGGTGGTGGAGGCCATGAATTTCTACGCGCCCGAATGGCGTGAAAAGATCACAGCCCTTTTTACCGATTGCATACAGAATGGGACTGCCTATAGCGAAGAATTGCAAATCATCACGGCCCTAGGCAAACGGATCTGGGTGCATACGATCGGGGAGGCGGTTCGGGATGAGCAGGGCAGGATCTACAGGGTAAAAGGTGTGTTTCAGGATATCTCCGAACAAAGGCAGACCAAAGAGGCCATTCAACAGCGTGTGCTGGAGCTGGAAACCGTTAATCAACTTTCGCTCGCGATACGCTCCATTTTAAACCGGGATGAATTGTTATCCACCGTGTTGGATGAAGCCCTGGCCATTTTGAATACCACACACGGTTCGATCGAACTTTACAATAAGCACACGGAAAATCTTGAAAAAACAATCACGCGCGGCTGGCATGACCAGGTGATCGGGCCGCGGGTTCACAGCAGCGAAGGGATCGCGGGCAGGGTGTTTAAAAGCGGGGAGCTTTATATCTCGCGCGAGATCGCCAGTGATCCCTATGCGCGCCCTGCCTCGCGAGGTCTCATACCGGCAGGGTGGGGTGGCATCTTCCTGCCCATCCGTACCGCGGAACAAATATTGGGTGTGTTGATCGTCTCTGTGCCGAGCGAACGCGAACTCAACCCAAACGAGATCCGGCTGCTCTCCATTTTGTCTGAAATGACCGGCGCGGCGCTGCAGCGCATGCAGCTGCATGCGCAGACCGTGCGGCGGCTGGAACAATTGAACTGCCTGCGGACCATCGACCAGGCCATTACCAGCAGCCGTGACAAAAACCTGACCCTGAATATTTTATTGACAAACACCCTCTCCCAATTGAAGGTGGATGCGGCGGATGTGCTTCTACTTCAACCTGGGTCTCATCTTTTGGAACTGGCCGCCAGCAGCGGTTTTCACAGCCTTACGTTTAAAAGCATCAGCCTGAGG
Organism: uncultured Anaerolinea sp.; assembly: GCA_964385315.1. Taxonomy (GTDB): domain Bacteria; phylum Chloroflexota; class Anaerolineae; order Anaerolineales; family Villigracilaceae; genus Villigracilis. The sequence goes on from CAYLOW010000010.1 coordinate 17,011, forward strand.
GACAGCGTTGCCAGCTTTGTCGTTTCAGGGAACCGGCCGTACACTTCACTGAAGATCGGGTCGCCCATCCTCCAACGCAATCCGCAATTTGAAAAGCTGTGGGTGGATGAGGGGTTTGATTGTTATTGGTGCGTTCCCCTATCGGTGAATGGTGATGTTAAGGGTGTGCTGGAAGTCTATCGCAAGACAGCCTTCACGCCTGACGCGGACTGGCTGGATTTTCTTGTGGCACTTGCCGGCCAAGCAGCGATCGCGATCGAAAACGCCCAACTGTTCGAGAACCTGCAGCATTCCAACCTGGACTTGAATATTGCTTATGATGCCACGATCGAAGGCTGGTCGCGGGCGCTTGACCTGCGGGACCGGGATACCGAAGGGCATACCCTGCGCGTGACCGACCTGACCCTGAAACTTGCGCGTGCCATGCGGATCCATGGACACCAGCTGACAGCCATCCGCCGCGGCGCGCTGCTGCACGACATCGGCAAGATGGGCATCCCCGACTCGATCCTGCTAAAGGAAGGACCCTTAACCGATGATGAGTGGTTGGTCATGCGCATGCACCCCGGGCTTGCGCATGATCTGCTGGCGCCGATCCATTACCTGAAGCACGCGCTGGATATCCCCTACTGCCACCATGAAAAATGGGACGGCAGCGGTTATCCGCTGGGTCTGGCGGGAGAGAATATTCCCCTGGCTGCGCGTGTTTTCGCCGTGATCGATGTCTGGGATGCGCTGACCAATGACCGCCCGTACCGTAAAAAGTGGACGGAGAAAAAGGCGCTGGCCTACATCATCGATCAGCGGGGCAGGCATTTTGACCCGAGTGTCGTGGATGTTTTTCTGGAGCGTATCGCACCCGGGAAGGTTGATATAGGTTGAGAAGTGAAAAGGCGTTGGAGTTTCCCATGGGATATCCAACGCCTTTATTATTTTGCCATGTCCTGCTTCACTGTCCTGGTTACTCTCGAATGCGAATTATATCCTCTTCAACAATCCATAGTTGTTTTTCAATAGGTTCCGTGGGAAGATACGGAATAAGCTTTTTTTATTGCTTCCAAAACTTTGGATCTTGACTGCATCTTTCCGCGCAGGACAAAAATCCCGTGATAATTGGAAGGCGTGTACGTTTTGATATCTGCAAAATCAAGGTCGAGGGTGATTAGCGCGCGCCTTTCCTGCAGGCATATGTCAACAATATATTCATCCGCCTTCCTGCCCATGTTCTGATCAATCACAGTCAAAGCATCGTGACCCGCCTCATGCAGCATCACGGCTGCTTCAGTCGGCAGATTCTCGTCAAGTTTGAATTTCATTTTTAAGCGGCAACCGCCAGGAATCTTTCCCGCGCCAATTCAGCCGCATAATTCATTGATGCTTGAATCGCCTCCCTTGTCAATGATGGATAACTTTTGATTATTTCCTGAATATCCAGGCTATCTGCCAGGTTATCCAAAACAACCGATACCATTATGCGCGTTCCTT
>CAYLOW010000010.1:18595-30367 GCA_964385315.1 uncultured Anaerolinea sp.
TTGGATATTGCCCTAAATAAACGGTTTTTGGTAAATTCTCTGCGATATCCTTAATAATCCCTGCAGAGTAAAGTCCAAGACTTAGATCGCCTTGTACCGCAGGCAGAATTATGGCAGTACCAAAAAAAATTGGGCTTGAAAATTATACGGCATAGCCGTATAATCCATATGATGGAATTCCTAGAAGCCGCTGCCTTTACAAAATACATTTACGATTATCTGTCTGAAGATGAGTATTTTGGCCTGCAAAATTTTTTGCTTCAGTATCCAGAATCGGGCAAAGTTGTTCCTGGCTCTGGAGGAATCCGAAAAGTACGTTGGGCAATTGCAGGCAGAGGTAATAGCGGCGGTGTTCGGGTGATTTACTTATTTAAAAAGCAGGATGACGAAATCTGGCTTTTGACCATTTACAGCAAAAATGAAGTGGAAAATACTCCCGCTCATATTCTGCGTCAGATCGCAAAGGAAATAGAAAATGTCTAAACGTGATATCGGTCAGGAAATTCTCAAGGGTATTCAGGATGTAAAGGCGTACAAAGCCGGCGCAAAAATTTTACGGGTTCACTCCTTGAAAGAACCGGCGCCTCCGCAGATCATCCGCTCAAAATTAAAATTATCGCAATCGGCTTTCGCAGGATTGATGGGAGTCAGCTTGCGGACCATTCAAGATTGGGAACAAGGCCGGAGGAAGCCAAGCGGTCCCGCTGTTGCTTTGCTACGAATTGCAGAGCAAAAGCCGGAAGTTTTTTTGCAGCTGGCATAAGGAAAAGAAATGGGGGGCAATAGAGCGGGAAATCTTTGAATGATCATTCGATTATTCTGCATTGACCTTGTGGGAGGTAGATCATGAACGAGCCTGAAATCACCTTGAATTTTTGGTATGTGAGCGATGACCTGGGGATCATTTATTCTCTGCGTGCGCGGGCGTATATGGGCCTGGGGAGCGAGAAGGAAAAACTGGAAGACCTGCGCAAACATGCCGCGGTCGACTACCTGATCGCCAAGGCATTCCCCATCCCGGTCCGGTTTCGTACCAACGGGCAGCCGATCTTGCATAGGGCCGCGCTGGCTGTGATCAACCCGATTGAGCTGTTTGAAGACGCGATCAAATTCCTGCAGAGTGAGCTGCCATCGCAGACCCCGCAGGATATCCCCGCGAGTCCATTGGCATGCTTCACCTGGCTGCTTGGCGATGACGATGGGAACATCAGCCCGATGATCGATGCTGTGGATTCCTTATCTTAAAATGATATAACATCCCGAAGGTTCCTTGAGAGGTCGAATTCTCCCTGCAGAAACCTTCGGGACGTTTTTGGTAAAGATGTGTATTTCATTTTAAATATCAAGGTTCGGGGTTGAGTTATTTTGATGTAAAATTTACCCAAACAGGTGAAAGATATCCATCCGTTAATTTTTCCGTCCAGCACACTGTTGGTGACAAAAGAATATGTAGATATGGAATGATCCCGAAAGGGTTTGAAGGAATCCTGGAACCGCCGATGGAAAAGTCAGAACCTGCCAACCTGCAGGTCAAATCACTCAGCCGATCCCTGATGCGCCGAATGCTGTTATTGAGCCTGGTCGGCGTACTCGGCCTTTCCCTCACGATCCTTCTGGTTTATTTATTAACTTTAACCCGGGCCCGAGCCCGAATAGATGATATCAACCACGGGGCCGTGAGTGTCGTTGACCAATTCTTCCTGATAACAAATAGCGATCTGCAGGCTGCCAGCGAAGGATTGGGCGCGAAGGGTGATAAGAGCCAGGTATTGCTCGCATTATGGAAGCGAAATCAGGCATTTCAGGATGTATTTCTGCTCAGCCCTGATCGGGACATCCTTTTCCAGCAAAACGCAGCAGGCCATACCAAACAAACAAAGATCGATCAACCTGTGTGGTTGAAATCACTGCCGCCATTGGGTGAGGTGGTGATCGGGCCGGTTCTCTACGAAGGACAAACACCTTATGTAGAAATGGCCGTCACGGTGACCGATGATATTGGCCTGCCCGCCGGTTTATTGCTGGTACGTGTGGATCTCACAGGTCCATGGAACGCGGTGTTGGATATCAAGGCGGGAGATACCGGTTATGTCTATATCACCGACAGCGCCGGGCAATTGCTGGCTTTTCCCGGACCACGATCATTGAATCATGGAACTGCCCCTGAAGAATTCGCGGGACGATCACCCCGGGAAGGTTCCGCATTCAGCCTGAATACCCATACAGGAATCAAGGGAGAAAAAGTTCTTGCATCGGCCCGGCCGTTTAAAACAGTCCCGTGGTTTGCCGTTGTAGAACTGCCCATCAAGGAAGCCTTGCGGCCCTTTACGATACCAGCCATGGTTTTGTTTATCACCCTGCTGGCGATCGGTCTGCTGCTCTACAATACCGTATGGTTTACACGTACCCGCATTGTGTCGCCGCTGCTTGGGTTGCGTGACGCAGTCAGACAATTGGCAGACGGGCATCTGAAACAAAGTGTTGCAGTCTTACGCAATGATGAACTTGGACAACTTGGGCAATCCTTCAACCGGATGACAGGTCAAATGCAGCAGGCGTTCATTGATCTAAAAAGCCAGGTTGACACGCTGAACCAGGCGCAGGCAGCGCAGCTTGAAAGCGAATCTCGGTTCCGCCTGCTGGCAGAAAATTCAAGCGATATGATCTCGCGCCACGATCCGCAAGGTTTTTATCTTTATGTATCGCCCGCATGCCGGGCATTGTTGGGATATGAACCGGAGGAATTGATCGGGCATTCCTCCTTTGAGTTTGTTCACCCCGATGATATTCCCACCGTGGACCGATCGCGAACATCCATCATCAGCCAGCCTGTTGTATCCACGACCGTATTTCGCGCCCGCCATAAAAATGGCGACTATATCTGGATGGAAACCACCAGCCGCACGGTCTTTGATGAGGCATCCGGAAAGATTTTGGAGATCCATGCGGCAAGCAGGGATGTGACCGGGCGCATCCTGGCAGAGAATGCGGTGAGTGAGAGTGAAAACCTTTATCGAAAAATGATCGAAAACTCACCGCTTGGCATGCACTTCTATAAATTAAATGATGACGATCAACTGATCTTCCTGGGCGCCAATCCAACCGCAGACAAATTACTCGGCGTGGATAATACAACGTTTATCGGTAAAGCGATCGATGAAGCGTTCCCCGCGCTCGTTAATACCGAGGTGCCGGAGCGCTACCGTGACGCGGCGGCAAAAGGCATATCATGGTCAACAGAACAAATAGCCTATCAGGACGATCAGATCGTGGGGGCATTTGAAGTCAGCGCGTTTCAAACGGCTCCGAAAAACATGGTCGCTGTTTTTGCGGAAATTACCAAACGGAAACAGGCGGAAGAGGCGCTGCAGGAAAGCACGGCAAGACTCGAGACATTGATCCAGGTCTCGCCGCTCGCGATCATCCTGATCGACCTGAATGGGAACGTCCAACTGTGGAATTCCTCTGCGGAAAGGATCTTTGGCTGGACCGCCCGGGAGGTCATCGGGCGGCCTAACCCGATCGTGCCTGCAGATAAACTAGTTGAATACAAGGCGTGGACCGATCAGATCATGCTTCAGGGCAAACTGCTCAGTGACCAGGAAGTCGTTCGCCTGCGTAAAGACGGCTCGCTGGTTGATGTGAGCCTGTCTTCAGCCCCCATGTATGACGGCGCCGGAAATATTATTGGACGGATGGCCATCATCGCGGATATCAGCGAGCGCAAGCAGGCCGAGAGGATGATCCGAACGAGCGAGGAGAAATTCTCCAAGGCTTTTCAGGCCAGCCCCGAGTCGATCACGATCGCATCGATGGAAGACGGAAGATATGTTGAGGTGAATGATATATTTCTCAGAACAACCGGTTTTCACAGGGAGGAAGTGATCGGGCATACATCGACGGAATTAAATGTTTGGGTCGGTGAGAACGATCGGCGGCGGTTTATAGAAGAACTAACCAGGCGGGGGTATTTAAAAGACTTTGAATTGCAGTATCGAATGCGCAGCGGCGAAATACGGGATTTTCTGGTATCCAGTGAAAGTATTGAACTCGCTGGAAAACGCTGCAGCCTGAACTTAATTTCCGATATTACAGAACGCAAGCTGGCGCAGGAGAACATTCAGAATCAATTGGAACGATTAAATGCCCTGCGCAATATTGATGATGTCATCAAATCGAGCGATGACCTGCGCTTCACATTAAAGGTGTTCCTGGGCGAAGTATCAGCCCAGCTTAAAATAGACGCGGCTTCGGTCCTGCTTTTCAATAAGAACTCAGTCACTCTGGATTACGCGGGCGGCCATGGGTTTCGCTCAAACGCCCTGCTGCACACAAAACTGGGGACCGGTGAAGGGTATGCCGGACGCGTGATCCTTGAAAGGAAGACCCTTCACATTCCCGATCTGACGCAGGTGGATAATATACTTACAGAAACCCTTGCGCTGGCGGGTGAGAACTTTGCCGCATATGTCGGCGCCCCGCTGGTGGCAAAAGGCGAGATCGTGGGCGTGCTGGAGATATTCCAGCGCTCACCGCTTTCGCCAGACCCGGAATGGTTCAACTTTCTCAACATGCTTGCCAGCCAGGCCGCCATTGCCATCGACAATGCTCAGTTATTCGAGAGCCTGCAGCGCTCCAATTTCGATTTAACCATGGCGTACGATGCCACCATTGAAGGCTGGTCGCGGGCGCTGGACTTGCGCGACAGGGAAACGGAAGGACACACACAGCGCGTCACCACCCTGACCGTGAAACTGGCCAGGCAAATTGGCACGCCGGACCCCGAGATCATTCACATGCGCCGCGGCGCACTGCTGCATGATATTGGCAAGATGGGCATCCCCGACAGCATTCTGCTTAAACCGGGGAAACTTACCAGCAAGGATTGGGAGATCATGCGCCAACACCCGGTCTATGCGTATGAAATGCTGGCCCCGATCCATTACCTGAGGCCCGCGCTGGATATACCACGCTATCACCACGAAAAATGGGATGGCAGCGGGTATCCGCATGGTTTAACAGGATATCGCATTCCGCTGGCTGCGCGCATCTTTGCGGTGATCGATGTCTGGGATGCGCTGACCAATGACCGCCCGTACCGTGGAAAATGGACGGATGAAAAAACAGAGGAATACATTCAGGAACAGCGCGGCAAACATTTTGACCCCGAGATCGTGGATGCTTTTTTGCAGCATATCCTGCCCGGCAAGAGTTGAGATATAAAATGAAGTGAAAAGGCGGAATCTTGTAAAACAACAGGCTATAATTAACGCATGAATAAGGCTCAAGGGCAGCCTGCGTGCCTGCCCCGTTGTTTGAAATTATTTGAATTTTTTCATCTGCCATGGACCGTGCAACGACCTTTATGACCAAACCAAAGCGGCTCCTTTATTTTATTGTGGGATTGTCTGTCGCCTCCCTGATGCTGCTGCATCTCGATCTAAAGATCGAGACGATTCTGGTACGCTTTATGGGGATCTATGGGGGTATTGGTATTTACGCCGGACTGTTGATCTCACATCCACAACCCCGCCGGGGGTGGGAACTGGTGGCGGTCGGCACCGTGATCAGTATCATCGGTGATTTCTTTTATACAGAAATGTATTACCTGAATCGCCCGATCCTCAGCCCAACCACGGGTGTCTTTATCTACGCGATGGGCATGATCATTGCTTTCTGCGGGCTGGGGGTCATCCTGTATTCAATACGTCAACAGATCAACCGGGATTCCCTGATCCAGGGGCTGATCGTAGCCACCGGCTTTTTCTCTTTGATCTGGCTGATTCAAATCAACCCGAACCTGAAGCAATCCGGGGACGTATTTAACTGGGTAAAGGATGCCGGCATTCCGATCGGGCTGGTCGTGGTGATCGCGATCTGGTGCATTCCGCTGGCAACCCCAACGGGCAAAACCTGGAGTTTCAGGCTGACCTTCGCGGCGAGTTTGCTCTTTGTACTGGGCGCGTACCTGCAATCCATTGGCGTCAGCGGGTGGCCGACACCTTTCGTTCATAAAGGCCCGAGCGATCTGGTCTATTATTCAGATATGGCCTTTGCCCTGGCCTACCTGACCATGGCGTCGGCGATCTTACATCCTTCAAGCCGCACATTTTTAACCCCGGCGGCCAGGCCGGATCCTTACGCGCGGGATGATATTTATTTGCTGGGATTGTCATTCTTTCTGACCCCGGCCGCATATCTGATCCAGTATTTACGGCATAAGCCTATGGACGGGGTCTTTGTGGTTGCCAGCAGCTGCGTGATCTTCATGCTGGTCATGCTCAGGCTATCTGCGGTGTTTAAAACCATATCCCTGCAAAACCAACAATTGAACCGGCAGCAGCAGGACCTGCAATTCATGGCCTTTCACGACAAGCTGACGGGTTTACCCAACCGCGGCTATCTTGATAACTTTCTTGAACGCGCCATTAAACGCCCGAAGCCTGATCAGATGGGGGCGGTGCTGATGATGGACCTGAACCACTTTAAGTCCATTAACGATACATTCGGCCACCACGTTGGCGATGAGGTGCTGTGTGAGATCGCGCAGCAGTTGAATGAAGCCAAGCGTTATCACGATGTGGTGGGGCGCTGGGGCGGCGATGAATTTTTGTTCATCCTGGAAGGGTTAAAAGATACACAGGACGCCCTGGTCTTCGCGCAGCGTTTGAGTTCGCTGATCAGCACAACCCGGATGCGGGGCGAAATTGAATACAAGGTGACGTTGTGCATTGGTATTTGCATGTTCCCGCTTGAAAACCATGACGCGCAGACCATTATAAGATTTGCCGATCAGGCCATGTACCGGGCCAAGGGGAACGGTCAGGACAATGTGGCGATTCATTCGGAAAGCGGGTCTTCGCTGGAACCCCCGCAGCAACCAGCTTTGGGGCAGGAGGAACGATGAGCACAATTCAACCGGAACATTTTACGAAAGCGTTGTTAATGCTGCTGGAAGAGACATTTGACCACGTGCATGGCATTTATCTCGACCGGAATACATCCCTGTTCGAGTCGCTGGCTGATATCACAGCCGGGGAGGCGTCCGTTCCCGTGGGCGGCAGGTGCGCGGCGCTGTCTGCCCAGGTGAAGCACACTTCGTTCTATCTGGATGTGCTCGAGCGCTCGATCCGTGACCCGAATTTTCAACAGGCTGATTGGGGTGAAATCTGGCGCACGGTGAATGTGGTAACTCCCGAAGAGTGGGCGGACATTCAGGCAGAGCTGCGCGCAAATTATGGCCGCATCATTTCGCTGATCGAGACCACCCCGGCGTGGACAAGCGAAGAAGACATTGGAAAAATGATCGCACTGGTGGCTCATACCGCCTATCACCTCGGAGAAATTCGCCAGTCGCTGTGCACGATACGGTCGTAGCGCGCATCGCGCCTTGTTGTATAATCGCGAGCAAGATTTCCTGCTGACGCTCGAATACTTATCCCGAATGCTCCTGCGGGAATGACATTGTGCAAAAGGCAAGGAGGTTGCCGCACCGCCAAAAAACAAGAGCGGCGGTTCCCGAAAGATCGTCGGGATAGGTATCGCAACGACATAATGCCGTAGGTCTTGAAAGAGCATATTATGATTTGTCGTTTCGACGAGAGTTCTTCGAGGAGAAACCTTAACCGTTGACAGGAAAGATTTCTCGCTCCGCTCGAACACCGTCCCGGATGCTCTGTCGGGAATGACAAACAGCCAGTTGTTGCGAGTTATAATAACACCATGAAACAGGAAGATGTTCTTCAAACCCTAAAACAAAGGAATACCGAACTGATAAACAAGTTCGGGGTGAAATCATTGCAGTTGTTTGGTTCGGTGGCGAGGAATGAAGATACATCCACCAGTGATGTGGACCTGCTCGTGGAGTTCAACCGCCCCGTTGGGTATTTCGGGTTATTCGCTTTACAGGATTATCTTGAAAAGGTTCTTGGTTGTTCCGTTGATCTGGGGACGCCCGACAGTTTAAAGCCCGCCCTAAAAGACCGCATCATGGGGGAATTGATCCGTGTCACCTAGAAATTGGCGGGACCGCATCCGCGATATTCTGGATGCAATTGTTGAAATTCAGCAATTTACAGACGGTATGGATTATGAGACTTTTAAGGACGACGATAAATCCATCCGCGCGGTTGAAATGAATTTCATCATCATTGGTGAAGCGGCGAATCAAATTCCAGGCGATGTCGAAGAAAAATATCCTGAGATCCCATGGCCGCTGATGCGTGCCATGAGGAATCGCCTGGTTCATGTCTATTTCAAAATTGACGAGAAATTAATGTGGGACACCGTTCAAAACGATTTACCGAACTTAGTTCCTGAATTGGAAAAATTACTTTGATTAAAAAGCCAGTCCTGTAGCGGACTGGCTTTTCTGTTATTGCAGGTATTTAACGAGCGTTCTATAAAAAGGATGCTTCGCCTTTTGCCGGGTTGAGGATTTCCGGCTGGCGCTCGAACACCGTCCCGGATGCTCCTTCGGGAATGACAAATTTCAGCTATTTGGTTCGGTAATGTCAGGAAGAAGTAAGAAGCCGAAGCGAAAAAAGGCAGCCCAGCCATGACCGGAACATCCTCTGCGGTCTCATTTTCCTATTGTCTGCTCAAATACAAGCGTGCGCCCGCGTCCTTGCGCTTTGGCACGGTAGAGGGCGATATCAGCATGGTTGACAACCTCATCAACCGATTTCCCGTGCATGGGGAATCCGGCAATTCCTGCTGTAAAATTGATCGGGACACTCTTCTCTTCCACGATCATCGGGCGCTTCAACAATGAATTGTGCCACTCTTCAACGCGCTTCAATGCATCTGCCGGGATCGTTTTGTTGAGAATGACGACAAATTCATCCCCGTTGGTGTAACGGCAGATGGTATCCTCGGCGCGGATCATGCTTAGGATCTCAGAAGCGAACGTTTGAATTGCCCGGTCTCCAATGTGGTGGCCGTGGGTGTCATTAATTCGCTTCAAATCATCCATGTCGAGCATGATGATGCTGACCGTGTATCCCTCGCGCTCGGCGCGGGAAAATTCGCAAGTAAATACTTCCTTCATGTGACGACGGTTATATAAACCAGTCAACGGGTCGCGGATGGCCTGTTCGCGCATCTGCTCGTGCAAGGATTCAATTTCCTTTACGTAAAGGCGCAGGCTTTCATCCGCCCGCTTGCGCTCGGTAATATCCCAGATCAAATCCGCAAGACGCGAAGCATAAGCTGCATCCTCCCCGGTGTAATCCAGGGGTTTATTCCCCACGCCAATGATGGCAACGATCTTCTGGTGCCGCATAATGGGGAAAACCATCTCGCGGATGACCGGGGCATGTCCTTCCGGCAGGCCCTTACGGTGCGAAAGATTGGCGTAATCATTGTGAATGACAGGCCGCCTTTCACGCACGCAATCGACCCAGACACCTGCCTGGTCAATATCATAATGCTGCCCGCCGCCCCGCGCAGAACAAAATTCCTGCAGTGTGCGCGTTGACCATGCCTGAAGCGAGAGTGTTTTTTGGTCGGGTTCAACAAAATGGAAGAAGCCGATCGGGCTGTCGGTTAACATACAGAGTTCATCCAGTGTATTTTGGAGCAGCTCATCGGAGGAATGATTTGCGGAAAATTCGGTGATGCGAAAACGGGCCTGTATGATATTTTCATTGCGTTTGCGTTCGGTGATTTCGTGGTTGATCGTCACGCCGCCAATGAAATTTCCCCGCGCATCTGACAACTTGGAAACCGAAGCCGTGACCCATAACATGGATCCGTCGCGCCGCCGCTGGCGCAGTTCGCCGCGCCAAACATTTTCCGCAAGAAATTTAGCGTGCGCCTCGGCTTGTGTTTGCCCGATAAATTCGGTGCGGCAAAGTTCGTCAATGTGTTGTCCGATCACCTCCGCGGCACTCCAACCGTATAGAAATTCAGCGTGCTTGTTCCAACTGACGATGCGCAGTGCGGCGTCCGTGGCGATAATGGCATCGGAAACGCTGCCCAGCAAACCCGCCTGATAGTTCAATTCCTCCTCGACTTTTTTGCGTTCTGTAATGTTCGTCATCACTGAACGCCAGAGCGAATGCTCGCCTTTATCCTCCAGCACCACGGTGAGGACCTGAACGATGGATTGCACGCCGTCGCGACGACGAATTGTTAGTTCGCATGTCTGCGGATGACTTCTTTCCAAAGCTTTCCGGCGATGCTCAACAAAAACCTGAATGGATTCGGGGTTTACGTAAGCGGTAAGCGGGTGACCGACCAAATATTTGCGTTCGCTGCCGATCAATTCTGCGGCAGCCAAATTGAGGTCAAGGATTATGTCGCGATCATCGAAAATAAAATAAGCGACCGGCGCGAAGTTATACAGGTCGGCATATTTTCCACGTTCCACTTCAAGCAGTTCCTGCATTTTACGCAACTCATCGTTTTGCATTTCCAGTTCGATCTGATGCACCTGCAGTTCGGTAATTAAGCGCTGGGCGTCCTCCAATGACTCAACTTTTAATTCCGGCAAGTCCCCCCTGCTGGCTAACAGCTTCTCAGCCTGCTTTCGCAGATCAGGAAACTTTTCCTGGGTGTTCCCGGGGTCCTTACGTTTCATGTTTGCCTCTTGATAAGACATGCGCCGCAGAATATGATTAAAGTTTTGTTTTACTGGCCGAATAAGTAACCACCACGCCGTAATCGCCAAAGGGGGCGGCGGTCACATTGATCCATGTCAGGTTGTCCTTCCCCTTGACAATACCCATCTCGATATTTTCGACCAGCCTGTTCTCTTTCAATGCCCTGACGCTGGCATATTCCTCCGCCGGCATGAGCGAACCATCGGGGCGGATGATCTTCCATTCCGTGCCGTCAATTACGCGGCGCTCCTGTTCCTCTTTGGAGATACCCAGCAGGCGTTCGGCTTCGCGGTTGCTTTCGAAAATTTTCCCGTCCTTATCTGCGACGGTGATCCCCATCGGGAACATATCGAACAGCACGCGGTATTTCTCGAGGTTGAGACGCAGCGCGTCCTCTATTTTTACCCGTTCGGTAATATCATGCGTAACGACCATCCCGGCGTAGGTTTCGCCGCTGTCATTGCGAACTGGAACGATCTTTTGATGATAGGAATTATCCCCGTACGTATGTTCAAATGAAGTAGCCTCGCCCTTGAGGGCTTTATCATACAAAAGCTGAAATTCCCCGGCCACCTCGGGTGGAAATGCCTCTGCCAGCGTAAAGCCTTCCACTTTGGCTTTGTCAAAACCCGACTTGCCAAGTACCTCACCGTCGGCTACCAAATAACGATAGTCCCGGTCAAACAGGAGTACAGAGGTATCAGGCAGGGAGGACACAAGAAAGCGGTACAGCTGCTCGCTGCGGCGCAAAGCCTCTTCTGACTGCTTAAAGGCGGTCACATCCACCAGCGTAATGACGACACCGCCCACTTGTTGATGCAAGGTGTAATAGGGCAGCAACTTCATCTGATACCAGCGCCCGCGATTATTTTTCACTTCCATTTGGCGGCTGACGAGAGTCTTGAGCACCTGCTGTGACTCATGCACCAGATCGCAGTCAAGTATCGTGTGTGTGACATGACTGATGGGGCGTCCCATATCCTGATCGAGCAGGTGTATCTCCTGCTGCGCAGTCGGGGTGAACAGGCGGATGCGCAGGTCGCGATCCAGGAAGATGGTGCCGACATCGGCACTGCTTAACAGATTGTTGATGTCTTCGTTAAGGCGGGTCAACTCCTGGATCTTGGCGTGATACTCCGCATTGACCGTGATCAATTCCTCGTTGACC
>CAYLOW010000011.1:0-30066 GCA_964385315.1 uncultured Anaerolinea sp.
TAAGTCCCTGGTTGAGACGTTTTTATGTGCCATCCGGCATGCCTTCATATCATAAGCTTTTCCCGCAAGGCAGCAGCCCATTGATCGATCATTTATTGTCCACAGAAAGTACGGAATTCGTCCACCATGGCGCTTCGGTCAGCCGCTATGATAAGACGGCCGTGCTGAAAGCATGGCCTGCCCCGTATCACAAACTGCGTGTGTGTGCCGATAAATTGCATATGCATGGATTCGAGAACTGTTCAATCTGTCACAAATGTTGCGAGACAATGGTAATCTTGGAACTGCTTGGCGCAACTACTAATTATAACAATTTTTCCAGCAAGAAATTAACGCCAATTGATTATTTGCGATGGGGTGTTTTTACTCACCTCAACCCTTGAATCGTTTCAAATATAAGAGACCGGGCGTTTAGGCAAAAGCGTATCGGGATGGGGCTTTGGATCCAAGCAGCGATTGCATTGCAAGTCATCAAAAGTACCATGGTCAAAATCTTAAAGAGCTCTTTGAGTCAGGAACAGCTTTATTATTTGAAACGCAAAAAATATAGACCTGAGTCAAACATTGAATAAAACGTTATTTCCATGTACCAGATACACCGTGTCCATTGATATTTATTCAGGAGCATGATGATTATCCACCAGCCGGAAATGATTAATCGGAATGGGAATTTAATTAGCTGGTCAAAGGTAGAGATGGCCAGGACTATTGAAAAATTTCCGGATTATATCTGGTATCGAGTTCCCTAAGGATATTGACGATATCTTAACTGTAAAAGTGATGCCTTTCTAGTTCCATCTTTAATCGCAGCGATGCATTTTGGAGAGGATATTGATGTGCGGGGAGCCATATCCGATGTTTCAATGCTTGAAGGAGAGGAAGCCGGAATTGATTTCCTGGCTTGTATTAACAAACCACCTGGGTTTGCCTCGAAATTGGTTGATAAGGTATTTACCCGCCCCCTTAAAGCATTTGCTTAGCCATAACCAGGATCATTCATAGCCCTGAATTGTACTTAACAAATATCCCTGACATAATATCTTTATCAAAGGTTATACTTATGCAGTAAAGTCCAGTGGACTTAAACAAGAGTCATCATTTTGAACCATCTGATTTAGCCGCTTGGAGGTGGGGTGATGAGACCATAAGCTTGTCGCCAGCGGAAATAGTGTAAATGATTATCTTATCTGAAAAAATTTGACAAGTCTCAAAATAATGACTCGGACCTAAATATTTGTCCTGAAAAAGAATATACCAGCCGACTCAGAAAAATAACTAAATACGTGAAAGAAATGGAGTAAATTATGCCCGGTACATACGCCCCCATTGAGCAATATCTGAGTGGTCTTGCTTTAATACAGGAAGAAGACACCCTTACTTTTGATCAGATTGAAATTATTTTGGATCACAAATTGCCGCCCTCGGCTTACCAAAATTACGCGTGGTGGGCAAATCAAAACGAAGAAAGTCATTTTGAAGAGCAAGCCTGGTTGAATGCAGGCTGGCGCGTTGACGCGATCGATTTCCAGGAAAAGTGGGTTCGATTCGTCAGGGTAAAAGCCGTATAAGTGAATACAATATAAAAACAGCCGTCCTATTTTTGGACGGCTGTTTTTATATTGTGGGCGCAGAGAGACTCGAACTCCCGACCCCTACTGTGTGATAGTAGTGCTCTAACCAACTGAGCTATGCACCCGGTGAAGCGAAAGGGATTATATTATAGCCTTTCCACTTTGACAAGCCATTATGGGGGGGGCAAATAATCCCAGGGATTCACTTTCCAGGTTGCGGTCATGAGTTCAAAATGCAGATGCGGACCGGATGAACGTCCCGTGGATCCGATGGCACCAATCCCTTCGCCTTGCCCAACACTTTGCCCGCAGCCGCGATAGATGGCACTCAGATGGGCGTATAAAGACTGATACCCATTGCCATGATCGACCATAACCGTGTTGCCGTAGCCATAATCGTTCCAGCCGGAATATACAACCACCCCGGCGTCTGTTGCATATACACCTTCCCCTTCACTCCCTGCCAGATCAATGCCGCGGTGGTTCGTTTTCTCAGAATAATCAAATCCGGAAAGGTAGTGTTTATTGGTTGGGTAAACGTATGTGCCGTATCCTACTGCCCCGCCGCTGACTGGGTCACAGGCGCCCTGGCCGAGGACACGGGCAGATGCAGGATTCTCCCGAGTCACCCCCAGCGGTGCACTCCAATTAACAAACTCCCTCGAACCACCGGGGATGATCAACCATGTGCCGGGTTTAATATTCGCATTGTTGTAGTCTCCTACGGTATTCAGGTCAATATGATTACCAGGTAATTCAATCACATCTGCCGCGGTAACTCCGTAGAATTTTGCCCAATCTCCAAATGGGATTCCGCCCAGCCATTCCCAATAAACACCATTCACTGGAAGAATATTCAATACTTGACCGGGTTTCAGCGAGTGCGGGTCATCCAAGAGGATACCGTAATTACCCCATAGAATGGTTTGTGGTTCAAGGCCGAACTTATCAGCGATACCGAAAGCAGTATCCCCATCCATTACGGTATAAGTGATGATATCCTGGCGCGGACGAGAAGGCACATTGGTGTGGATTTGCGCAGCGCGAGCTATACCTGAAATGACGGGAATATCCTGCGATGGTATCGAATTGATATCAACTGCTGCTGTGGGGGCAGAAAATGAAGCCTGTTGACTGCTGTTCACTGAAAGCGTGCGCGGCATATGGCGGTAATAAGCTTGGGCAAGTAAGATCACTGCCAGGATTGCAAGGATGGAAAAAACATTTGTGCCGGTTTTCAACAAGGACTCGCCAAGTCCCATTTGAACAAGGAGAGTCATCCAACGGGCTGCCAAACCAGGTTTTCTTGAAGGGGAAGATAAAGCCTCCATCTGCCCTGCATTGTTATCTGACTCGGACGAAATCTGCGCTTCTTCTGTGAATTTATTTTGCATATTGTTCATCATAACACGGGCAAAAAATTCAAGTCAAGCTGCCTATCAAACGCTAATCCTGTGTTAACCCGTAATATTTCGCTGCCGAACAATGGGGCGAAAGACCTGGATCCCGCCTACTATCAATAGTGATATTAATCCGCATACCATCGTGGTAGTGGAAAGGCGGTATTTCTGGGCCATCCAGCCGATTAAGAGGCTTCCGAATGGCGTCACGCCTTGCAGTGCCCACAGATAGATGCTGAAAACCCGTCCACGTAAATTATCAGGAACCTGGGTTTGAACCAATGTATTCATCGTTGCAAGCTGGATTACAGAGCCCCAACCCATAACGGCAATAATGATAACAGCCATCCCTAAAGAACGCGAAAGGGGAATGGTCATCATACCCAGAATAAATGCGGCTTCACCAAGTAATAACCGAAGGCCGCGCCGATGTTCACTATTATTTACGGCAACAGAGACTGCTGCAATTAACGCACCTACCCCCTGTGCGGTATATAAAAAGCTGTTACGCATATCGACAATAGCTTTTGTGTCGCCGACTTGTCCAAGGAGGTCCTTGGAGATTAAGGGTAACTGCTGCACAATTGGAAAGCTAAAGAGGCCAAGCGTGGCAGCAATGATGATCAGGAAACCGACAGCCGGAGTGTCTAATAAATACTGAGTTCCTTCGCGCAGCTCGGAAAGCATGGGGCGTGTGCGGGGCTCCACAGGTGTTTTATAAATTGCCTGAACAAAAAACAGACTGATAACAATGGTAATAAAGCTAATGCTGTTTAAGAGGAATACCCAGCCTTCGCTGTTTTTAGGGAAAAGCAGGAAAACAGGGACGATGAGAGCGGGGCCTAATACACGTGAGATGTTGAACGCAGTGGCTTGTAGTGCGATAGCATTCGGAAGGGCGTCACGGCCTACCAATTCGATCAGCATGGATTGGCGGGCGGTAATCTCAAATGCAGAGGCAATGCCCAGAACCAGCGAAGTGAGGATAATATGCCAGATTTGAATTTGCCCGCTTAAGGTGAGGAACGCCAGTGCGAAAGTATCGAGCATCATCACGATTTGCAAAATGATTATGGCTTTACGTTTATCAACATGCTCAATTAACACACCCCCTGGGATGGCGAGGAAAAATGTAGGCAGAGTGACCGCAAATCCGATCAGCCCGAGGTCAAACGGATGCCCGCTGAGACGATAAGCAAGAAGCGGCAGGGCTGTGTTCTGCATGGAGGTGCCGAGCAATGAAAACAGATGCCCGACCAAGAATATGACAAAATTACGTGATGCTAGTGCAGGGAAACGGCGCGAAAGCGAAATCATTTGTAAAAACTAATGGTTCACGCAAGATGTGCTGAGTGTTCCGTTTGTTTATTTCTCCAGTGGGAATATTAAATCAGGTAGATCAGTTACAGGAGTATTTACCCTGGTAGATACCGGGTAGGCAGACATCCTGTCCGCCGGAAAGGGTTTGAAAAGATGGTTAAGGTTCTCAGAAGACTGTGGGATTGGATTTAGCCAAATTCCAAAGTCCTGTTGATCCAAAATTACCGGCATACGGTTGTGCAGGTCAGACATTAATTCGTTGGGCGTTGTGGTAATTATGGTACATGTACGGATGGAGTTCCCGTCAGGCGAAAGCCACTCATCCCATAGACCGGCAAAAGCAAAAGGCTGGCGATCTTTCATGTGAATGAAGAAAGGTGTTTTCGTTTTTTTTTCGCTCTGCACTTTCCACTCGTAAAAACCATCAGCGGGGATAAGACAGCGTTTGTACTTGAAACTTCCCCGAAAAGATGGCTTTTCCGCGATGGTCTCACTGCGCGCGTTGATAAGTTTTTTTGAAATTGCAGGATCTTTCGTCCACGAAGGGATTAATCCCCAATGAAAAAAGTCGACTTTGTTTTTATCGTCGTTTGGAACTGCCAAGACTGGCTGTCCCGGGGAAATGTTATAACGGGGTGCGAATTGGGCGGGGAAGGAGAAATCTTCAAACACTCCCATTAATTTTGCAGGGTCTACGGTAAGTGTAAATCGTCCGCACATTGGCGCTCCTTATGTTTGTCATTACATTAGAAAATCGGAAGGGCGGATCTCAAACATGGCAATCGAGACCTTTGATTAATTACTTTTTGAGATTCCGTACTTCCCCAGTTCTTACAGTCATTCCAATGGCATCCATGTGTTCTAGTAAAGCCTGAGCATATTTTCGGGTTGTGCCCATTATATCCCTTGCTTCAGCCAATGTGATTTCCCCGGTCGTCTCGATCGCTGTACGGACTTTTAACACAAGCGCATCGTAATCGTTTTTGCGGAAGAGAACGTCCTGCGAGACAGCCACCAGTTCTCCGAGTTCAACCAGCGCGTTGATTACCTCTTCGCCAGCCAGGTTTTCGCATTCCTTGAAACTCGGAGTGGCATATGGATTTTTTTCAAACGCCTTTTGTAATTCCATCGCTTTCATCAGGTCTATCCCAGCCAGTTTGATCTCATGTCCGGTCTTCGCCAGCCAGACAGAGTGATCGGTGATCGCATTTTCCAATAGCAGTCGGTTGATAATCACGTTAAAAAGACGTGGTAATAATTTTATTTTACTTTTCAATTCTTCGCGGGGAATTCCCTGCCTAAGAGGGAACATCTGGTGATATGCATTAATGGTTTGTAATATTTTTCCGCTCAAGGAGTTCCAGTGTGGCAGGGCAATGGCAAGCGCGTTGTTGGACCCTGCCTGTGCCCTTTCCTCCAAAGGGATCAACTGACCACTGGCAATTAATTCCTGAATCGCGATTTCTGCAACAGATGATTCCAGGCGCGATTTTGTGACCATTTCTTTGATCGGTGCAGCGTTTAGCGCCAGCGCGGCTTCGAACAGAATATCTGCGGGTGAACCTTGGGATAGCGACTCAAGGGATCGCAAGGCGCCTTCATTGAAACGTTTGTGTCTGCCCTTTGGTTGGTGGTCTACTATGCTTCCGCCGCCCAGGGTTTCACTGGGAGAGGGCCGCCGGAGAATATATTTATCGCCGCGTACAGTGACCACAGGGTCGCGTAGTTCAAGCTGAATCCAGGCTTCGTTTCCCGGGAGGAGTTCTTCAGTTCCAAGCAGGCGGAGATTCGCAATCGTTTCACTTGCGCCGGTAAAAAATTTCACTTCATCACCGTGTCTGATGGATGTTGATGCATCTTTGAGCAGCCGAAAACGCGCATCGACTCTACGTGTCACCTGGTATTGACCCGGGTGAGTAACCACTTCGCCCCGTTGAATCAACTCGGTGTTTATCCCCGAGATGTTCACTGCTGTTCGTGAACCAAGCACTGCTCTTTCTTCTTTTTTCTTGTGCGTTTGCAGTCCCCTGATTCGGCCTTTCATTCCACCGGGTAAAATTTCCACTTCATCGCCAAGGGAAAAATGACCATCGCTGAGAGTCCCGGTAACCACCGTCCCGAATCCGCTTATGCTAAAGACACGGTCAATCGGCAGCCGCGGACGATTTAGGTCCAGCCTTCCAGGTTTTTCCTCCAAAATTTTACTGAGGGTGGCGACGAGAGCGTCCAGCCCGGTTCCGGTTTTTGTAGAAACACGTACGATCGGTGCGTCATGCAGGACTGTTTCCTTCACGGCGGAGCGGATGTCAATCTCAAGCAGCTCGAGCCATTCCAGGTCTGGAGCGAGGTCGGTTTTTGTCAGCACGATCAAACCACTGGGTATTTGCAGTAGATCCAATATCGCCAGGTGTTCCTTCGTTTGCGGCATAATTCCTTCATCAGCCGCGATAACCAGCAGTGCAGCGTCTATACCGCCGATACCTGAAAGCATGTTCTCAATAAAATCACGATGTCCAGGCACATCTACAATTCCCACCTCTTCGCCATTGGGTAAAGTCATCCAGCCAAAGCCGAGTTCGATGGTCATCTCGCGGGCTTGTTCCTCTTTGAGACGATCAGGGTGAGTGCCTGTTAGAGCTGCAATCAGTGTGGATTTTCCATGGTCAACATGACCTGCCGTGCCTATAACTCGCATGATGATTCCTGAGGTTATTTCGTTTTCTTCTTACCATGACCCATGATGCGTTGATAGGATGTCATCCATTCATGCACCACGTTTATAATTTCCTGAAGTTCCTTTTCTGTGGTGTCAGTGATCTGGTGCATTTGATCCTGTAAAACCTGGGTTACGTCGGTCATGGGGGAAATGCGTTCGTCTGTTTTTTGCAAGTCTTTGCGAATGTCCCGGAATGATTCTTCATTGGAAAGGCTGTAGCCCATCCAGCGTTTTTGGTCGTCAACTTTAAACGTGACCCACTCCTGTCGCAAACGATCTTCTGCAAGGCGCTGCATTTCGGTTACTTCATTGATGCGGCGTTCCAGTTTCGTGTTTAGTTCCAGATAGGTTTCCTGGGCTTTTTTTGCGCCGCGCAAGGCATCATCCAGGAGTTGTATGTGGCCATCCAACCCGGCTGATTCCTTTTGGAATGCTTCATATTTTTCCTTCCAATCTTTCCATGCACGGTCTCGGTCAATTTGCGCGATCGCTTGCTGGTCAAGGAAGGTCGTTTGCGCCTGTTTGCGTTCCAGTTCAGATGCTAATAAATCCTTAAAACGGTTTTCGACATTGCGTACAGTGTCGGCAGTCATGGTGTATTTATCACGGTTCTCGTCTACCCGTTTGCGGATGGCAGCCAGTTCCCCCTGAATGTCAGTGATCTGTTTTAAGTCATTCTTACGGGTTTCATCCAATGCTTTTAATGCATGAAGAACGTCCTCATTGGAGCGCGCCGCCTGATCAACATGCGTCTTAAAATCGCTTATGTTCGTCAACATTCGCTGGATCTCATTGGTCCGCTCTTTGAGTTCCCTCTTTACCTCTTGAATACTCACGTTGGTTGTGGTTTTAAGCTGAGCAAGGATTTGTTGAAGATCACTAAGCTCAGGTTGGATTTGCCTGGTGATTTCACGCTCGGCGAGGGTGTGAGCTTTGTCGTTTTCCTCGATAATCTGGATAATGTCTGTGCGCTGCCTGCCCAGCATCGTTTCATATTGTTCGACACGTTTGGTGATTGGTGTGAGTTCTGAAATTTGTTTGCCCAACGGTTTGACTTGCTTTGAGACGACATTTACAGATGATTCAAAGGAATTCAAACGCTCACTTAACGCGGTGAGGATATCCTTGTTCTCACGCTGTTGTTTATCGAGAAATTCGAGTTGTTTGATGATTTGTTCAAATTCCATAATTAACTCCGATTTATTGTTGGGGAATAGGCAGTCTGGATAATAAGGAAAACACACCAATGAAACGCATCAAGTGCTGGAAAGTTCGATTTGCGTCTTTGGGTCAGAAATTGTTTACCCTTGATGGAAATATCTATTGAAATTCGTGTTGATAATTAAATTATACATGATTGCTAAAGATTATTTCTCGATTTAGTAATTCCTATTGACCGAGATGTATAAATAAAGCGGGCAGGTTGACGATAACCGGCTGCAATATTTGTGGAAATATGCCCAGAATGAATAATCCGATCACACCCAGCCCAAGCATTGCGGTTTGAACCCAGGATTCCTTCCACTCCCAAACCTTGTTTTCTTCTGCCATCACGAATACAGCCAGTGTTCGGAGGGCAGATACCAACAACCCCATAAGTCCCACAAAAACCCAAAAGGAAGTAACCAGTGACTGCGTGGCCAGTTCCTGCCAGAGCGCCAGACGTGACGGAAATCCTGCGACTAATGGGAAACCTGTCATTGACAGGTGCGCTAGAATAAGAGCGGTCACTGCAATGGGATAACTACGCGCCATTCCCTGAATCTCTTTAAATCGCAGGGAATAAGCTTTGCGTTTGATGATGGATAACGCCAAAGCCCAGATTGCTAATTCCAAGCCGCGTGGAATTAGGAGCAGGAATGTGGTATTTACCACTTCTGGTGATTTTATTCCCATTGCCAGGATAATTAGTCCTGTCTCTGTAATCGCGGCATAACCCATGATCCGTCCGATATGTTTTTGTTGGGATGCCAGTAACCCGCCGCTTGCGACCATGACGATTCCTGAAATTTGAATGGTGCTGGAAAACTGGGGTGATGTACGCAGCCAGGTGTAGCGATCCAAAAAGCCGAGGGCAAAGATCACTATGAATGTAGGCAACACCCAAAGCAGGAAACCGGTTGTATAAGGTGATGCTTCCTCCATTAACATCGGTATCCAATTGTATAATGGAAAGATACCCAGCAGAAAAGCAAAACCCAGACCCAGGATAGTGCCAGATTGGATGGTTGAGGCTAGATCTCCAGGACTGGCTTCCACGCCTGCCAGCATCCATCCTGAAAAAAGAATGAATGGCATGGCAATCGTTTGATAAGTCAGAAAACGCACCACACCGCGCCCCGGACTTTGATAAAGGGGAACAAGCAATGGAATAACCAGCATCGCGGCGATGTTTAGCAGAAGGGCGGCGAACAGGAAAGGCTCAACGGCAATTGATGCAGTCAATAATGCGACGATCATTAATCCCAGGGAAACAAAACGGGTGGGAGATCTTGATGCTTCAGTCCCGAAGAACCATATTGCCGCCAGACCATAAATGATTGCGATCAGGGGGCCATCTGCTGTGTTAAGAGAAAGACTGCGACCAAGGAATTGAATGGAGGGCGAGATTTTTATGGAGACTGTTCCAAGCAGGAGCGCAGTGTCAATGGGAAAGATCAACGCAGTTATTGCCAATACCGTTGAAAGCCCCCCTCCGACCAGGGGAGAATTCCGTTTGTTCAGGAAAAAAAGGAGCAGGAATCCGGAGATAAAGGGGATAAATATCCAGATCGTGGGGGCATTCATGGTTCATCCTCCATTTCTGCTGGTATCGTCCCTGCAGTCATTAAATAGGACCCGGTGATGCCCAAACCCAAATTTGTAGCAGCCAGCAATCCAGAAACGAGGATTGAACTTTCAATTGCCGAATATAAAATTTCGAACCCAGTTAACAGGGTAAGTAAGCCGAGGATTGCATTTAAAGTGTCCGATGTCATCCCGAGATGAATTGCGCCCACCCCAATCAGGAAAAGGCTTCCAGCAATTAATGGAAAACCAAGACCGGGAATGGCAGATTCGATACGTGGGGTTGCTCCCGCGGTTCCAAGTGCGATAATAAATATAAAAGTAATGCGAAACCAATTTCCACGAGGCAAAGAGGAATTTCCCTTCTCTTCCTGTGTTTCGGGCAATCCAAGACAGGTCATACCCAGGGCGGCAACGACCATCCATCCGGTAATTAATTTTGCTGACCCCATCACAAAGGGCAAATGCCGTGATATCAGCCAAAATGCAGCCACATATTGCACCGCCAGGGCACCCAACCTGATGCGCCAATCACGGTTGACGAGTATGGAAGAAGCCGTCAGTATGATCCCCACCACTGGTATCCACGAAATAATCTCGGTGACCATTTTATGGGGTCCCCTGTGTTAGAAATGAAATAAATAGAACCAATAAGAGCAGCGTCCACATGAAGCCGCCTTCCCCTTCCAAGGTGACGGTGATAGCCTTGCTTATTTTTTCCAATATGCGGTAAATAACCCAAAAACCGCCGTAAACTTTGCCCATGCCATTAGTTGTAGCGTTGACCCAATGTGCACGGACCGGATTTAGGATCCTTAAACGTGGTGTCGCCCAAATCAACACAAAGGCTGTTAGGGAAGTGATAAGTGCTTGCAGCCATGCTCCAATCTGGAAAGAGCCGCCCCACTTAAATACGCCCAGCAACAGCTGGAAAGCGACCAACAGGATAATTCCTGCTGGATAGATTTTATTCGCCCAACCTGGTTGAGAATCGAGTGCCGGGCGTCCCGTTGAACGGAGTACTTGACGCGTAAATCCGGCGATCAGGAGGGCTTGTGCCACAACCACGAAGGGGAGGAAAAAACCAAGGTTACCTAGCCATGCGCTGGCGGTCAGTGAGAATGGAAGTGATGAAAGACTCCAAACGCCAACCAGGAGCGCGTAATCAACCCATACCATTTGCGCGGCTGCCAGAAAAAGTGAGCCTCCTACAAGAAGCAGTGCGCAGCCCCAAGCTACTACGCCAAGAGGGTTTCCGCTTAAAGCGGAGATAATTGACAGTGAAGCTAAACTAATAACCCAGTAGGGGCGTCCTGTTAACTCGTCGGGTGCGCGCAGCCACATCCAGCCGCCGTATAATGCGGCAATTACTGTAAGCCCCATCAAATATGGGGTGAGAGCGGAAGATAAGCTTCCCGAAGGGACATGTGATAATAGAACAAGGCTTGCCGCTGTTGAAATTAATCTGAGGGATGTACCAAAGCCGCGCCGGACAGTAGATTCGGATGAATAAGGCAAATGCAGAGGCAGAACACCAAGCCGTAATCCGGCTGCCGCGATAAGAAATAATCCGGAGTCTGGTGAAATGGCCTCAAAATTAAAGGTGTTTCCCCTGGCAATACTCACAATATTTGCCCACAACAACAATCCAATTCCTAAAGCACTCGTTGAAAAAGAGATAACAACTTTTTCATTATTTTCGGGACCATTTACGGATCTTAATTGTGTGAAAAGTTCTGTTAGATCCAGCGCGCCCCATACAAGTAATAAAGTAAGTGGATTATTAGCGGTGATAGCAAGAAGCCCAATTCCACCAAGTGCCAGCGTGCCAGACCATGCGAACGAATTCGTGACCGCAGAACGGGTGATGGTGGTTAGCAGGATGGATAATGTGAGTGCGGTAATGCTCAAAGCCAGAGGCAGAATAAGAGGATCTGCACGAAATATAATCGGATTGGTGAAAACGCTGAGCGGTTGCCATGCAGGCAGTGTAAGATCAAAGGGCACTTGTGTCAGCCAGGCAAGCATGCTAATCAGGGCTAGTGTGGCACCGCCCACGGCAACAAACCATGCATATCGCGCGCCAGGCCTGGTTACTTGTAAAATGATTAATGCCAACGCAGTGACAAAAAAGAGGAGGCAGGAAATTAAGATCAACATGGGATAAACAATTGTATCAGTTTTATTGCCGTGGCACTTTGGCTTTTTGCTTTTGGTACAATCACTGTTATGATTTTTAAACAACTCAATTCCATGGGACGAAAAAGCATTTTTGGGGTATTTGCCATGCTGCTGGTTGTATCGTGTACTCCTTCTCCCACGCCCGTGCCTGATATGGTTACCAATGATGGTCCGATAATCGCCACACTGACGCCTTTTCAACCCCGTCCCATAACACCTGATGACCTTACGTTAAAACCTTTAACCCAGCAGAATAAACCAACCTTCACTCCCTCTTCGACAAGGTATGTTGTAGCAGAAAATTTTTCCACACCTGCGCTTGTTATTCCAACACCGGGCGGCGGTTTGCCAGACTTCTCCCTGATGAATACCAATAATCCATTAACAGGTCTGCCTGTCAGTGATCGATCCCTGCTTGAGCGTAGACCCATGGTAATTAAGGTCGCGAATTCGCCTGATTATATCCGTCCACAGTCAGGCTTGAGTCTGGCAGATGTTGTTTATGAATATTATATTGAGTGGGGTGATACCCGCTTTATTGCTGTCATGTACGGAAACGATTCACCGCTGGTAGGTCCGGTTCGTTCAGGCCGGTATTTTGATGAGCATGTTGCCCGTATGTACAACGCCTTTCTCATGTTCAAATTTGCCGACCCGCGTGAATACTCATACTTGAAAAATTCCACGCTGAACGAATTCCTGGTCGTTCCGGGTAATGGGTCTTGCCCGCCATATGAATATGGCCCTGACAAACGGGATAACTACAACAATTTCTTCTTTAATACCATCAGGTGGGCAAAATGTGCTGCGGCGAAAGGATTGGAGAATTCAAAGCAGGTATTGCACGGTGGTTTTTTTACTGAAAATATCGCAGAAGGTGATTTGATCGCGACTCGAATTTTCTCCTTTTTCTCCAAATACAGTTATAACTATTGGGGATACGATCCTGCCACCCATAAATATTTTCGTTATCAGGAAGCCAATGATATGGTCGGTTCCAATGCGGAAACCTACGAGCCTCTTTCCGATGCACAAACAGGGTTGCCGGTAACGGCGGAAAATGTGATCATATTGTTTGTGCCGTACACTTTTGCAAATCAATTTGACGCACATGATGAGGTCTATCACATTGATTTGGTCGACTCCGGAAATGCGTATGTGTTTCGTGATGGTTTGGCGATCCCTGCGATATGGAAGCGTACGGACGAAAACCAGCCTCTTTTGCTGACAACGCTGACTGGGACTCCCATCTATCTGCGTCCGGGTCAATCATTCTATGAAGTGATAGGTGTCACTTCCACTTATACTCAAAATGCTGCTGATTGGCGGTTTAATTTCCAAACCCCATAATTTCTTGCAGTTCCATCGGTTAAGCTGATAATAATGGATTAAAATACATCGCAGGAGTATCCATGACCTTTAACCCTGTTTTCCTAAGTAGCCTTACCCTCGTGCTGACTGCGTTTGGCGGGGCATTCCTTGCCGCGCTGTGGATCAGCCTGGTTGTGTGGACATATCGTGATATACGCGCCAGAGCGCGTGATCCTTTGGTTCAAACGCTTGCCGCTTTGCTCGTGGCGGTTTTGAATTTGCCCGGGGTTCTGGTTTACCTTATTCTCCGTCCGCCGCGTACTTTGGAAGAGGAATACCAGCGTACTTTGGAAGAGGAAGCACTGCTTCAGGCGCTTGAAGACCTTCCGCTTTGCCCTGGCTGTGAAAGGCGTGTAAAGGAAGACTGGCAGGTCTGCCCGAATTGTCACACAAAATTAAAGAAAACCTGTCACAATTGTGCGAAGTTTATGGAACTTCCCTGGAATATTTGTCCATTCTGTGGAACGCCGGCCCCGGGAATGCGTTTGGAATCAACCAGTTTGGATGATGCCCTAAGGGGGCTCAAAATGAATGAAGAACAATCAGATGTAAAAGTCGATTCTTCGTCCTGATCAGGTTGGATGACTGATTAGTGTGAAAACTGAAATATGAAAATAGAATCCATTACCCTCCATCATATAAATATGCCGCTTGTCTCACCTTTTGAGACTTCCTTTGGGCGTGATATCGATCGTGAATGTATATTGATCGAAATTAGATCTGAAGGATTGACCGGGTATGGCGAATGTGTCGCCTCCCGTGACCCGGGCTATAATTACGAGACCACCGGCACAGCCATTCATATCATCAAGGATTTCATCAGTCCCTTAATGCTAGGCAGGGAAGTGGTGGATGCCGCAGATTTTCAGAACCTCGTATCGGGTATACGCGGTCATTTTCTTGCCAAGGCCGGCGTGGAAATGGCACTTTGGG
The DNA here is from genome assembly GCA_964385315.1 of uncultured Anaerolinea sp. GTDB lineage: Bacteria > Chloroflexota > Anaerolineae > Anaerolineales > Villigracilaceae > Villigracilis. The sequence continues at coordinate 14,280 of CAYLOW010000011.1, forward strand.
ATCTTCTTGGAAAACGTGAAAATAAATCCTTACATGAAATGCTCGGCGGGGTACGCGAGAAAGTTGAGGTAGGGGTCTCGGTTGGAATTCAAACTACTGCTCAAACCTTGATTACTACAATAGCAGACTATGTTAGGCAGGGGTATGCGAGAGTAAAAATCAAGATAAAGCCAGGCAGGGATATCGATGACACTTTGGCTGTCCGCAGGGAATTTCCGGATCTGAGGCTGCAGGTGGACGCAAATTCCGCATATTCATTGGATGATATGAATATTCTTGAGCCGCTCGATGGATTAAATTTGTTGTTGATCGAACAACCTTTATTCGAAGATGATATTTGGGATCATCATAAATTGCAGGAGCGATTTAAAACACCAATCTGCCTGGATGAAAGTATCGTCTCTCCACGTCATGCACGTTATGCGATTGAAATGAAAGCTTGTGGGGTGATCAATATCAAAGCCGGGAGGGTCGGAGGGTTAAGTCAGGCTGTCATGGTGCATGATTTATGCAGCGAAGTCTCAATGCCAGTGTGGTGCGGCGGAATGTTGGAGACTGGTGTAGGACGCGCGTCGAATGTGGCACTAGCAACGCTGCCAAATTTTATCCTGCCCGGGGATATTTCTGCATCCGATCGTTATTATGTGCAAGATATCACGAATGAGAGATTTGTGTTGAATCCAGATTCAACGATTGATGTTCCGCGCGGTGCGGGGCTTGGCGTGACCATTGATGAATATGCTTTGAAAAAATTTTCTCTGAACAGGTTTGACCTGAAGACGTAAAATTTCAGGATTTTGGATAGAAGAAACTGCCAATCATAGAAGTTTTAATTATATATATTCTTTTTCATTCAATCCCCATTTTTTTGAGGTGTGAATTTGATTGCATGATTTGAAGAAAAAACAGATTCTATTTTATATATCCCTGCGGCAAAAATGACTTTTCACCATCTAACTAAATTATTATTTATTAGAATTAAGACCTCACAAAAAGGTTTGATTTTTATTGGCATTTTTTGTCTGACCGCGTGCCAGACCTACTTATGGGGTGCGCCGCCTCCTTTGCCTACAATTACGGGAACACCAACGCAAAACAGCGCCTCTGCGATTAATTTAGCACCAGTTGAAATGCCAACTCTTGCACTGGCTTATACGCCCATGTCTTCCACTAAAGTGGCAGCCCCGATCGGGATGGAGGCGTCGCGAGTCTGGGCAAGCCCGGCAACTCCACTCACTTTACAGGAAAAATTTCATAATTTAGGTTTCCAAATGCAGGCACCTGACAAGGTATCTGCCAGCTTATATATTGATGTGGTAAGGGATCCTACGGATACGATCCGTGTTTCCACCTGGACCTATGCGCTCGTCGCACCTTTTCCTACGCTGGTTGATGATGTTGCCTCACAGGAATTACTTGCTTCATGGAATGGATCGGCGTTTGGGCCTTATACAGGCATTCCGCTTCTGATGGAAGAATCCACACTTGAAACATTCACAGCGTTGTGGGGGCCTCCAGTGAATGGCGCAGTACAGGTGGCCTCATCTGATAAACTGTTGGATACCGCATGGAATAATATGCCAGCATGGGCTATTATTCCTTTTGAGCAGATAGAACCTAAATGGAAAGTATTGACGATCGATGGTCAATCCCCGGTTCAAAAGAAGTTTGACCAGGTGGTTTATCCACTCACTGTCAATTATCGTTTAATGTGTGTGGAACCCTGCCAGATCCCCAATGAAATGAACCTTTCCTTTCAAAATCGTGATCCCAATAAATTGGCAACTGTGATCTTGACAGGTGTAACCGCGATGGTACGCGCTACCGCGAAAACAATGAATGCCAAGGGAATCCTGTACCCTGGGGAAGAGATTCGTGACTTGCTGCGTGAAGCAGATATTACCCATATCAACAACGAAGTTCCTTTTTTTACCGGTTGCCCGGATCCGGATCCCAACCAGCGGGACCAGGTGTTTTGCAGCGACCCGCGTTATATTGAACTCCTGGTTGATGTCGGGACGGATGTCATCGAGCTTTCCGGTGATCATTTTGCCGATTATAAAGTCGACGCCATGTACGAAACCCTTGATATATATAAGCAATACGATCTTCCATATTACGGCGGCGGCTATAATGTGAGTGACGGCCGCAAGCCATTGTTGCTGGAAGTGAATGGCAACAAAATCATGTTTATCGGCTGCAATTACAAAACCATCTATGCAAGTGCGAGAGAGACCGTGCCGGGTTCCGTGGTTTGTGACTTCGACTATATGACCGGCCAGATCGAATATTACCGTTCACAAGGGTACATGCCGATCTCCACTTTTCAATACCACGAATTCGATTCCATTGATGCCCGACCGCAGCAGATGGTGGATTTCCGCAGGATGGCAAACTCTGGCGCATTGATTGTTAGCGGTAGCCAGGCGCATGTTCCGCAGGTGATGGAATTTTATAGCGGCGCGTTTATCCATTACGGATTGGGGAACCTGTTTTTTGACCAGATCTCAGATAAAGGTCCGCATTTGACCGAGAATGAATTCATTGATCGCCATATTTTTTACGATGGACGTTACCTTGGTGTGGAATTGTTAACCATGCGGCTGATCGATTATTCACGTCCCCGCTTTATGACAGCTCCCGAGCGCGATAAAATGTTGGAGATGTATTTCATAGGCAGCGGGTGGGATTTTCCCCAGGTAAAACGATAACAAAACCCGTCACGGCAGGTCAAATTCCAGGGGCAGACCGGGGTCTTGCGCGATCCAAAAAAGCAGTTAACCTGAAAAGGAATTGCATGAAAAGCATCAAACCTAGCCTCGTTTTGATATTTATATTGTTTCCGGTTCTATTTGGCGTTTCTTCATTCCGACTTCAAAAACAAATAGCTTTGCAACCGATTGGCTCTCCTTCACCAACATTTGACCCGCTTGTTGAAACGCCTCTTCCCCCGAACCCAACTGAACTGGAGTTGGGGGAAAACCTATACTGGCACTGGTGCATGACCTGTCATGGTGATAAGGGCCAGGGATTGACAGATGAATTTCGCAGTGTTTGGGAACCAGATCATCAAAATTGCTGGGCAAGGGGGTGTCATACAGGGCGCCGTGGTGATCTTGGATTTCCCATCCCGACCGTTGTTCCTGCGATTGTGGATAGCGGCCATCTATCTCAATTTGAGTCCCTTCAGATCCTTGCTGATTTTCTCAAAGCCACCCATCCACCTCAAAGCCCCGGGATTTTGAATGGTGAGGAATATTACGCGATTGCGGTTTTTGTTTTTTCAATGAATAGTAGATCGATTAACACACCAATTCCGGTTCCCTCCCCTGTTTTAACTCCGCTTGGGATTGAAATTTCTGCCGCAATCCCATCGGGTAATTCAAGCCCAGGCTCGATCCTCTTTTGGCTGGCCGGTGGCTTTATTGCCCTGGTTTTTCTTTCGATTATTGTCTTCGTATTATCAATAAAAATTCGAAATCGCAAAAAGAATACTACCCGGGTGGACGGTTTGTAACGTAACCGATTTTTGTTATATCAATCAGCATATCGGGTAAAATCAGAACAGGAAAAAGGATAATTATGAATAAATTCACCGGCTACCGTTGTTCACTATGTGGGTCCGAATATCTTCCTGGTCAGATCACATACACCTGCCCAAAGGATGGCGGCAATCTCGATGTAATTCCAGATTATGATTTCATCAAGAAAAAATTTCACCCGGAGGATATCACTTCCCGGACCGAGTCCTCCCTTTGGCGTTATTTGCCTCTGTTAACCGTGAACGAGCCTGCAGGCAGTTCCACACCATTGCATGCCGCAGGTTGGACTCCGGTATTTGCTCTCCCGCGTCTGGCAGAAAAATTGGCGCTCAAACATCTCTGGCTCAAGGATGAGTCGCGTAACCCGACCGCTTCGTTCAAGGACCGTGCCAGTGCGGTCGTTGTGACTCGTGCGCGTGAAATCAAGGCAGAAGTGGTTGTAACCGCCTCCACAGGCAATGCAGGCGCGGCATTGGCAGGTATGTCTGCCGCGGTGGGGCAGAAGGCTGTCATTTTTGCCCCAAAATCTGCGCCCCAGGCAAAGGTGGCCCAGCTGCTGGTATTTGGTGCTACGGTTATTCTTGTAGACGGTACGTATGATGATGCGTTTGACCTTACGGTGAAGGCCGCCGAGGAGTTTGGCTGGTATTGCCGTAACACAGGGTATAACCCCTTTACACTGGAAGGTAAGAAAACAGCCGCCTTTGAGATTTGGGAATGGTGGTTGGCAATACATCGTGACTGGCACAAGCAGGACGACCCTCTGGATAATCATTCTCCACTCACCATTTTCGTGTCCGTCGGTGATGGAAACATAATTTCAGGTATTCATAAAGGGTTTAAGGACTTATTTGCCCTGGGCTGGATACCCAGTTTGCCCCGCATTATAGGGGTCCAGGCGGAAGGTTCTGCTGCGATAGCCAATGCTTTCCGCGCAAATACGGAAGTTATTAATCCTGTAAGTGCAACAACAATTGCAGATAGTATTTCGGTTGACCTGCCTCGTGATGGGGTTCGGGCCGTGCGCGCAGCAAGGGAAACTGGTGGAACATATATCACAGTCTCCGATGATGAGATCATTCAGGCGATTGCAGAGCTTGGCAGGATGGGCGTCTTCCCTGAACCCGCCGGCGCAGCTGCGTATGCCGGAGTGATCAAGGCGGCAAATTTAAGGGTGATCAAAAGCGATGACCCAATTTTGGTGATGAACACAGGCAGCGGTCTCAAGGATGTCCGCGCAGCACTGCAGGCTGTTCAACCTGCTCCAATTATCGAACCAACTTTAGAGGCAGTAAAAAGGATTTTATGAAAAAAGAGCAGTGGAGTGCCTCTGCCCGTTATGCAGCAGGGATGATCGTTTTTGTTGCAGTGGTTGCCCTTTTGATCTATGCGAGGGAAGCTGTAAAGATGATGGTCATTTCAGCATTTGTGGCATACTTGATCAGTCCTGCCGTGACTATGTTGATGCAGAAAACAAAACTCGCGCGTAGAGCCGCGGTGAATGTTATTTATTTTTCTGCTTTGATCTTGATGGTTGGTTTACCCGCCACATTAACCCCCATCTTTTTTGATGAAATAAAACTTGTGGCAAGCGACTTGCTTGACCTGTCGAATCAAACAAGTGAGTGGCTGACACAGCCCAAGCAATTTGGAAACATGGTCTTTCATTTTGAACAGGTGGGAGAAAGCCTTGGGCAAATGCAGGAATCGATTCTCACCCCGCTGCCCGAGGAAGCCCTGGCTTTACTTGAATCCACTTCTGTTAACACCCTTTGGTTTTTGGTTATACTCGTAAGTGTGCACTTGTTCATGAGTGAGTGGCCCCGCATGCGCGATTGGTTGATCAATCTTGCGCCGCAAGGATATCATGATGAGCTGCGTGAGTTATATAAACGTCTTCGGAATGTTTGGATGGCTTACCTGCGCGGGCAGATCGTATTAATGCTTGTGGTGGGTTTTGTTTTTACCATTGCATGGGCGGTCATTGGCATCCCGGGTGCGCTGGTCCTTGGAGCGCTTGCCGGGTTGTTTACGCTAATCCCTGATGTCGGCCCTTTTTTGGCGGCAGCTCTTGCCTTTGGTGTCGCCCTGCTGGAAGGCTCGAATTGGATCCCCCTCACAAATATCTGGGTGGCATTGATCGTCGGAGCGACATATCTGGTGCTGATCGGTTTGAAAAATTTTTTCCTGCGCCCAATTATCATGGGGCGTAGTCTGCGTATGAACGAGGGACTTATTTTCATAGCGATCATGATCGCCACAATTCTGGAAGGCATAATGGGTGCGTTGCTGGTCGTTCCTTTGCTGGCTTCGGTTGCTGTCATTATGGAATACCTGCGTCGCTGCATTCTGGGATTGCCTGCTTTTGAGGATGGCGGGGATGCTTCAGTGGAAAACCCAGGTGAAAAGATTGTGCCTAATCGAGGCGCTCAGAGTAAGGCCAACGGTAAACGGAAAAAGGCGTTATGAAACCTATATATTCGATCATTGCACCTATTTATAATGAAATTGAGAATCTTCCCGAGTTATATCGCCGGGTAAAGGAAGTGATGGACTCCTCCGGTGAAGCGTGGGAATTGATCCTTGTGGATGATGGTTCTACGGATGGCTCAACACAAAAAATATGTGAACTGGCCCAGAATGACAAATCTGTACGCCCCGTTATCTTTGCCCGCAATTTTGGACATCAGGTAGCCATTACTGCTGGATGGGACTATGCGCGCGGCGACGCCATTGTCATCATTGATGCTGACCTGCAAGATCCACCTGAGTCCATCCTTGAACTCGCAAAGAAGTGGCGGGAGGGTTATGAAGTTGTATATGCGGTGCGTGGCGAGAGGGAAGGTGAATCATGGTTCAAGAAATTCACCGCTGCAATGTTCTATAGATTGATCTACAGCATTACTGACGTGAAAATTCCTGTTGATACAGGAGACTTTCGCTTGATGGATCGCAAGGTAGTGAATGTGCTCAAGCAAATGAAGGAGCGCCACCGCTTTCCGCGCGGAATGTCTGCCTGGGTGGGTTTCAAGCAGATCGGCGTTACGTACAAGCGCGCCGCCCGTGTTGCAGGGGTTACAAAGTATCCGTTCAGCAAGATGCTTAAACTTGCCCTGAATGCGATCACGGGTTTTTCATATTTTCCATTGCAGGTCGCGACCTATTTCGGTTTCTTTTCAGCTGGTGTTTCCATACTGGCAATTCCCATTGTGATTTATATGCGTATGATGGGTTCAGGTGCTTTCTTTGGGCAGGCGACAACGTTGATCGCGGTATTATTTCTGGGTGGAGTTCAGTTGATTTCATTGGGAATTCTCGGGGAATACGTTGGACGCATATATGATGAAGCCAAAGGCAGGCCGCTTTACATTGTCCGCGAAGCGCCGGAAGATTAGCTGGCTAATATTTAATTGGATTAATCAAGCTGCATCAATCAGAAAGAATGATGCAGTTTGCATTTTTTGAGGTATCCAGTTTCAATGCAAGTGCAGAATGGGGAACGAGGATGATATTATCAAGACCTGAAAATCGTCTTCTCAACGGACACGCATTTTTAGATAAGGTATCCTAAATAAACCTAGCAAGTTATGATAATCTTCACGACACGCCAGCGAGATATTGAAAAATTATTGAGAAAACCGGTATGATTTACACCCTAACGCCCAATCCGGCATTGGACCACGAGTTGACTGTGCCGGCATTAGAGCTTGATTCTGTGCTGCGGGCAAGCGTGTCGCGGGTGGATTTCGGCGGCAAAGGCTTCAACGTCTCTCGTCTCCTCAAAGGGATGGGTTCCCCGAGTGTTGCTGTCGGTTTTCTGGCCGGGAATTCGGGTGAGTTACTGCAGAATGGTTTGAAAAGCCTTGGCATAGGCACAGATTTTGTTTGGGTAACGGGTGAGACGCGGACAAATGTCAGTATTGTGACCCAGTCACACGAGCATTATATCAAGGTCAATGAGCAGGGACCGATGGTCGATGTTGCCAAACAACAGGAATTAATCGACAAAATTCTTGCGCTTGCAAAACACGGCGAGTGGTGGGTACTGGCAGGCAGCATGCCTCCTGGAGCCGCTGATGATTTATATGCCCGCATTGTGCACGGGTTGAATGAACAAGGGGCCCGAACTATTTTAGATACCACAGGCGAATCGTTAAAAATTGGCTGCGGTGAAAAGCCTTTTCTTGTCAAACCCAATACGGAGGAGGCGCGCGCCATTACAGGCTTGCCGATGAATACACCCCTTGAAATAGCTTCAGGAGCCGAGAATATTCGCAGAATGGGTGCACAGAATGTGGTGGTTTCCATGGGCAAGGCAGGCGCTCTATTGCAAACTTCTGATGGCACCTGGCTGGTTCACAGTCCGAAGATAAACGAAAAAAATCCGATCGGTGCAGGCGATTCTATGGTCGGAGGACTGGTATGGGCTTTGTCTCAAGAAATCCCGCTTAAAGACGCATTGAGGTGGGGAGTTGCGTGTGGGGCTGCCACTGCCAGCTTGAATGGCACCGAAGTCGGTACACGTCCCTTGATTGAGGTACTCTTGGGGCAAGTCCGCGTCGAGAAACTTAATCTTTTTAAAAACAATTCCCGCCAATAAAGGCGAAGCCAGTTCTTGTGTCCCTGTGAGGTGCTTCATTAACATTCTTATTAATCGGAGAGTCAAATAACCTATGCCCGAACAAAAAACGACCCGGATTTATTTGATCCGTCACGGGGCCACCCAATTAAGCGCGGAAGACCGTTTTGCAGGGGCAGTGGATGTTCACCTTTCTGATACCGGAAAATTCCAAGCCGGGCGATTGGCAGAACGGCTTGCTGATGACTCTATTACAGCTGTTTATTCCAGCCCAATGACTCGTACGATTCAAACGGCAACCATTCTGGCAGGTCCACAGAATCTTCCCTTGATCCATCGGGATGGTTTGCGTGAAATTCACCACGGACATTGGGAAGGTATGCGCCGCGCTGATGTTGAGGCACAGTTCCCGGATGAATATGCTGCATGGGAAGAGGATCCGTTTACCTTTGCTCCATTGGGCGGAGAGGCAGGGGTCAATGTAATTGCCCGCGCCTTGCCCATCATCCGTGAGATCGTGGTGGAACATCGTGGACAGAATGTGATTGTTGTTTCGCACAAGGCCACCCTGCGCCTGATCATCAGCAGTCTGCTGGGCTTTGACACCCGTGGATATCGTGACCGCCTTGATCAATCTCCAGCCTGCTTGAATGTGCTCGACTTTAAAGACCCGGTTCGCGCGCGCCTGATGTTGTTCAACGATGTGTCACATTACACCGACCAGCCCAGACGCTCTGGCAGTCACCTGTCCAAATGGTGGGATTAGGAACAGGTATGACCAGGACAAACCAATAGGAAGAAAAATACGGTCGAAACAGCATTCTCCTATTTGGACTTCCATCGGTATAAACCTTCAGGGGCATTTGATACAATACAAATCTTATGAATCTTTCCTTCCTTCGTGATCGTTCTTTTTTGCGTGAGTTGCTGGTCATCGCGATCCCAATCTCTTTCCAACAATTGTTAAGCGCATCGCTTAATATGATCGACGTCATCATGGTTGGACAACTGGGTGAGACTGCCATAGCTGCACTGGGCTTATCGAACCAGGTTTTCTTTGTGCTGATCCTCATCCTTTTTGGCACCACTAGTGGTATGGCGATCTTTACCGCTCAATATTGGGGAAAGCAGGAAATTGAGCCAATTCGTAAAGTGCTGGGGATGAGCTTGATCGTATCAATTACCGTCGCATCCCTATTTACAATTATTGCGGTAATTTTCCCGGAAACTGCGCTTGGATTTTATACGAAAGATGCCGGGGTAATCGAACTTGGAAGCGGGTACTTGCGCATAGTCGGCTTTACCTATATTCCCGTCGCGATCGCCACCGCATATATCGCCATCTTACGGAGTATTCAACTTATTCGGATGACGGTTATTGCCACTGTAGCTGCATTGGTTTTTAAGACAATTCTGGGTTATGGGCTAATTTTCGGCATCGGCGGGTTGCCTGCCCTCGGAGTTCGTGGTGCGGCGATCGGAACCGCGGCAGGCTGGGCTTTGGAATTAGTATTACTTTTAATCTTGATCTACACCCAGAGGACTCCGCTTGCCGCCAACCCGTTTACCTTCTTTTCCTTTGATTTGCCTTTCTTTACCCGTGTGTTGAAAACTGCTTTACCTGCTGTTGCCAACGAATTATTCTGGTCATTAGGGATAACAACCTACAATGCCATTTATGCCCACATTGGTACGGATGCGATTGCTGCGATCAATGTCAATGCGACGATTGAAGAGCTGGGTTTTGTTGTATTTATCGGTCTTGGGAATGCCTGCTCGGTCCTGGTGGGGAACCGAATAGGAGCAGGACAGAAGGAGGAAGCGCATGAGATCGTTCGACGGGTCATTATTCTCGGGGTCTTTTTTGCGGCCAGCGTTGGCCTGTTAATTTTTCTTCTTCGCGGTGTAGTTGTCGGCTTGTACGAACTCTCCCCGAGTGGTGTAAATAATGTCCGCTGGTTATTGACGGTTATGGCCGGATCATTGTGGATACGTATGTTCAATTTCACAGTCTTTATCGGTGCACTCCGTGCGGGTGGGGATACCCGCTTTGCCCTCCTGATGGAAATTTCATCCATCTGGCTGATCGGCGTTCCCGCCGCGTATATTGGAGCTTTTGTCCTGCACCTGCCTGTTTACCTGGTCTATCTCATGGTCCTGCTCGAAGAATTGGTTAAAGCCTTTGTGATCGGATGGCGGTTCAGGTCAAGGAAATGGATTAACGACCTTGTTAATGTCTCGGGAGTCTGACCCATAATAAAACAAAACGCTGGTTTGGCAGATGCATCTGCCAAACCAGCGTTTTGTTAATTCATGCCCTATGGCCAGGTATGATTCGGAGCATCGGCATTGTCAGCGGCAACCTGACTGCGAACGGCTACTTCGACACATACATAATCACCAGAGAATGCGTCACGCCAGACATAAGGAGCACTACAGGTGTTAGGCCCATAGGTACTGGTTGCTTTCCTTGATTCTGCGGCAGCGTTGTCAGCTGCCGCCTGGGATCGTACGGAAACTTCCACGCACACATAATCATTACCGGGGATTGCATCGCGCCATACATATGGGGCGATGCAGGTTTTTGGACCATACGCTCCCACAACCCAGCGTGATGCTGCTGCAGCATTATCAGCTGCAGCCTGGGAGCGTACAGAAACTTCCACGCACACATAATCGCCTGGGAATGCATCCCGCCAAACATACGGCGCACTGCATGTATTCGGACCGTAGGTACTCGTTACTTTGCGCGATTCTGCTGCGGCATTGTCTGCGTCTGCCTGCGCTTTTGATGCGGGTGATACACAAACTTTGTCGCTTGCCCGGATCAGCCGGTAAACATAGCCATCTTTGCAAGTTCCGCTTGGTGGAACCGGCGTAGGCGGCGCGGGAATGACTGCAAGCGTGGCCGGGATGCAGGAAGCTGTTACAACACTCGCCGCTATCCATGCAGATCCTCCGGAAACAGAGGGGCGGGAAATATACCACCAGGTACCCTCTGCGTTTTTACCCGTAATATTGACACTTGCCCCCGCATTTATGGAATCGACTGCGGGGTAAACCGTTCCCGGTCCTGAACGGATATTTGCATTTGTGTTTGCAATAGCACTTGGGGTGCATGGAACAGGAGAAAATGTAACAGTGATTGTGATTTGCGGTTCACTGGGTTGAACCGTTGCAGGTGTTACCTGGGATGTTGCACCCTGCGGCACGGAAGCGAGTGCAGTGATGGTTCCGGCAAGTTCTTCAGCAGATAGCCCTTCCGAAGGTCCTTGATTGGTCTGACTTCCAGGAAGATTACAACTAATGATCGCAAGAAAAATGATGATAACAGAAAATAAAACTCGTTTCTTATCCATGCTTTGCTCCTTATGAAGATCATCTGCTATACGATTGATTTAATACCCTTTTTAGGTTCGCACAAAACTATGTGAGTTAACCTGCCTCATGGTATTTTTCCACTTTGAGTTGAAAGAAAGTCAAATATAAATAAGACCATTATTCAAACCTTCATCAGGACCTCGCCCTTGTTTTTTGATAATTGGGGTTCAAGGAAAGAGGAAATCCCAACTGATTTTTGTTGGGATTTCCTCTAAAAAAACTATTAGGGGCTAATTGGTACAATGGGAATGAGAGGGTAAATGAGGTGAAATGCTAACGTCGGCGTTGGCGATTTAATCCTGTAAAGGGGAGGAATGACAATGAGCAGGCCAGGGACAGTCGTGGGTTCTACAGCCGCGGGTGGGGATGTGGGCACGATTGGGGTTGGGGGCGCGGTAATAAAGGCCAGGGTTTCTGGGATGCATGATGCCGATGTTACCGACCCCGCGATCCAGGCGTAGCCGCCATTTCCACCGGCGAACTCTATATACCACCAGGTACTGTCAATATTTTTACCCGCCACTTTGGCTATTCCGCCCATTGGTATTGAACCAATAACTCCATATACCTGCCCGGGTCCACTGCGAACGTTTGCTACCGTATTGGTCGTCACACTTGGCAGGCATGCTGTGGCAGTTATAGTCGGACTGGGCGTCTCGGTGACGGTGACGGTAAATGTAGGTGTGGCTGTATCCACTGCTGTATTTGTCGGCACTGCTGTGGGTGGGGCGCCTCCCGGCATGTTACAGGCGAGCACTGCAAGGGCGATGAAAAAGACCGATAGGATTATGTTTTTACGTTTGGCCAGCATAAGATTCTCCTCCAAGAGTTTGACATATATATTATAGACATTGTTGATTGAAAATCAACTCCACCATTATTCCCATCACATGATAAATATCTAAACGCTTCTGACTGCAATATTTTGTGGTTTTCTTCCCGCCGCCTTGTAAAGTTGATACTCATGGAAATTGTTTTTTCGTTCAAATCCCCTTTGGGAATTCCCTTTGAAAATACAGGATTACAAATATTAAAAAGGGCGTAAAGAGTATTTCCTTAACGCCCGTCATTTTGAATGTAAGCTGTACTTTAATTCTTATAAAACCATATAATGCATCTGAGGTTTCATGCGTTCCACCACCTTTTCAGCATTAAGAGCAAGTCTCAGCAGCATACTTTCCTCCCAGGCATGTCCAATGGCCTGCATTCCAATCGGCAACCCTTTTATCGTGTAGCCGACAGGAAAGGAGACTGCGGGCAAACCAGTCATATTGGCAGCGGTAACGAACCTCATGATCTCAACTGTTGTTGACAGGTCAGACTCCCCATCAGGCAATGCACCTTTCTTTATCTCGGGGGCGGCGATGGCGGTTGAAGGGGTAAGGATCATATCCACATCAATAAGGGCGTTATAAAAATTATTAATAATACGTGTGCGGGCACGTTGAGCCAACAGGTAATCTTGTGCATTGAAGGCCTGCCCCAAGGCAAGGTTGAGACGAACGTCCAATCCATGCTCCCGGTGGTGTTCATCGTATGTGTAGCTCATAGCCTGAACCATCTCGCTGAGGATGGTGACGGTGTGAGAGATGCGGTTCAATTCCAGATCAGGGATGATGATCTCACGAATGCTCGCACCCATATCGGTAAACCGATCGAGCATGATTTCGCAAGCTGCGACCACTTCAGGATCGGCATGCTGGAACCATGCTTTATAAATACCAAGCCTGACCCCGTGTAAGTTGAGTTGATCCCAGCCATCGAGTGTAGGCAAAGGCTGGTGGAGGGAATTCGTATCACGCACGTCGGGTCCGGAAATTATGGCATATGCCAATGCCATATCTGTGGCAGTTCCTGCCAAAGGACCGACATGTGCCACACTCCAGCAGAGCGGCGCGGCTCCAAATTCACTGACCCGCCCAAAAGTGGCTTTTAATCCAAAAACACCACAGAACGAAGCTGGAATCCGAATCGAACCACCCCCATCTGCGCCAAGCGCCACTGGGGCGAGTCCTGCCGCCACTGCCGCCGCTGAGCCGCTGGAACTTCCACCGGTGAAATGGCCGGTATTGTAGGGGTTGCGAGCTGTTCCGAGATTGGGATTCAAACCAGTCACGTTGATGCCGATCTCATGCATGTTGGTCTTGCCAACCAACAATGCGCCTGCAGCGCGCATTCGTGCAACCGCGGTGGCATCTTCAGTTGCTGGTGCCTTTCCAAGAAAAGAAGTGCCGACAGTGGTTGGGTATGGAGTCATATCAAGTTCATCTTTAACGGCAACAGGTACCCCATCAAAAATACTGAGAGGCTTACCCAGTTTGATCCGTTCCGTTGCTGCGCGAGCCTGCTGCATCACATCTGCACGACTGGTGGTGACCACGGCACGTAACGGAGGATTAGCCGCATTGCTGGAATCGATGGCATCCATTATTTTTTTCGCCACTTCCTCGGGCGTGGTTTCGCCATTGCGATACGCCTGGGCATAATCGAAGACGGTCGCAAAGTGAAACCCGTGCGAGTTGGTGACTGCAGCGCGGGGTAACTCATTTTCCGGGACCGCGGAATTCTGCGTTGCAGGCGCACCAGAAAAGTGGATCGGATGATGAGTTGGAGATTCATTTATGACCTGTTTCCGCAGCCAGTTAATACCTGCGCTTTGCAGCAGGTTTGGAATTAATAATCCGCTTAGAGGACCTTCTAAAAGTGATGCGAATAGTCGTAATAGTCCGCCCGAAAGATAAGGCATTTTGATGGATTTCAGATCATAGACATTTTTATTTTCCATTTTATCCTTTTATCGATTGGCATAGCAAATAAAAAGCGGTCCCGGGGATTGGATGAAACGCCAACCTTCGGGCCATGCCTTCTGTAAATATAGATGAATTATGTTCTTATGATTTGGTTTATAAAATATATGGAATGAACATTTTTGTTTGCTTCATATAATCTTTATAACGGTTACCAAAAAAGCGACTGCATTCTGCTTCGTCGGCTTTGGCGGTGAAGAAAAGGAAAATCGTTGCGGTAAATGCTAAGGTTCCGGCTGTCAAAATGGGATGCTTGAAGAAGATTCCCCATGTCAACAGAAGAAGTGAGCAGTACATTGGATGGCGGATGTATTTGAAAATGCCGGTCGTGATCAATTGTGTGGTTTTTTCAAAAGCCATTAGCGATGAATCACCATCCCGCTTTTCAGCCTGCTTCCCTTTTGTTCGCAGCATGTGAATGCCAAGGGTGAGTGGAATTAGCGATACGAAAAGTAAAGTCCATGCGAGCAGTTGATACCATGCAAGCGGTTGAATGATCCAAAAGCGTACATTAAGAAGAAACAGCCCCAATATACATTCCATTGCAAAAAAACGGAAAAACCCATGTGACTGCGGGGTGTGCAGCGAGTTTCTCGAAATGTAAATTAAAACCGAAGTCGAAATTACAAAAGCAATGGAACTCCACATCTTTCTCTCACCGACCATCTGTTCTTTCTATTTATTTCCGGGCGATTGACTTATCCCGTACCAAATTGTCTGTCTCCTGCATCGCCAAGGCCAGGTACGATATAGGCCCTCTCGTTCAAGTGATCGTCAATTGCAGCAAGGTGGATGGGGATGTCCGGGTGCGCGGTCTGCATGGCGTTAATCCCTTCCGGGGCACCGATGAGCCCAACAAATTTAATCTTCTTCACACCCCAGCGTTTGAGCACATCTGCAGTGGCTGTGGCTGAGCCGCCTGTTGCGAGCATGGGGTCCAGAATCAAACAGACAGAGACCGTGGGTTCAAGCGGAAGCTTATTGTAGTATTGCACGGGACGCAGGGTGTGTTCATCGCGATATAAACCAATGTGCCAGACTTCGGCACTGGGCATCATGCCCCATACACCTTCGACCATTCCGAGTCCTGCGCGCAGGATCGGGATAAGCCCGATTTTTTCCTTCAGTTCCCCCCCCATCATTTTTTCGAGCGGAGTTTCAACTACACGCGGCGTTGTGAGAAGGTCGGCAGTGGCCTCATATGCCAGCAGCGCGGCAATCTCTCGCACCAGTTCGCGGAACTTTTTTGGTTCAGTATTTTTATCACGCAGGCGTGATAGTTTGTGGGCGATCAGCGGGTGCGGGGATGCAAAAACATTGGACATGAAATCCTCCTCAATTTGAAGTTTCCCTATTATAGCGTGAGAATGATTGTCTGGTTCAAATCTTGACCGGGAAATAGACCTTGAAATAATTGTAGACACTGTGACTAATCCCCACGCATGAATGCGGGGGCTTCTAAGGCAGAGCCTAGGCTA
>CAYLOW010000012.1:0-29033 GCA_964385315.1 uncultured Anaerolinea sp.
ACTCCGGTCGTGGCCTTGAAAGGGCCGCGTCCTAGGCCTCTAGACGATGGGGGCTCTTTTTGAGCGGGCGAATTCTATCATCCCCTTTTGGCATAGTCAAGCGATTTTGGTACTAATTTTCAGGCTTCACACGCTGGTTAAGCAGGGCCATTAAGTCTACCTGGGAACGATTGATCAACATCCCCGGGCTTTCTACGCGTAAATTTGGAATGAGGATTCCAGTTAATGTGGCATTGAAGATCGGCAGGAATTCACGGGACCCATCTGTGATGAGGGCTGTGAAATCGAAACGTCCGGGCAATTCCATTGTGCCTTCGATCTCAAACATCTGGGTGGTAATTCGTATTTGATATTCGATCACGCTGGTAAACCCGCCGCGTACAATGCCCAGCGGGCCAAGGTCTTCGCGGCGCGCCAGGCAAACCGCGTAGACATGCTTCTTCATCATCCGAACAAGTTCAAAATGATCCACGAGCTTTGAGGGCATAAGAATGCGTGCCAGTCGTGCATCGTTCACCTCGATTGCCGAACGGGTTGGGTCGTTCAACATACCCATTGCCCCGTGATTTGTGATCATGATCTTGCCAACGACACGATAGCCTGAAGTAAAAACATCAGCGGGGAGAAAACGATAAGTACGGGGGGAGGGGTCATGGATTAGCGACATGAGATAATCCTTCTTTGTTATGAATCGTGAATTGGGCGGGACATGCCGGTCTGAGGTCGTGGGGGAGGTGGGGTGTGGCGGCGGTTTGTCGTTGGTTTACCCGCATTTGGATCCAGGATCATGTTTAGCCACGTGATCGCCTTTAGATCATATTCACGTTTGCCGCACACATCACATATCCATGCGGGAAAATGTGGTACGCTGATCAATTCATTACCAAGCCATGTAAAATAAGTGATGTGGCGGGGTTGCAAAATACCCGCGTGGCACTCATTGCAGGGGAAATTTTCGTGGGAAATGTTTTCAGTTTTACTCATATAATTTGTCTATGGTATGGCCGGAATGGCAGTATGTTGGATCACTTTCCAAAAAGGGGGGGGCCAGTAAATGACGACCGCCTTGCCGACCACCTTGTCGACCGGCAAATATCCCCAGGAATGTGAATCGGAAGAATCATTACGATTATCTCCCAGCACGAATAATTGACCGTCAGGCACGGTCCATTCACCGGAATACGCGGGATTTGCCGCAATATACGGCTCGTTTAAAATTTGCCCATTTACAGAGACTTGACCATTTTGTACGTTGATCATATCTCGGGGCAGGCCGATGACACGTTTAATCAATTCCTGTTCCGGGTCCAAAGGGAAATGGAACACGATTATATCGCCGCGCTCCACAGTGCCAAGATTGTAATTCACCTTGCTAACCAGAACAAACTCACCGTCTTCCAGTGTCGGTAACATGCTAAAGCCATCCACACGGACGCGTGCCGAAACCATATTAATTCCAAAAAATAAAATTGCTGCCATTGCCAGTGTCTCAATAATATCAAGCACAAACCGTTTCCAGTTCATTGGTTCTTCCCCGGAAACTGGGTAATGTTCATCTTCAGACTGTGCATCGACTTGCACTTCTTGATTTATATTTTCCAAACGTGCCTCCTGATTTCACCGAAATTATACTTCTAATGTGGATTCGATTCCCAATTTGACGTACCCCAGGCAAAAAAAGTAGGCACATGTAAGGTGCGTTCTCCATTTTTGCGCGCAGATTCGTCCAGTTTTTTCATTTTTTGGATTTCCTCCCACGGTATGGTTTCTGCCAGATCAGATTCGATCACAGACCATTCCTTTTCCCAATCATCCGCGGAGTTCATCATTGGGGCCCCTTGAATCGGTCCTGTTTCAATCAGCCTGATTCCCGACTTAAAAAAAGTTTCTGCCAGAGATGTACCAAAGGATGGGTTGGCTCCCTGCCTGCGGAGTGCTTCTGTTTGCCAGGTCCCTAGCGGCTTAAGTCCTGGTGGTTCATCCACCCGCTGACTGTAATCAGGTTCTGCTAATGCTAACACGCTGCGCCCTACACGCGCCATTTCGTTAACAACCTGTAATGGATCTTTTACCCAGAGCAGGAGGAAATGACAAAAAATAATATCAAAGGATTGATCAGGATAAGGGAGAAAATGTCCATCACCTTGGGTCAACAAGGCGCCCGGGGCGTGGCTTCTACACTCCTTGAGCGAAGCGGGGTTGAGATCTAGTCCATGGAAGGTGGCGGGACCAGTCAAATCGCGTAGGATTGCTCCCGTTCCGCAGCCCACTTCCAGCACACGGCGTGCATTTTTTAATCCCGCCTGTGTGAATAAATAGGCACGCAGATCGCGAGTCCATGAGGCTTGTTGAAGGTAACGCGAATGCCAGTTCATCCCTCACAAAATAGTTTCTGACTTCTTTTCAAGTCATCATGATCTTCCCACCAGTTGCGAATAAACTCAATTTGTTCGTCGGTTTCTGGTGATCGTGGATGATAAATATTAATAGGATGGGTTTTGTATAACTGATCGACCGTTTTAATGGCTTGTTCATTTGGCATACCGTGGCGAACAAGGTAACAGCCGACAACCATGCCCGTCCGTCCGATCCCGCCCCAGCAGTGAACATATACACAATCCCCGTTGTTCATGGCTTTGTCTATGGCGTTGAGGATTTTGGTCATGGTCTCGGATGAGGAAACGCTGTAATCACGGATGGATATACGTTTATAGGATACCTGGATACCACGGATCTTTACCTGGTCGTAAAGAATTTCCTCATAGGGTACAAGTTCATGCGGCTCGGTTAAATTGATGAAGGCGGTCACGCCCGCATTAAGAAACGAGTCCAAGCGTTGCCGCGCAGATTCGGGGTCCTGGCTGCCGGGGTATTGACCTGCAAGCAGGCGGTCTTCTTCCACCCAGTAGGAATCGGTAATGGGAAGCTTTGTCATCGGTTAAAAATAATCTCCCAATTGTCTTCTAAGAAATTGCCGAGGATTTTATCGGGTTCGCCCTGGGCGGGGAGGATATCGCCGTCTGGTTCAACATACATCCAGGCCTTGCCTGCGCCAGCGGGAATTTCATCGTCCACAGTTTCGAGGGTAATCGGGTATGAGGATGAGTAGGGTACGGGCAGATCCCAACGCAGGGTGAGGTGCAGTGAACTTGCAAAATCCTGCAACCCGGTCAATTTTTCCTGCAGTTCGCTTTCAGCGGCGCTCAGGGATATATTTTCCACACCAAGATTGGCAAGCTTTTGCAGGATGCTTTTGGCATCTGTAATGTTGCCTTTGTTGAGCGTGAGATGCACAGTGAGGAAAAGATCCTGCGGAACAATGGTTTCGATGGCTTTCCAAGAGCGTGGTTCGTTGGGTTGCAAGATGAGCATTACGTGGTCAAGCCCGGTTTGCAGCAGCATCTCAAGGTAGCTCTCGTCGACGAACTTGTGTCCATCGGTAAGCAAACCGCAAACCTGTCCGTTCTTTTCAGCATGATCTATTAACATAAGCAAGTCGTCGCGCAGTGTGGCTTCTCCGCCTGTGAAAACGATGTGTGGGATCCCCACCTGCCAAGCCTTATCCATGATGGTTTTCCACTCGTCGGTGCTGAGCTCACGATCCACGCGCTTGACAGGGGCATACTCAGCCTGGGCATTTTCGGGCAGGCGGTAGGTAAGGGCGCAATCAAGCCTGAGGATGAAATCAGTCGAATGGGGTACAACCCGTTCAAAATTGAGGAATGAGGCGGGATCCAGATCAGGGGTGGAGATCAGCTCGTGAATTTGTTCCGTAAAGTTTTCAAAATCTGCCAGGGCGGTGTTTTTGTTTACGCGGTACCGCTTTGAAATTTGCTTTGCGGCTTCGCCTGGCTCAGTCCCTTTGATGAAGTGGAATGCGTATTCGGCTGCGGTGGGGTTGAGTTGTAGAACAGTGGCTGCGTTCAGTATCAAAAGTCCCGAACCGTCCTTGTGCAGGCGGAGATGCAGACGATAGGGCTTATCATCCTGCAATGCTTGTATATGATGGACGCCAGCGGGAAGCGGCTGGGCTTTGGAAAAGTTTTCTGTGAGACGATTGAGAATGTTCATGCGATCTCCTATTTTTTGATCAGACCGAGGTCTACAAAGGTTAGATACAGGTAACCGATGAGCATGAGTGCCCATGCGAACATTTCAACTCTTGCCCATACGGTTTCCAATGAAAGCGAGAAATTATCCTTGATGGTTCCAACAATACCTTCGAGGTTGTCGAGTTTGTTCTTTAGGTTTTCTTTCCAGTCTTTAAGATAGAGTTCGCTTTGTATGGCTTCATATAACTTTGCTGTATACCAATCGCCGATCAGGAGCAGGTTTTGTTCGGCGCGTTCAAAATCGATCATCACTTCAAGTTTGTGTTCTGCGATCTGGCGGATGACCCCTCTTGTGGGGCGCGGGCGGCGCTTGTTTTCAAAGAATGTGGCGCTGATCTTATCGAGCATGGTTTCGATCGATTCATCCAACATACGATAGCGCAGGAGTTGATAATTTCCGATTTTGAGCAGGGCAATGTCAGATTGGTAATCTTCGTTTGGAGCGATGATGACCGCGCCTTCCCAATCGACGAGTGTAAGTTCACTGGCGGAATAATGTGTGCGTGAGATCAGGATCTCTTCGATCTCACTTGTATCGAATACTTCGCGCTGTGAACGGATGAATTTGGTCAGCGCGAGGGAATTCTTTTCTATCCATTTATCAGGCGAGGGTTTTGCTTCCTTTACAAGCAGGATGGTATATTCTTCGTACAGTCCGCTTTCCCGATGTTGGGTTGGGATGAATTTGCTTTGCAGTGCGCTTTCGATCTTGGCACGTTCCTGTAAAACGGAAGCGGCAAATGGGTCTTTCAGTATAAAACGGCATTCTATCATTTGCACGCGCCAGTCATAACGCTGGCGGATGATCTGCACCGCGTGACCTTCAATGAGGACGGTTTCTTCGCCGAGGGTAACGAGGTCAATGTCAATCGGCTGAAAATACGGCGCGTCCTTCAACCCCTTGAATTTCTCAAGAGGGGGGGCTTTGCCGTCGTCGGCATCAGGGAAGGCGATCAGGTAACAGATTTCCATGGTTTAAGGCCGCAGAATAAAAGGTGGAATATGTATATCAGGAGCGGATGAAGTGGGGTATATCAAGCGGGATTTCTAGGGAGATTTCCACGAAACCTGCATACTCACCTTCCTTATACCACGGGGATTGGTAGATGAGTTTCTTAACCCCGTTTTTTTCGATGGTGTAGACATTTTTGATCTTTGCCGCCAGCAGCCTCTCCGTTTTCTGACGGGATAGCCCGGGATGACAGTCAAGCATGTTCGACCCGATAAGGGCAGTTCCGCCGTCGGCTTCAAAGGTCTTGGCGGCTTTATCGTTCATTTCGAGGATGATACCCTCGGTGTCGCAAACGGTGACTGCCGCGGGGAATTCTTTGATCCAGGGATGTGATGTCATGTGGGCTCCAAAAGGATGAAATGTGTCAAAATCCGAAGTTCAATTTGCAACCTGCAAACCATCTACCTGAAACTTGAGCGGACACCCGCCGCCGCATTCAGGGAGGAGTGCGCAACTTTCGCATTTCTGTGGCAGGTTTTGCCGCTCGCGTAATTGGATGGATAGTTTGTGATTCCAAATTGAATCCCATGAATTGCTGAGGATGTTGCCCAAAGTTTGATAATAAGACTGACAGGGAAGTACATCACCATTTGGTTCGATGCACATGCTGTATAGGGCGGCAGTGCAGCCTTTAACACCAAGGTTGCTTGCGGTGGGGTCGAACTCACAATATTGGGTCGGTGTATACCAGATGAGTTTTTGTCCGCGCGTCGCGGTCTTTTGGGTTGCCATGTCAAGAATGGGCTGTAATTCGCTTTCCTGCAATCCCGTGCCAACGGTCAGACCCTGCCCGGAATAGATGAGAGCATTCAGCCCAACAGTGGGTACGCCCGTATCTGCGAGAAAATCCAATGTTGCGGGGATGGCGTGTATATTCGTTTCCAGCATGGTGGTGTTGGTCATCACGTAAAGTTTTGTCGCGAGGACGTTTTTCAAGCCGGCAATCGTTTGCTTGAATGCGCCGTTGGCGCGCATCATTTCATCGTGAATTTCAGGGACGCATGATTCAACGGTGATCTGCACATGGTCAAGACCTGCGTCCACGAGTTGCCGGACGTATTCCATATCTGCGAGTCGGCGGGCGTTCGTGTTCAGCCCGGTGATCTGGCCGTTGGATTCAGCGTGCTTGATCAACTCTGGCAGGTCATTTCGCAGGGTGGCTTCTCCACCTGTGAAAACGATGTGCGGAATTCCCAAAGCCCAAAGCTGGTCTAGGGTCTTTTTCCACTGGTCGGTCGTTAGTTCGGGATAATTCCGCTCGCGGGCGTTGTAGCAATGGGCGCAATCATTGTTGCAGCGATAAGTGAGCGCTAAATCCATGCGGTAGGGCGCTGAGGGCCGGGAGCTGAACGGCATGGTAGCTTCGAGCTCCAGTTCGTGGATTGGACAGGACCCCTTGATTAAGGATGAAAGGTGAGGGATGAAGGCTGAAAAATCCTCATATGCTTGTGCCTTGGTGACACTGTATTTTTGTTGAATGGTCTTGACTGCCCTCGTTTCGTCCACGTTTTCGAGTATCAGAAACGCCATTAATGCGGCAGTAGGGTTGAGGTGCATGACACTGCTGGCATTAATGATCAGTGTGCCTGTTCCGTCAGGGTCAATCCGCAAGTGGATGCGTGATTTCTCGAATTCATCCTCGCGTAAATAGTGATACACGCCCGTTGACGGACTGTGGACAGTGGATGGTGGAAGTTGAAACCATTTACTTAAATAACTCATATTTGCCTCTAAATTTAATCTCGGTCATGAAATATTCAATAAATTTTTTCTGTTGATGTAAAAGAAAACCCTAACCGTTGAGTGTTTCTACGCCTCAACGGTTCTAATCTTTTTTCCTCGCTCTTTATCTTCCGCCCCCCGCGCAGGCACAGGCGCAGCCTGCACAGGCACAGGCGCAGGCACAACCGCCGCCTGACCGCCCGCTGCCACCGCTTCGACCACTGGGTTTGGGGGGCGGATTGGTCTTGCCTGTGATTTTTTCGGTAAAGGTATTGACGTTGCCGATCGTCTTTTGAGAGAAGGTCTGTACACCCGTTACCATTTGTGCGGCGAAATCTGCGCCAGGCAGGGATTTGCTGCCTGTGGAAATGGGACGGCTTGAAGTTGGAAAACCTGACACGGTTGTAGTTGAAGTATGATAGGCGGGGTCGTAGGATCCCCACCAATGGGGAAGAAATACAGGACCGTTGAAAACGCGCCGTGTATGGTCATCGTAGTTCTTGTCGAGCATCGTCCATTCGATCGCTTCCTCGTATTTCTGGCTCTTTACTTCAGGCGAATCAGCAGCTTCAATTTGTGCCCATGCTTTCTCCATAATGGCTTTGTAATAATCCACGGTTTCCTTACGGCTAAAACCGCGCATCTTTTCAGAGACCGATTTAACAAAATTGATCATCATCTCCTGCAGGGCTTTACTCCGTTTGGGACTTTCCGCCTCTTTAAATGCGTTGAGAAATTCATTTTCGTACTCGTGTAATTCCGCGGGAAGTTCGGGTGCGATATCCAGTTTGAGAGGCTCCCGGGTTACCACTTTGGCAGCATTCTTTTTGATCACGCCAAATAGGATCATGGTCATGACTTTGTCAAGCGGTTGTTCCATTAAGACGGCGGATTCCACCGCAGTTAATCCGCGTTTGATGCCGTGCCCTTCGATGGAAACCTTGGGCGGAAGATATTGCATTTTCCGCTTTTTGGCGCTGATGGCGGTGATGGCAGGAAGACCAATAAACATGAAAACAAAAAATCCGCCGCAGCACAGTGAAAATAGCGTATCTTCACTTATCAAGGGCGCCGATGGTTTGACTGTTATGGTGTCTGCAGGAACGTAACTGCGCGGGAAGGAGGACCCGAATAAATAATAGGTAGATGCTGTAGCGGACGGTGAGCGCCAGGTGTAAGTGACGCGATTATTCGAATCGTATCCAGCCGTTGGTTCGCTTGGGAATCCCGAGGGGGCTGGATGCCAGCGCGGTTCTTCGGGTTTCATTCCGGGGGGCAGGTGGAAGGTCATACTCAGGTCAGTATTGCCCGCAACGTATTCTGAGCCGAACCAGGTCGGGGCAAAGACTGCGCTGGTATAGGTTTCATCGTTGTCATCGGGAAACAGCACGCCTGTAATCTTGCCGACGTATACATGAACCGTTCCATTTCCGCTGGCGGGGATGGATTCGCTCCCCATCACGATGGCGAAACCAGAGTCATTTCCCTGATAATCGCTGGTCGAAACCGACACAGGTGAGCCGTTCACATCGGCTTTGACCGTGTCTATATCGAAGTTATTGTTGGGCATGCCAACATCCACAAAGTCAATTTCATGTGACCCGCTTCTGTTTGTGAATGCCCAGGTGTACTCCAGTGACATGCTGCCGTCCGAATTCCAGAAGACATTCACCACTTCCTTATCCACCTGAAAATAGTAAGGTAGATCCTGCGCGAAAACGGATGTTGTAAATCCCACTGTTAACAAAATCACCAGGACGGTCAAAAATATTTTCTTCATGCTGCCTCCAATGCTGAACGCTAAGAGTTATACGTTCCTACCATTTTGGTTCTTCGGTCATTTGATAGATGGTATGACAATACGGGCAGTTGACCATCGGCGCCCCGTTGGCAAGGGTGATATCCTTTGCGCTCAACGTGCCGCCGCAAGATTTGCATTTAATTTCTTCTATCTTGGTCTGGCCAGGCAAATCCATTTTCATGGTGACCTGCTGGATGACCTCGGTCTTTGTCCCGCGCATGGCTGCAATAACCATGCCTGCCCCGCCTGCGAAAAACAAAATGCCGACAACCGCAAAGCCTAGTCCGAATGTCAGCCAGGATGAACTGCCCTGTGAAGATGTGGAGCCGATGACGCTCAAGACTCCGTATCCTACCAGGCATAACCCGATTAAGAATAAAATTCCAGCGCCTACGTAAAGGACGGTTTTATTTGTCATACTCCAGTACTCCTTATAAAAAAGACCCTTAAGGTTTTCCCGCTTTGCCAAAAATCCATATGCAGGGAATCTTTGCTCATACAAGTGATTGATGAAAAAGGAACCTTTTGGGCCTGACTAATATACGATAAGTCTAGCATTTTCGTCGCATTCGGGCAATTGACATTTGTCCTTATATTTCGCCTATTATTGTCTAATTCCTGACTTTAATAATTGGTCGTCTGGTTTCATGGGGCGTGGCTTGATCAGAGCTTTGTGTTTATCCCTCATGTTTTTGTGGCAGTTGTACCTGAAGCGCGGTGAAGAAATTTATGATGGCGATTACTACGCCAAGTAGAAAAACATACTGGAATCCAAACGCATTCCAGATGACTCCACCCACGAGTGCGGCGGTGATCGAAAAGACATGGTCAATGGTCACGGCAGCGGTTAACGCGGGTTGGATATGGTCTGGCTGGATGGCGATCTTTTTCATATAGGTTGCGCGTGCCATACTGACCGAGAAGATCATCTGGTCTATTAGGAAGCAGGCGCACACCACAAGAAAAGCAGTGTCAACGGGGAAAAGGAATTTTGCGAATCCATAACCGAAACAGACAAATACAAGAATGACCGCTTCCGATGCCAGTACCGTCCGCTCGCCCAATTTGTCGATTGCCCAACCAAGCAGAGGCTGAAAGAGGATTCCGATCACGCCGCCAATGGTGTAGAGCGTCGCCATGATCTGGGTCGGCTGTTTTAGTACACTGACCAGCACCCAGGGGGCAAATGTTATAAAGAGTTGTTTCCGCGCGCCCGAAAGCACGTTCAGGATGTAGTACAGACGATATTCCTTGTGTAAATGCAAAAAACTGCGCTTCTCAACGACAATTTCAGGTTTCATCATGAACAGCAGGACAGCAGCGACAACCAACAACCCGGAGGCGATTGCAAAGGTATGTTTAAACGTGAATCCAAAATATTTGAATCCCATTGCGACGAGAAAACTTCCCAGAATGACGGCAAAATTACGAATGGAGTTGAGTTGTCCCAATCTGCGCCCGTCCTGCCCTTCCCGAGCCAATTCCATGCCAATGGTGGAGGCTACCGGCATGAAAAGGTGATTCCCCATGCTGTAGATGAAAAGCCAGATGATCATCACCCCGAAGCTTGAGGAAGCGAACCCGATCATCACCGAGCCAACCGCGCCAAGGATCATTGCCACCACACCCAGGCGTCGCGAGCAAAGGAACCACAGTGCAGCCGAAACAAAGACCACCAGAAAACCGGGCAATTCCCGGGGAAATTCTAAAAAGGAACGCTGGAAACCGCTGAGTGCAAATTTCTCATTGAGAAAATTATTGAAGGTGGAATCCACCATGCTGAATGCCATGCCCATCGCCAGTGCCGCGGTGGCAAAGAGAATGAGTTCATTGGAAGATTTTTTGATGCGCGAAAGAAGATTCATTGAAACCTCGAAGTGGGATGGAGGAATTCTAGCATGGGAGGGCACTCAAATGGGGATTTTATTCATTGAAATATGTGTCACTTGTCCTACGTCTATTTTAGGGTTGGCCTTATACTTATGTACGGCATTTTGATGAAGCAGCCTCCGGTTGAATGAAATTATCATGTTGGGGAGTGTTCACTTCTTGATCAGGGATTGGTCAGCTGAACGGGCGTTTGGTATACAAGTGCCCTGACGGATGGTATCAGGAAATATCGGGTGGAAGAACACTACTTTCGCAATGAAATGATTAAAAAGGAATTGAATATGACTATCCAAACCCAGTACATCAAATGGAAAGAAAATACGCTCAAGAAATCTTTGGATAAATTCAAAGAGAGGAAAGAGATCTTTGAAACATCGGCAGGGGTTGAGATCCCCCGTGTGGCCTTACCCGATGAAGATGGTTTGACGCCGCCCGGCGCCGGGGAAGCCTATCTTGATAAACTCGGGTTTCCCGGCGAATATCCCTATACCCGTGGCGTCCAACCGACCATGTATCGTTCGCGTTTTTGGACGATGCGTCAATATGCAGGGTTCTCCACCGCGGAGGAGTCCAACAAACGTTATCGCTATTTATTACAGCAGGGTCAAACGGGGTTGAGTGTGGCGTTCGACTTGCCGACCCAGATCGGATATGACGCGGACGATCCGATCGCGCAGGGCGAGGTGGGGAAGGTGGGCGTTTCGATCTCCTCCATTCATGATATGCAGCAGTTGTACGATCAGATTCCTCTCGACAAGGTTTCTACTTCGATGACGATCAATGCGCCTGCGGGCGTTTTATTGGCAATGTACATTGCGGTGGCCAAGCGTCAGGGCGCAGATATGCGCCAGTTGCGAGGAACCATTCAGAACGACATACTTAAAGAGTATGTGGCACGCGGCACATATATATTCCCGCCCACGCCATCGATGCGGCTGATTACCGATATCTTCCAGTTCTGCGCCGCTGAAGTGCCATATTGGAACACGATCTCGATCTCGGGTTATCACATTCGCGAGGCGGGTTCCACTGCAGTACAGGAAGTTGGGTTTACTCTTGCAAATGGAATCGCATATGTCGAAGCCGCGATTAAGGCTGGACTTGATGTTGATGCCTTTGCTGGGCAGCTCTCGTTCTTTTTCAATGCGCACAATAATCTGCTCGAAGAGGTTGCCAAGTTCCGCGCCGCGCGACGCATGTGGGCAAAGATCATGCGCGAACGATTCAAAGCGAAAAAGCCAACTTCGTGGCAGCTCCGTTTCCACACCCAAACGGCCGGGTCAACACTCACGGCACAGCAGCCCGAAAATAATGTAGTACGTGTGACACTGCAGGCGCTTTCGGCGGTTTTGGGCGGCACGCAAAGTTTGCATACCAATTCGATGGATGAGGCGCTGTGGCTTCCCACTGAAAAATCCGTTCGCGTGGCGCTCCGCACCCAGCAGATTATCGCCTACGAGTCGGGTGTGGCTGATTCGATCGATCCACTGGCGGGTTCATATTTGATCGAACACCTTACCGACGAGATCGAAAAAGGTGCACTTGACTACATTGCGAAGATTGACGAGATGGGCGGGGCACTGCAATCCATCGAACGCGGTTACATGCAAAACGAAATTCAAAACGCGGCCTATAATGTACAGCAGGAGATCGAACGAAAAGAGCAGATCGTGGTGGGTGTCAATCAATTCCAAGTGAAGGAAGAAATGACGCTTGAACGCCTGAGTGTTGACCCTGCCATCGAGGCGGCACAAAAAGCGAAGTTGAAGGTCCTGCGGGAGACTCGTGACAACGAAAGAGTGACTACAATGCTTAACAAGTTGAAATCCGCCGCCCAGGGCACAGAGAATTTGATGCCATTGTTCATCGAATGCGTCGAGAATGACATCACACTCGGTGAAGTCTGCAATACACTCCGTGGTGTTTGGGGTGAATATGTTGCGCAGGGGTTTTAACCCCTCCCCCCGGTATAGATAAATGCCAGTTGTAAAATTTCATATTGATCTGGAAAAGATAAAATGAAAGCAAGTAAAGCTGGTAACACAGACCGGACCAGACGCATCGTAGTGATCAGGAACGGGCCGTATACCGTTGAAGGAGATGTGCCTTTGGTCATGGCAATGGTCGAACGTTGTCCGTCAGGTGCGCTGACCTTCCAGATCGATGAAAATGGGCCCGACATTGAGCCGGACCTTCCTCAGCAGGTTGCTGTGACCACTGAGATCACCTCTGATGGCCCCATTTCAGGGCCGCTTTGGGTAATGGGCGGTATTTCCGTTGAGCGCTCTGACGGACAACCGTTTGAGAGCCGCAACCGGGTCACACTCTGCAACTGCGGGCACTCGTCTAACAAGCCACTCTGTGATGGAACGCATCGGGATATGGAGGCGAAACGTCATCAACCCACTTGTTAGGAAACCGGGTCAGGTGGAAATGACTGCTATTTGGGTGGTGCAGTCAGAAAAGCATCCTCCTACAAAGCCCTGTCCCTTAATATCAAAACAAGGACTGCTCTTCCACCAAAGGTGATTTTAATGACACAAAATAGCTCTGAAA
This sequence comes from uncultured Anaerolinea sp., assembly GCA_964385315.1. Taxonomy (GTDB): domain Bacteria; phylum Chloroflexota; class Anaerolineae; order Anaerolineales; family Villigracilaceae; genus Villigracilis. The sequence goes on from CAYLOW010000012.1 coordinate 13,094, forward strand.
AAAAAACCCGAATTATCTATTTAAGCCATGGTGGCGGGCCTTTGCCAATTCTGGGGGATGTAGGGCATAAAGCAATGGTTGATTTTATGAAGCAGCTTCCATTAAAAATAAAAAGGCCGGAGGCTATCCTTGTAATTAGTGCGCATTGGGAAGAGAACGCAGCAACACTTTTGGGGGCCAAAAACCCCGCAATGTTCTATGATTATTACGGTTTCCCTGATGAAGCCTATAAGATCACATACCCGGCCCCGGGCAGCCCTGAGCTGGCGGGGAAAATTATTGGACTTTTGAAAGAAAAAAATATTCCAGCACGTATCGACTCTCAGCGCGGATTTGACCACGGGTTGTTTATCCCGTTAAAGCTGATGTATCCTCAGGCAGATATTCCCTCTTTCCAGCTTTCGCTGCTTACCGGCCTCAACTCTGCCGCACATATTGCCCTTGGCAAAGCGTTGCAGGGATTGAGACATGAGAATATTCTGGTAATTGGATCTGGATTCTCATTTCACAATATGAAAGCCTTTTCATGGGGAGGACCCAGTATACCTGATCGGGCAAATGATGCCTTTCAAGATTGGCTTATAGAGGTTTGCGTCAGTCCATTGCCCCAATCCGAGCGGGAACAAAGGCTGATCGAATGGGAGACGGCGCCTTCTGCACGCTACTGTCACCCTCGTGAGGAGCATTTGCTGCCTTTGCACGTATGTCTCGGAATGGCGGACAAGCCGGCTGAACTGATATTTGATGATCAGATTCTGGGCAAACGTAGCGTTGCATTTTTGTGGTAAAGGGAAATAGCAAATCGCCTTCAGGCAGTAATATATTCTTTGCGATTGTTTTTATGGTCTTCTTGTTAAATTTGCAAAATTTTTTCCGCAGGTCTCTCTGCAGTTAAGCGTTATTTAATGACTCCCACCACCCCATCAACTCACTCATCGCCAGACTTGGAGTGGAATCACCTTTACGACCTGAATTCCAAGTCACGATCAGGTCTTTTTTTGCGCGCGTGATTCCAACGTAGAATAGGCGCAGGCGTTCCTTCACGTATCCTATTCGCGCTTCCCTCGTTGCAACCCCTTCTTCATACCCATCATACTCACTGGCTGATTCAAGTGCTTTTAACTGCGCCAGGGCCTCGGCTTCAAGATTCAGCCCGTTGCGTACGAACCATTTTTCCGAAATAAAATTGTCATTTGGCTCATCAGACGGGAAGTCGTAATTATTAACTGACATCATATAAACGCGGTCCCACTCCAGGCCCTTCGCCTTGTGCATGGTAGTCACCACCACCTTTCCACGGTGACGTTCAGGGTCGAATCCAGAATCGTCATCTGAAAAACCGATAAAGCGCCGCTCGTTTTTGGCGATTACCGTCAGTTCGGAGGTCAACTCCGGCAGACGCCATTCGTGATGGTCTTCCGCAGCCTGCCGCAGTACCAGGGCCAGCTTATGCGCCAATGCCAGATCCGAAACAGTGCTAAACACATCCTGCGCCAGCGTGAGGATCAGCTGGTCGATTGGAAGTGTGACTGAGTTCAACCAGCGTTGAACATTAATGCGGAAATCCATTAACTCCTGAATGACCTGCTCCGATTCGATTTCACCCAGGGAAGCCATCCATTCATCCTGCACCCTTGCAACACTAATCGCTTGAAAGTTCAAAGAGGTGAGAGGCGCGATGAAATCCTCCACATGAATGAGCCTATGTAAAACTGCTATGACGCTTTTCATTAGACCGGGCTTATCCTCTCCGGTTCCTGTTTCCATCTCTCTCCAATCTCTTCTCCACACCTCGTATACCTTGGACAACTTCCGTGCAGATTGTGGGTCAGCAAGATATGCCAGTAGGTGACTCAGTGAACCCGCTGCTGCCCGGGTATTGGCTGTGGATGAAATCAACTCAATGGCTTCCACGCCCCGTTTTCGAAGCGACTCGACGACTTCAATACCGCGCTGGTTGCGCGGGACAAGCACTGCTATGGTCGGCTTCTGCTCGTCGGGGATGTCAGTCATTGAATCCATGTATCCCTTCACCGATTTTGCCACTGCTTCGAGTTCCTCTTCAGGCGCAAACTTTTTGCTGATGAACTTGATCGCTTCGTGGTTGTCCGGCGGGTTGACGGGCTCATAACCCTCTGGCACCGGTTGAATATATGGAAGCGAGAGTGCTGTTCGTACCTGAAGTATCGGATGCGAAGTCATTACCCAGTTGATAAGATGATTTGCAAGTGCGATCACTGCAGGCTGTGACCGGCCTGACTCAGGCATGTCCGCATTTGGGTTATTGCGGATAAAATCCCGAAGCAGTTCAGGATCAGCCGTGGTAAAAGTCTCAAAGATCGCCTGGTTTGGGTCGCCAACACGCACCCAGTTTCCATTTTCTCCAGCCAGTAAACCAAGGATTGCCTGCTGGGTTTTACTTGAATCCTGCGCTTCATCCTCTAAAATGAATGGATAGCGAAAGTGCAGCCGTTCCAGATATTCTTCGTCGTTTTGAAGCAGAGTTAAAGCCAGGCGAATCAGATCGTCAAAGTCAACAGCGCCTCGATAGGCAAGCGCGCGCTGGTAGTCGGTGTAAATGTCACAGCCAAGTTCAGCAAGTGGTAGTGAAGAAAAGGAGGAATTAAGTTTGGTGCGCAGGGTTTCTGGAGTTAGCAGGCGGTCTTTTGCTGAGCGGATGAAGGCGTTTGCGAGCGAATCCACCATGTTGGGGAGTTGCTCGCGTTTCAGCCATTCCTGTTTGGAATTGTCTAGTGCAGGATCCAGGTAGCCATCCAGCGAATGGGCTGCAAGCCAGGCATTCACGGACTCACGGCGGATGAATGCTGCCTCCCGCTCGTCTATGATGCTGAACTGATTCTCCAGACCTACACTTGCAGGTTTCTCGCGGACGATGTCATGCGCCAGTCCATGCAGCGTACGGACGCGATACCTGTATAATACCTGCAATGGATTCTCAAAAAAACGTTTGATGCGCGTCTCAAAGTTATCCACAGCCGAGTTGACCAGGGTGACGATCAGCACCTCCTGACCGTCCTGTAACTTATTGTTGTGGATAATTTGCGCTGCAAGTGCAGATAGAATGTGAGTTTTGCCAGCTCCAGGCACTGCTGCAATGCCAAGCCGTCCGCTTGTGTAGTGGAGAATATTTTCCTGGGAGGGGCGGGGGATGAAGCTGTTCATTTATGCTTTCTACCTTCAAAATAGTTGGCGCTTGCCGCATACAGTAGGAAAAGTCCGATCATTATAAAGAAGACACCCTGGTATCCTAAAAAACGATATTGCATTGCACCAAAGCCTGCAAACAGCACACCGACCAGGCCGTAAAAAATGGCATTACGCATATAGGCTGAACTGACTCGTTTGGATTGAAATAGATTGCGGGCTGCGAGCTGCTCCAGTTGATGAACTTCATTTTCGTGACGGTGTTTGCAGCAAACCACATCATCAACGATGGCAGCGCAATCGCCACATAGTCCGCGCTGGCAATATTTGCAAACCCCAATGGCAGGGGAGGTGGGATGATAAAAGCAATTCATGGTATTCTCCGATTACCTGTAAGATCAATTATCTCTTAAACCGTTTATTACTTATTTTCTGGAAGAGATTATATCTTTTCCCCTCTATAAATGCCTGCCACATTATGGGAAGTCTAATGTGGCAGGTTTTTTGCTTATCTTTCTTTTTAAACACATGCTGGATTCCAATGCGATTTTCAATGTCCCTTATTTGCCAGATTGAATAATAGGCGGATTTGAATTGCCTGTGATAAGTATTCTCTTTGTTCAGTTTTTCGATTATTTGGTTCCAGGCATCGTACACCTACTTAATTGTGGAATCTATAACTTTAAATGGGTTTTGCAGCGCCTCCTTCGGATTATATTGTTAGTCGCTTCCAATATCTCTTTTTTGATAATGTTAACGGGTTTTCTGCAGACAATAGACTTATATTTTTAGAATAGGGTGACGTAATACGGTTTTCATTTTTTCAGGAGCTGCCTTGCGCGGATCGCTCAAGTAGATTTCGTGATGCTTGCCGTTTGGGCCAACGTTATCCTTAAATCCGTTTTCTTGCATAAATTCTTTCATGCGATCTAATGTGGCAGGCTCGGTGGCATATGGGCCGATGTGCATGGTCTGCACACAAAGACCTTCTTCAAAGCGGGCAAGCCTTGCTTTGTTCAGCATCTCGCTCTCCCCTTTCTTTTTGCGGACTTGTTCACGGGCTTCCTCGAATATTTCCGGTGTGATGACATCAGGCTGCATGATCATCAATGTGTATGTCCAATTGTCTTTGATGCGGATGTCGAACTTTCCATCCTCCACCCCCCACAGTCCTTCCAGCGCCATGACGGGGTAATCGATCGCATTTGTCTTGCGTTTCTTGAGCGTGAATTTGAGCGTGTACGAAATACCATACAGCGTTTGTGTTGCCTCTGCAAAGTTCGGGGATTTGCCGGGCTCTGAACCTTTTTCGATTGCGCCATCGATCATGGCAAATTGCAGGTTTGGAACCTGCACAGTCTCGATCTTCTTGGCGGAAGGTTGATAGAGGGTTTTGAATTGCTTTTTAAGGTCTAGTATTTTCATATCGGTTTCCTTTTTTAGAATTATTTATACAAAAGCAGGCTTTGGAAGGTGGCTTTCCCTTTCACAACAATAGCAATAATGTCTTTGGAAGAACCGGCAGTGCTAGTTAAATTTCTCTTTCCATGATTTTTTGAACAAATAGAGTAAGCCCCCTTGACGGGATTTTCTTCTGTCCAAAATCCCAATCTTTCCACGACATCCACACAGATTCTGGAGTGTAGCGTCCATCGCTGTCGGCTTTGGATCTGATGACATTTAACATTTCCTTGAAGCGTTTATCCATCCATACCCACCTGAACTGACTCAAAATATCCAGTACATGTAGAATGTCGTACCAAAACAACGGAGCTTTAAGTTTACGAAAGTCAGTTCCCATGAAGAACATATACGGGTGACGTTCCCTGCTGTTATCCCAGAGCGTGAGTAAAGTTTCTACGCCAATTCTTGCCGATTTACTCTCACGCAGTTCAGGCACCCGTGACAAAACTTTCAGCATTGCCAGAGTCGCAAACGGGCATGGGTCTCCTTTGCTCCCGGGGCCTCGAAATTTCCCCAATTCAGGCGAGACAGCGCACGGCCAGCCGTTATCGCGTACAAGTTCATCCAGGGACTTGATCGCGGTTTGTACACGCTTGTCATCACCCCATCCCATTTTGATGAGTGCCGATACCAAAATAGGTGCATCACACAATGCCCACGCCCATTCATCCTGCCCGCTGCCGCCAAAGTGCTTCGGAACATTTGTGATCAATTGAAAGGGGCCCTGTCGGGATTGATGAGCCATCACTTTTTTAACGATTATCTTCACCGGTGCATCGTAAATGTTTAATCCCAAATCTGCCAGAAATGCCAATTTGTGGAAGGGCTGGCTGGCTGATTTGTGGCTGTTCAAAATTGCTCCCGGCCAATCCGTTAATTCAGTCAGCAGCGATTGGATTTTGATATCTGACAGCATAGCCTTGCGCGCTGCGCTTACTTGGGGAGCTGTTTCTGCCTGATCAAGCAGGTTAATGCGAGTTTGATATTGGATCCATTCTTCACCTTGCAGGAGCCATTCCACGGTCTTTTCGTTCATTTTTCTTCCTTGTTAAAGATGTAATTTCTTGCCATACTTTCAATCCAATCTGCCACCATTTCCCGCAGTTCAAAAGGCTCTAGTGCTTCAACGGCTGGGCCATATGCTAACGTGGTACTTGCGGCCCATTCCAACGTTGGCGAGGAAAATATGACAATCAACGAACCATCCGCCTGTTCTTCTATGCTTTCCCAAAAATAGGGATTGGTTGTTACCAACTGAATGAACTCCGCACTTACCTTTAATTTGGCTCTGATCTGTGGTTGCGCTCGCTGTTCATTTTTTAAATAGACCTTCAGATTGAATTCGGTGGGGATGCTAAATACGGCAGCCGACAAAATGATCTCTGTGATGCGATCCACGCGGAAGGTACGGATTTCCTCCCTCAGGTGACAGAACCCGATCACATACCACCAACCCCAGCGATGAACGAGGGCGTATGGATCCATCCCGCGCTGTGCGGGGTGGGGCATTTGACTGGATTGGTAGTGCATGCTTACACTACGATGTTCGCGGATGGCGCGGCGCAGTTTCTCCAGTTTTGGAGTCACTGCATTCAAGTCGGAGCGGTTCATTCCCGTGACGGCCATGGCTCTGCGCGCCCAGGCTACCTCGCGAACCTGCTCTTCAGGAAGCAGGTTCTCTAATTTCGCAAGAGCCCCGCGTGCCGAATTACGATATACCTCACCCCACAATTCCTCCACCATGCCGGTACCTAAAACCACCGCAGTCGCCTCTTCCAGTGTGAAAACCAGTGGCGGCATTTTATACCCGCGCATAAGGGAGAATCCGCCATACGGTCCACGTTCGACGAAAATGGGTATCCCCATTTCATCCAACATATCAAAATATCGGTGTATGGTCCGCAATGAGACACCGAGTTTTCCAGCCAGTTCAGAAGCTTTTTGGTTGGGCTGGTTTTGCAGGAGGAAAATGAGGGTGATCAAGCGGGTGGCGGTATTGTTCATTGTGTCACGTCAGTGGTAATCATAAATCGAATATATGTCAAATTATGGCATATTTTGGGATGCGGGAAAACGGAAAAAATACTCTCGTTGTGTCCTCGTGTACCTTTTTCTGTATTCGCCCGGTTACAAATTTATTCCCCCTTGTGAATTACATCTTTTCCATATTTTTCCTGCAGTGCATCCATCACCTCCTGTAATTTGCGGGATTTTTCGCTTCCTGCATCCCACAGGCTGAGCTGTCGGATTGGCGCTCCAATTCCGCTGATACCAACTCCGAGCAATCTTACGGGTTGGTTCGGGCTGCGAACGATTTTCATTAATTTGATGGCGGCATGGAAAATATCATCCTCGCTGTCGGTGGGTGTGGGTAGTGTGGTTTGGCGGGTCAAAGTTGTGAAATCAGACCAACGGATTTTGATTTTTACTGTTTTTCCTGCCAGTTCGTTTTTTCGTAGTTGTCTTGCCACTTCACGTGCCTGTTCCCGCAATGTCTTTTCCAATATTTTTTCATCGCGGATATCCACATTGTAAGTGATTTCCTGGCTGATGGATTTGGTCTCTGATTCGGTGGTAACAGGTCGATCGTCACTCCCGTTGGCGTGCCGCCACAAGTCATGCCCGTTTACACCAAAGAGATTGATAAGTTCATTTTCGGGCCATTTTGCAATATCCCCAATTGTATGAATTCCCAATTCAGTTAATCGTGCGCTTGTTTTTTCCCCCACACCCCAGAGCATATCGGCAGGCAGGGGGTTCAAAAATTTCGCCTCATCGCCGGCAGGGACGATGGTTAGCCCAAACGGGGGTAGGTTTTTCTTTTTGCTGGATTTCTTGCCGACCTCGGTGGCAATTTTGGCTACGAGTTTATTTGTGGCGATTCCAATGGAACTGGGTAAATGCAAGTCGTTTTTTATATCTGTTTGCAGGGCGAGTGCTGTCCGTTCTGGATTGGAGGCCATATCTGAGATGTCGAGAAAAGCCTCGTCGATGGATATCTGTTCAACCAGACCCGTCAAATTATAAAACTTCCCCATGACTTGTTTCGACACTTCCCTATATAGTTCATGGTGCCCGGGGACAATGATGAGATTTCTGCACAATTGAAGCGCGAGTGACATGGGCATGGCACTTCGCACCCCAAACGCTCGAGCCGCATAAGAGCAGGAGGCCACCACACCGCGTTCATTGGGCTTGCCGCCTACAGCGAATGGCTTGCCCTGTAACTCGGGTTTTTGTGTCTCTTCAACTGAACAGAAAAAGGCATCAAGATCTAAGTGTAAAATGGTACGAGGCATACCTGTAATTATAGTATATGGAGGTTTAATAAAATGTTTTGCACCCTGAAAATGCGGGAAAAAATACCATGAAATTGCCCTATTAATATATTGAACATTCTCCTAAGAAAAGTTATACTAGAGGTGGCGTATAGTCAAAGGGAACTTATTTGGTTTATTAACGTCATTATTTAGTATTTAATTAGACGGAGGAAGAAATGAAATTCGTATCCAAACTTGCAACAGCTCTACTTTTGCTTGCTTTAATGCTGTCCATGGCACCTGTTTCCATACAATCTGCTCAGGCGGCGACATGTTATTGGGCACAATTCATTGCTGATGTAACCGTTCCTGACGGCACGAATTATGCGCCCAATGCCGCGTTTACGAAGACTTGGCGCTTGAAGAATATCGGCACTTGTGCATGGACCACTACCGATGCTTCTTTGATCTACAGTAGTGGACAAAATATGGGCACATCGACTACGTATGCGATGCCGACCACTGTGAATCCCGGTCAAACTGTGGATATTACCGTGAATATGACTGCGCCCAGTACTGCAGGGCATTACTTTGGTTATTACAAATTTAAAAGCGCAACAGCAGGTGTCTTTGGTATAGGTTCCACCGCAGATAAAGCGTTTTGGGTTGAGATCAATGTTGTCTCTTCCTCTGGTACTGGCACTGGCTATGACTTTACTGCGAATGCAGCATCTGCCACATGGACCAGCGGCTCGGGTTCATTGACATTCCCCGGGTCAGACGGCAACGCAAGTGGATATGGCCTGAAGAAAGACAAGCCCAAACTGGAAAATGGAATCGAATCTGCCCAGGCTGGTCTGCTTTTTGCCCCCAATAATATTACCAATGGCTATATACAGGCATCCTATCCCGCGTTTAGAGTTCAAAGCGGTGACCGCTTTCAGGCGACCATTGGTTGTGAATATGGTTCGACCGATTGTTATGTAGCATACCGCCTTGATTATCAGATCGGTACGAATGCGGTCAAGACCTTCTGGACTTTCCGTGAAAAATATGAAGGGTTAAGTTATAACGCCAACCTTGACCTGAGCTCACTGGCGGGTCAGGATGTGAAATTCATCCTTGTCATCTCTGCCTATGGCTCGCCGACTGGTGACCGCGCTTTATGGGTCAATCCGATCCTTGCTCGTGCAGGCGGGACGGTTGTAACTATAACTCCGACTGTCACCGGCACGCCGCCGACTGCCACGCCTACCAAGTCTGCAACCCCAATTCCATCCGCTTGTGACCGCGCACAATTTATCTCCGATGTCACTGTGCCTGATGGTACAACCTTCCAACCCAGTGCTACTTTCAGCAAGACATGGCGATTGAAGAACGTTGGTACCTGCACATGGACGAATTACAGCCTGATCTTTGATTCAGGTGAGAAGATGTCCGGCCCCGATTCTGCGACCATCCCAACTTCTGTTGCCCCGGGTCAGACGGTAGATATCACCATCAGTCTCACCGCTCCTGCGACTGCCGGGACATATCGTGGTTATTGGAAGCTCAAGAACAGCAGCGGAGTTCCTTTTGGTATTGGCTCAGCCGGTACAAAATCCTTCTGGGTTGAAATCAAAGTCTCTGGCACTGCTGTTACGCCTGTGGTGACAGTAACCCCCGGAACGCCTGTGACACCCGCCACTCCGATTGCCGGCACGGTCTATGACTTTGTCGCAAATGTCTGCGCTGCTTCATGGTTTAGTGGAGCAGGTCAGCAGCCCTGCCCCGGTACCGATGGGAATTCCAATGGCTTTGTGTTGATTGCCAACCCCTCGAGGCTGGAGAACGGAACAACCGACAATCGGACAGGACTGATCACCTTCCCGCAGAATATCAACAACGGATATATCCAGGGTATTTATCCGGCATACAAGGTTAAGACTGGTGATAAATTCCGTACCATCGTAAATTGTGAAAGTGGTGCCACGTCCTGCTATGTTGTCTTCCGTCTGGATTATGCACTTGCGGGTAGTTCCACCATTCAAACCTTCTGGGCATTTGTGGAAAAATATGAAGGTCAGTACTACTCGGCAGATATTGATCTTTCTTCGCTCGTCGGCCAGGACATCAAGTTCATTCTCAGTGTAAATTCCACCGGCTCAGCGACTGGTGACAGGGCACTTTGGGTTGCGCCAATGATATACAACTCCAGCTATGTTGCAACACCGAGCACCACACCTACTTTTACAAATACACCTGTAACACCAACAGCGACTGTAACATTCTCTCCAACGCCGACTTTACCAACCAATACACCTACCAACACACCCACTCTTACTCCCACTCCGTAATAGAAAGCTCTGAATTGGTTCCCGCTTCCGAAAGGCAGCGGGAACTTTTGTTATATATACTCGTCTTTCTTTTTAAGAGGAGACTGGAATGAAAAACATCCTATTATTTATATTCATCTTCCTTACGGCATGTTCTACGGTGGAATCAACGCCCGTTTCCTATTTCGACTCCCTGCCAGCCTCCCAGTCAAATTCTGTTATTTTGACGACTGCTTCAACCTCTGAACAAATTCAGCGTGCAATGATCGAAAGTGCGGCAAAATGGACAACGATTCATATTAACGGCACGGTCACCTGGTTTGTTGCAGACGGATCAATCCAGTCTTTTCAGGAGCAGACATGGATTGATCCGTTGAATAACCGGTATAAAATTGAGCTGAATGGCATCACCAATGCTGCCGATAAAATCTACAGGTTTAGCGATGGCGATAAAATCTATAACCTCAATTTAAATTCGGGTCAGATGGAAACGTCAAGCTATCCAGACTTTGCAAGAGTGGGGCAGTTTATTCCACCAGTACTTAACGATACTGCGTACCCGAATCCGATCTGGGGGCAAATGGGCACCCCTCTTTCAGAAATGGCATTTTCCTCCAATTATGCCCAGGGAGTTGGGAAGTTTACACCCTTGAGTATTGAAACCATCGCGGGGCGTGAAACGCTTGTTGTGGAATGGACTCGCGTATCTGAATCACTGCCTGCCTTTAGAGCGTGGCTGGATACAAGTACTGCGGTTATTTTGAAGTTACAGGATTTCGGCATGAAAGATGGCACCGATGCGCTGCAAGGTGAGCGTGTTATGACTGAGGTTAACTACAACCAGGCATTTGACACTAACTTATTTACCATGCCTTCCAACTTTGTGCAGGCAGTCATTCCAACTCAGGTTGGTTCTTTGCCCATTGAAATGGTACCTGCACAAAACGGGGCTGGCATTCCGGCAGCTGGGGAAGGGGAGTTGTACTTTTTCCTGTTGCCGCATCAGACAGGGAAGTCAATTCAATTGGTAAAGGTCTCTGGTTCATGTGTGGTGGGCTCAGCGATTTGTCCGCCGATGCAAATCGTGGAAGTCCCATTCCTGTTTAATTTTACGATCGATACCCTTAATTGGTCTCCGGATGGGAAATTCGCTGCCTTTGCATATTCGGATAATATAAATGGCACGCCGACAAAATTGTGGCTGTATGACGCTGTCGCAGAGACATGGACTTCACTTGCTGAGTTCCCGTACATTGACCCGCCATTCTGGTCCCCTGACGGCTTGTGGATCGCATTCCGCACTCAGGATGGATTGGGCGGGGAAGTTGTGTATGTGATGAGGCGCGATGGTTCAGAATTAAAAAGCGTCTCAACAAATTTGCCCGCTGAAGGGAAGCCTTATATTATGGATGGCTGGCTTGCTGATTACATCATTATGCGTTCGGCATTGCCTGGCGGTTCAGAAAACACCTATACTACTTATTATGTACGTGCTGTTGATGACTCAGCGAATTTAATTTTTGAATCTGGAGCGTCCAAATCACAATTTTCTGCCGCGCCGGACGCAAGTCTTCTTGCTTATGACGATTTTGATTCAAACAGCCAGAAGCACAGCTTAAAGGTTATGGGAGCAGATGGTGCAAATGAATTGACGCTTGCAAATTTTACAGCAGGTAGTATCTACCCCATTGTTTGGTCGCCAAACAGCCAATGGATCGCCTTTAATTATTACAGCAGTTTCACTGAAGGCGCCCCTGGTGCGGAAGTTTATATGGTAAGTCGGGATGGACGCACCTTGTCTTCGGTTTACAAAGGCACAACCATCGGACGATTGGTCTTTTCACCCAATGGAAAATATTTGCTGGTCGAGGAAACTACATCTGCCACAGGTGGGCATTTGTTTTTGGTCAACCTTGCTACGCTGGAAATAAAGATGTTGGAAGCCCCGGGTTTATCCACCGACTTTGATTGGTATGCGCCTTCATGGAGACCGTAAAAAGCTGTGAAAATCAAGGTTTACAAATGGGCTTGTCGCCTTGGGGTTTTTCCATTGCTTGTTGCCTCTCTGTTAGGGCTGTTGTCAGTGAAGCAAGTCACTGCGCAGGATGCTGGGGGAACACCCCAGCCTGAAATACCTGTACCGCAAGCCCCTACTCCTTCCCAGGTTATTGAGGCCATTAATACCTTGCGCATGTCGCATGGTATTGCCCCCCTGGGAGTCCACCCTGTTTTAATGCAGATTGGGCAGATGGAAGCCGAAGGTATCGCGGGGGGCATGGGCGGGCACTGGCGTCCGAATGGCTTGACCCTCGGCCAGTGGCTGATCTCCCTCGGATATCCGCTTTCGGGCGATCTATCGATGGATGGGTATCGTTCTGAAAACTGGGGTTTTGCACAGGATGCCCCGGGGGCGGTTTCCATGTGGCTCGGGGATGATGAACATTCAAACACCATGCTTGCTCTTGAACGCAGCGATATCGGTGTAGGCATTGCGCCGGCAGATGATGGCTCGTATGTCGTTGTGGTGGAGACTGCTTTGCAAACAAAAAGTGGATTACAACAAACGGATGCCATTACTGTTATGACGGGCATTCCGTTGACGCAATCTGCATATTCCGGCATGTCTACTCAAGCTGCGGAAAATGGTTTACTCCCGCAAAACATGTTTCCTGTTGTTCTCAACACTGCCCTTGCAGATGGCAATGTTTATCATGAAGTGAAATATGGGCAAACCCTGTGGAGCATTGCTATAGCTTACGGGACAACCATCAAACAGACCCAGCAGTTAAATGGCTTGGTGGACACGACTGTTCAGACTGGCCAGAGATTGTTGATTATGCAGCATGCTACCCAGCCTGCCCCTGATTTTAAACCGCAGATTATTGTTCTCCCAACCATGCCTTCTTCCACCCAGACATTGACTCCAACTGCCACGCTTGTCCCCCAGGCTGCTTCGCAGGACTTGTCGCAGTATAAACGACAGGATATGTTTGGTGTCATTGCGATCGGTATCGCTGCTTTATTTTTGGGTGGACTTTTCGCTGTGATGACGAAAAAGAAACAGATGTAAATACCTTTTCTACTTGGAAGTCGTGAGGTTTTTCGCCCCCATCTCTTGATGCTTATTCAATTGACTCCCCTCCCATCCACGTGTACACTAAAAATAATCCTATGAGCATGGCAGGCACTCAATGCGAGGCGGTCATGCCGCGAAAAAGGAGTTCCCATGATTTACTCGAATACTCCGGCCCCTGAGGTGTTGAAATCGCTTTCGGATGTAAAACACGCGCCATTCTGGTTGGATGACCCGTTGTGTCCTGCGCGTGTATCTGCTTTGACCGAAAGTATCAAAGCGGATCTTGTTGTGGTCGGCGCAGGTTTTACAGGCTTATGGACTGCGCTGATGGCAAAACAATCCGATCCGGCACGTGATATTGTTTTGTTGGAAGCGGGTGAAACAGGATGCGGAGCAAGCGGACGCAATGGCGGTTTCGTCGCAGCATCTTTGACCCATTCCTTTAATAATGGTTTGACACGCTGGCCTGATGAACTTGAAAACCTGGTCGAATTGGGGCACAAAAATCTGGACGGTATCGAAGCGACAATTCAACGATTTAATATTGATTGTGACTTCATTCGTTCGGGTGAGCTGACTGTGGCAAATGAACCCTGGCAAATTGCTGATCTTACTGAGGAAGTGGAAGAGGCTGCGAAATATGGGGAGTGGATGCAACTTCTCGACAAAAAACAAATTTGTGCACGGGTAAACTCGCCAACCTATCTTGCTGCAGTCTTCAATCCCGCTGTAGCAATGGTCAATCCGGCCCGGTTGGCTTGGGGCTTAAAGCGTGCTTGTTTGGAGCTTGGTGTTCGTTTGTTCGAGGGGACCCAGGTCAGGACATTGGAGGATGGGCATGGAATGATGCTTGTGAAAACGGATTATGGTCAGGTTGAATCCAAAAAGGTTGCGCTTGCCACAAATGCCTTTCCACCTTTGTTAAAGCACCTTTCATTATTCATGGTACCTGTTTATGATTACGCCCTAATGACCGAGCCGCTTTCACAGGATCAACGTGCTTCTATTGGCTGGTTTGGTCGGGAGGGAGTCGGCGATTTTGGGAATCAATTCCATTACTATAGCATGACGCCCAGTGGCCGGATTTTATGGGGCGGATACGACGCAGTTTATTATCGGAATAACGGGTTTTCGCCGAGTTTGGAGCACCGTCCGGAAACTTTCGCCCGTCTGGCCAATCACTTTTTTGAAACATTTCCCCAGCTTGCTGGCCTGCGCTTTTCCCATGCGTGGGGCGGCGTAATCGACACTAGTTCGCGCTACACCGCGTTTTGGGGCAAAGCCTGTCATAATAAAGTTGCATATGTCCTTGGGTACACTGGACTTGGTGTCGGCGCATCCCGCTTTGGCGCACAAGTGATGTTGGACCTGCTCGACAATAGGGAGACCGAACGTACAGAATTAAAAATGGTGAACTCATTACCATTTCCGTTCCCCCCGGAACCGTTTCGTGCCCCCATCATCAACTTTACCCGCTGGTCAATGGATCAGGCCGACCAGAATCAGGGGAAACGAAATTTATGGTTGAAGACTTTGGATGCACTTGGTTTGGGATTTGATTCATAACAATAAGAACGGCCTTGATATTCCATGCGAAATCCAAGGCCGTTCTTATTTTGGTTCCCATCACTTTTTCATTGGCTTCGACATCTCATCCCTGACTGTATTGTATAAACTTTCCGCCTTCAGGTCGCTGAGGGAATAGCATGGAGCTTTGAGATGGTCGGCCAATTGTTGCGCAAGACCCTGGTCAAAAGCAGCGTGTTCCATGTTGATCACTACAGCGCGGGTCTTTTCGCCTGCGATCATTTCTGCAAATTTGAAGCCTTCTTCCTGGGGTGGCAGCGGGCCAATGGATACATTACCTGCACCATCGGTCAACACGATCAAAAGCGGTTCTACATCGGGGTGAATATGCTTCTCGTGTGTTAACACATCATGTGCCATGAACAATCCGGCTGATAGCGGGGTTTTGCCGCCAACGGGGATGTCCATCAAGGCGCGCTGGGCAAGCTGAATTGAATTGGTGGGGGAGAGTACCAATGTGGCGCGGTCTTTTTGAAAGACAATTAATCCCACGCGATCGCGCCGTTGGTAGGCATCGGTCAATAACGAGAGAATGGCTCCCTTCGTTGCATTCATGCGTTCGGCAACCGCCATGGACCACGAAGCATCGACGAGGAAGAGAACCAGATTCGCCACACGTTTTACTCGGATCTTGCGCTGCAGGTCACTCTTTTTGATGGAGAACGCCATTTTCTTGCGTTCCTCCACGCGCTGTTTTTGAAAAGGCGCGGCGGCGCGAAATGTTGCATCGAAGGCGATGTCCGTCAGGTTATCGCCCGCAGGGCGCGACTTGATGTAGCGGCCGTGCTTGCGCTCTGTTTTTGTCAGCGAACGCCGGCCTGCTTTTTGGCGGGTTAATTTGTCAAGCGGGGTATTGAGTTTACGAGGCTGGAAGGTCTCGCCTGCTTTTACCTTTTGTCCGCCTTCCCACCAGTTTGCATTTGAACTGGCAAACACTTCCTGCTGTGGCATGGGTTCGGGGTTACCCTGCTGCGGACCTTCCTGCTGTTCATCTTCAAGTTTTAAGTTTTTTTTTCCTCGCCTTCGCCATCCTGCTTGCTTTCGGATTCGTCATCCGATTCGTTTGGCTGCGA
>CAYLOW010000013.1:0-28794 GCA_964385315.1 uncultured Anaerolinea sp.
TGATCTGCGACATGGCAATGAACGGCGCGCCGAGCATCAAATAGAAGACCGCCACCGTCACGAAATTGAGTACAAGGAATAAAGCCGAATAGATCGCATTACGGCTAAACACCATGCCAAGCGCGCTCGAAACGGCAACGAGGGAAAGAACAAGAAAGACAATTAATTCAGAAGTCATGGGCAACCCTGGGTGATTTTGGTAAGTAGCGATTTGGGGTTAGGAGATGGGGCAATTAGATCCTAATTACCCGATCCCCAGGCACTTGGATTTTGCATTTCAGGCACCGAGCGTGTGAACACGCCGGGTTCCACTTTACGCGGGGTAAGCATATCCGCGGTTGGGGCAGGCTCAAGCAGGGAATTTTTAGTGTAGATCGCATCGCGCCGGTCAGTAAAGGCAAGTTCATAATTATCGCCGAGGACAATGGCTTCGGTCGGGCAGGCATCTTCACAGAAGCCGCAATAGATACAGCGCAGCATGTTGATCTCGTAGGTCGAAGCGTAGCGCTGCCCGGGTGAGAAGCGTTTCTCGTCCGTATTCTCAGAGGCTTCGACAAAGATCGCATCCGAAGGGCAGGCGGCAGCGCAGAGGGAACACCCGATGCATTTTTCGAGCCCATTTTCATAGCGTTTCAAGACATGACGACCACGGAAGCGCGGACGGACTGTCCGCTTTTCTTCGGGATATTGAACGGTGACTGTCTTCTCAAATAAAAATGAACGGAGCGTTTCAGCCAATCCGCGGCCCAGCTCAATAACGGGTTCAAACACGCCCATTGGATTTTCTCCTCAAGTCACGATAAATAAACACCACTGCAACCAATGCACAGATAATGGACAGCACAGGAATGCCATAGATATAAAGCCGGCTGTGAAGTTCCTGGGCCAGCAAAATGCCCGCGGCGGTGATAAACGCGGTCACAAAGGAAAGCGGCAAAAGCACCTTCCAACCAAAGGACATCAAACGGTCATAGCGGATTCGAGGCCAGGTGGCGCGGATCCAGATCATGCCAAACAACAGAACAATTACCTTCAACAACAGGTAAACGGGGCCAAGGAACCAGGCGCGATCCACGCTGAGGAAGGTGTCTTTCAGGAACCAGATCTCACGATAACCGCCGAAGAACAACGTCGCCGCGATCATCGAAATGACGATCATCTTTTGGTATTCAGCCATGAAGAACAACGCGAACTTCATACCTGAATATTCCGAATGATAGCCTGCCGTCAATTCCTGCTCGGCTTCGGGCATGTCAAACGGGGCGCGGTTGACCTCTGCCAGAGTCACGATCAAAAAGATAAACGCACCAACCGGCTGGATCACCGCAAACCAGACGTCCTTTTGAGCATTCACGATCTCAACCAGATTCAAGGAATTTCCCAAGACAACTGCAATCGCAAAACACAGTCCCAATGAAAGTTCATACGAGATCATTTGCGCCGAGGCGCGCACCGCGCCGAGCATGGCGTACTTGTTATTGCTCGACCAGCCCGCCAACACAATCCCATAGACAGCAATGGACGCGATGGACATTAAATATAAAATACCGACATTCAAACTCGCAACATACAAGGTGATTTCGCGCCCAAATAATTTGAACGATGTACCGATGGGTATCACCGCCGCCAGCACGAGGGAAGGTACAACCGTCAGAACTGGCGCAAGCATGAAGACCACCTTATAAACATGCGAGGGTGTCAATTCCTCCTTAAAGATCAATTTAACTGCATCTGCGATCGGCTGCAGCAAACCCTGAAACCCGGCGCGATTCGGCCCCACCCTCACCTGCATCCGCGCCAGTGCACGGCGTTCATACCAGGTCAGGTAGGCAAAACCCACCAACAGCAGCAAGCAAAGCAAAAAACCTTTAATTACCCATTCAAGCCAGAAAGTCCAATCCATTACTTCACCTTTGCAGTAACCGGCTCGTGAATTGCCAGGCCCATGCTTCTTGGAACAAGCACAACGCCCGTCGAGATCGTGTCATCAATCTTCAAAATGACTTCTGCGCTTACGGCGCCGAGCTTAATTTTCACACGCGAGCCCGCCTCCACACCAAGTTCACTTGCTGTAGATGGATGCAATGTGATCGCCGCATCACCAATGCGCTGGTCAAGCAGCTGCGTGGGATTGATCGTCACACCCCGGTCATATAATTTATTAACCGGCACCGCCAACAATTCATTTTCCCGGGGGCGCAAAGCGGCTTCTTTTTTGACTTTTGCGATATTTACGACTCCACCCGTCTGGGCGGTCGGGGTGAGTTGTATCCCCAATCCCTGCGTATTTTCATAAGTCGTGCCGCCGTAATACAGATCACTGCGGCCAACGATGGGATATTGACCACGCACCTCGGCAAGGGTCTCATAGCTCAGATCAGCAAATGCATCAAGTGAATTTGCCAAAATGTCGAACACGATAGAAACAGATGAACCTTCGAGAATAACGCCCATCCCTTTGGCAACCTGCGAAGTGATGGAAAAATCCGGCTTTGCCTCACCCCTGACAGGCACAGCAGCATAAAAGCGCTGTACCCGGCGCTCGCCCGATATGAAGGTCCCCTCACGCTCGGTATAAGCCTGCGCGGGGAAGACCACATCTGCAATTTCAGTGGTCGCGGTTTCAAGAATATCCTGCACCGCCACAAATTTCGCGCCCTTGACCGCCTTTGCCAAAATGGGGTCGTCACCCGCAGGATCAGCCCCAACGATGTAAACGGCCTTGCCCTTAAGCGCCTTTTCCAGGTCGGGCTCAGGGCGGAATCCAATTTCCCATGCGCCCTGGTCATTGACTCTCTGCCAGACACCCACCAAACCGTTATTTGGCCTGCCTATGTGATCAGTTTCCTTCAAAAGCATGGCGCAAGCAGAAGCAAGCCCGGTGGAACCTTGAATGCCAAGTCCCTCACTGCCATAAAATATAATGGCATTCTTCGCCTTCGCAAATTCATCTGAAATTTTTGTTTTCCTGCCAAAGTCGTTGATCGTCTTGACTTCATCGCCATATGCATAACGAATGACATACTTCGCAAATTTATCCAGTTTTGTCTCGCGCGGGTTCGCAACGATGAGAGTCGCGCCACGGTCAGCAGCCTGCTTGATGCGCAGCCACCAAACAGGCGCCTCCTGATACAAATCCGAAGCCACCACCAGGATGGTGTCACCCCTGCCCATGGAACCAATGTTCGTTCCCTGCCCAACCCCCACTGAGGAAGTAATTTCCCCCCCGCCCATATCGGAATACAAAATGGCTTTACCGCCCGCTGTATCTGCCAGCGACTTCAGGTTGAACAGATCTTCATTTGCCAGCCGGCCTGAAGCCAGAACAACAAAGTCCTTCTTGAATTTCATGAAATTCTCGGCAGCCAGGTTGACAGCAGCACTCCAGGAAGCACGAGCCAGTTTTTCATCCTTTCTGATGAGCGGTCTGGCGAGGCGCTTTTTGCTTTCTGTGTAGTGATAGGCAAAACGGCCTTTATCACACAGCCAAATCTCATTCACTTCTTCATTCTGGCGCGGCATGACACGCTTGACAACAATTTCGCCTGATGACCTGGCTTCGCGGCGTGTGTTGAGCGTGGTGTTGCATCCAACCGGACATTGTGTACAGATCGACGCCTGTGCCTTGAGTTCCCATGGGCGCGCGCCAAAACGGAAGTCCGCTGTGGTCAACGCGCCAACAGGACAAATATCGGTGGTGTTGCCTGAAAATACAGAATCAAACCCGGGGGTCGATAAAGAAACAATTTGGGTGTTTCGTCCACGTTCGTCAAACCCCAAAACAGCTTCGCCCGCGACTTCGTCCTGAAAGCGGATACAGCGCGCGCACTGGATACAACGTTCACGGTCAAGCCAGATCAACTCACCGAGCGGAACCTGTTTTTCAAGATGATTCTTCTCATCATAAATGAATCGACTTTGCCCGGGGCCAAACGCCATGGTCAAATTTTGGAGCGGACATTCGCCGCCCTTGTCACAGACGGGACAATCCAGCGGATGTGATGTGAGCAGGAATTCAAGCGTGCCCCGCTGACCTTCCCTCGCTTTATCAGAGATTGTCATCACCACCATGCCATCTGAAACCCGATTGGTACAAGCGGTTTCAAGTTTGGGCATAAATTGGATCTTGGGCAAACCGTTCTCCATCACGACCTGGCCCGTGGCGCGATCCAACATCGGGCGCCCGATCTCCACCAGACACATGCGGCACATGCCGACCGGTTCAAGTTTTGGGTGATGGCAAAAAACGGGAATGTTGATCCCCACAGACTTGGCAGCATCCACCACCGTTGTCCCTTCAGGTACGGTTGCGCTTACTCCATTAATTGATACTGTTACCTGTTTACTCATCCATACTCCAACTTCTCATTCACCACTTCCAACCGCTTTCTTGAAATCCTGCGGAAATTTTTCGATACCGGTTACCACAGCCATCGTGGAGAATTCGCCCAGCGCGCACAGGCATTTGCCCTGCATCTGTCTGGCCACATTCAATAATAAATTTACATCATTCTGAGTTCCCGCCCCTGAACGAATTCGCGTCACAATATTGTTCATCCAATACGTGCCTTCACGGCACGGCGTGCATTTACCACAGGATTCATGCTTGAAAAACCGAACCGTTTTGCTGATGATCCAATCCACGCTGACAGTATTATCGATCACGATCACTGAGGCGGATCCAAGTTCCGATCCAAGCGTACGAACAGAGGCATAGTCCATTGGTGTATCGAGGACTTTATCGTCCACCACGATCATGGAAGATGATGCCCCGGCAGGCATGATCACCTTCACAGGTCTGCCATCCAAGATGCCGCCGCCATGTTCATAGATCAACTCACGGAATGTCGTACCGAATGGAAGTTCATAATTTCCAGGTTTGCGCACGCGTCCCGAAAGCGAAAAGATCTTCACACCCGCGCTGTCGGCAGTGCCCATCGTTTTATACCAATCCGCACCATTGGCGAGGATCATGGGTACATTGGTAATGGTTTCGACATTATTGATGATGGTCGGCTTGCCATACAAACCAACCGATGGCGGAAACGGCGGGCGCACCCGCGGCTGTCCGCGCCTGCCTTCCAGGGATTCAAGCAGGGCGGTTTCTTCGCCGCAGATATAAGCACCGGCACCGAGATGGGTGTAAATTTTCAGCGAGTAGTCTTTGCCAAATAGATTTTCGCCCAAATAACCGGACTTTTCCATCTCCGCGATCTTTTCATCAAGGAGGGCAGCCGCCTGCCAGGATTCGCCGCGCAGATAAATGTAAGCCGCCGCTGCGCCAACGGCATAGGATGTGATCGCCAGACCTTCCAAAAATTGAAGCGGATTGTTTTCGAGGATCTCGCGATCTTTAAACGTCCCCGGCTCGGATTCATCCGCGTTGGCAACCACATAATGCGGAAAAGTTTTTCTGTCAATGAAGGACCACTTCATGCCAGTCGGGAAGCCCGCTCCGCCGCGTCCACGCAAGCCCGAGTTCTTGACAACATCGGTCACTTCGTTGGGATTCATTTTTGTCACGGCATTTTTAAACGCGGCAAAACCGCCGTTCTTTTTATAGGCTGTCATCTTGTGGATGTCAGGAATATCACGGTGGCGTAAAAGGATGTGAGTCATTCCTTCACCTCCTTAAGTGCCTCGATCAACTCCAGCGTTTTATCCACAGTCATATTTTCGTGATACTTGATCCCATCGGGGCCCTGGGTCTGGAATAGCGGCGCCTTGTCACAGCCTGCAAGACAAGTCACGGCTTCGAGCGTCACCAAACCATCGGCTGTGGTTTCGCCAACTTTGATCCCCAGGTTACCGCACAAATTTTGCAGGAATTCATCCGCCCCGCGCAAGGCACACGGCAGGTCGGTACAGACTTGCATACGGTACTTGCCGGCTTTTTCATCGTGATAGAGCGTGTAAAAGCCGACAATTGAAGCGACCTCGGTCTCAGTGATATCCAAAATCTGTGCGATATCCTGCAAGGCAGCTTTGTTGACATAGCCTTCCTCGCGCTGGGCAAGGTAAAGCAGCGGCATAACCGCCGAACGCTTATGCTCAATCGGATACCTGGACAGGATTTGTTTTACTTCCTTCGGATGTTTTTTTACAAAACTCATCGGTCAATATCTCCGAGGACTATATCAATGGAAGCGAGAATGGCAACCAGATCCGCCACCAAATGCCCCTTCACAATATGCGACAGCACGGAAAGATTATCAAACGAGGGAGTCCTCAAATGAACCCGTAAAGGTTTGGGGCCGCCATCGCCTTCCAGCATTAAAGCCAGCTCGCCGCGCGGAGATTCAACCGCGCTGTAAACTGAAGCCTTCGGCGCAGGAAAACCTTCCGTCCATAACTTGAAGTGATGAATCAGGGATTCCATTCCAACGCCGATCTCCGAACGGGGCGGCGGGACAAATTTGCGATTTCCAGAACGGACAGGTCCGAATGGCAATTTATTCAAAGCCTGTTCAATGATCTTCAATGACTCGCGAAATTCCTGAATATGGACGAGATAGCGCGCGTATGTGTCGCCTTCCGTAAGCACAGGCACATTGAAATCATACTGCTCATATCCTGAATACGGGCGCGCTTTGCGCAAATCCCAATTCACACCGGAAGCGCGAAGTGTGGGACCGGTCACGCCATAGGATAAGGCGGTAGCAGGGTCCAGGATCCCCAGCCCCAGCACACGATCCAGAAAGAGAGGGTTCTTGGTCAACAGAGTTTCATATTCATCAATCCTCTTCGGAAAAGTCTTGAGAAACTCCCGTACCGCTTTTTCAAATTCCACAGGCACATCACGCCACACGCCGCCCGGGCGGAAATAGGTGGTCATCATGCGCTGACCCGAGACTAGCTCAAAAATATCGAGGATCTGTTCGCGCTCACGGAAACAATAGAGGAACATGGACATCGCGGCGAGGTCAAGCCCCACACTGCCCAGCCATACCAAATGCGATGCGATGCGCTGCAACTCGACCAGGACCACACGCAGAGCCTGTGCACGAACGGGTACATCGAGGTCAACCAGTTTCTCAACCGCCATCACATAGGCGAGGTTGTTGCCCATCGGGTTCATGTAGTCAAGGCGGTCAGTCATCACTTCAGCCTTTTGATAAGTTTTGGCCTCCATGTTCTTTTCGATGCCCGTATGCAAATATCCAATATCGGGGATGCAATTCACAATGATCTCACCATCAAGCTCAAGCAAAAGGCGCAGAACCCCATGTGTGGATGGATGTTGAGGTCCCATATTCAACAGCATGGTTTCACCCGTCAGGGCACGCTCTGATACGAGATGCTTAAATTGATCAATACTGACTTCTTCAATCTGGGTCATAACTATTCCTTCGGGCGCGGTTTCTGCAAACCAATTTCATCAAAGTTAAAGCTGAACTGCGGTTCTTCATACCCCAACGGAAAATCTTTTCGAAGCGGATGCCCCTCGGTTCCCTCCGGCATCAAAATACGGCGCGGATCCGGATGACCTTCGAATTCGATGCCAAACATATCGAGAAGTTCACGTTCACGCCAGTTGGCCACTCCATAAACTCCTGTTGCAGTCGCAATACTTTGGACCGACTCAGAACCAGTCTTGGAGTCGGTACTATCCAGGGGGACTCTAACCTGCAACGACAGGTTCTGGGCAAGCGAGGTCAACTGATAAATGACATGAAAACGCGGAGAAGTCTGCGGGTAATAATCCACCGCGGTCAATGCCGAGAGTAATTCAAAATGATGTTCGTCGCGCAGAAGGGTTAACACTTCCACGATATGCCCGGGGTTCAGAAAGAGATGCACTTCGCCGCGGAACTCTTCAAAGGCCGCGTCGAATTTTTGCTGAATATTTTTTACAATGGGTTCCAGTTTTATATCCAAGATCACTCCAATCCTTCACCCTAACCGTACTTGGCTGCCAAATCGCTGAACTTTTCGCCCTTCACCTTTTCATATAAAGTGAGCACACCATGTATCAAAGCCTCGGGGCGCGGCGGACAGCCCGCCACGTACACATCCACCGGAACGACTTCATCAACGCCCTGAAAGATCGCGTAGTTATTAAAGACACCGCCGCACGAAGCGCAGTCACCCATGGCAATCACCCACTTGGGCTCGGGCATCTGGTCATACAATCGGCGGAGGACAGGGCCCATCTTTTTCGAGACACGCCCCGCCACGATCATCAGGTCAGACTGGCGCGGACTGGCACGCATTAATTCCATACCAAAACGGCTCATATCATAATTCGAAGCCTGTGCCGCCATCATCTCGATCGCGCAGCAAGCCAGGCCAAACAGCATCGGCCACATGGCATTGGTCCGTGACCAATTGACAACATTTTCAAGCGTGGTCGTGACGACGCCCATATCTCCAAGTTTTTGTTCTACTCCCATTCCAAGGCTCCTTTCTTCCAGGCATACACATAGCCCACCAATAAAATAACAATAAATACGGCCATTTCAAGCAAGCCAAAAATACCCAGTTTGCGGAATGCAACCGCCCAGGGTAAAAAGAAAACCACTTCAATATCGAACAGGATGAACAGAACAGCGATCAGGTAAAAACGGACAGGCATACGCCGTGTTCCTTCGCCATATGGGCTCATTCCTGATTCGTAGGGTGTGGATTTTGCCTCTGTATTTTTCTTTGGACCGAACAACTCCCCCAAACCTATTGCGGCAAATGCTATAAAAGTTGCGACCGCGATCATGACTGCTATGGCAATGTACTCCAACAACATAAAAACCTCTTAATGTGTGAAATGCGACACTTTTTGTCCATTATATCACAATGGGCTTGGTGAGGCTGGAAAGTGTGCCTTGTTTCACAAATCATGTACATATGGAAATCCCATAGAGGCACAATTGAAAATATGACCCTATGGGATTGCTCTGTTAATCGCCCAAATAATCACGCAGATCACGGCTGCGTGCGGGATGCCGCATTTTACGAAGCGCTTTCGCTTCGATCTGGCGTACACGTTCACGGGTTACATTGAAGTAGTGGCTCACCTCTTCGAGCGTGTGTTCTTTTCCATCGCGCAAGCCAAAGCGCAGTTCCAAAACTTCGCGCTCACGGTCTGACAGGGAAGCCAGCGCGTGTTGAACCTGCTCACGGAGCATCTCACGTGCAGCAACGTCCATGGGGGAAGGTGCGTCTTCATCTTCAATAAAATCGCCCAGAGAACTGGAATCTTCATCACCCACAGGGCCCTCAAGCGAAATTGGTTCCTCAGCAGATCGCAAGATGCGCGTCACCTTTTGGGTGGCAGTCTCAAAGCGGTGTTGTAATTCAGATTTAAGCGGTTTATTCTCAGCACGCGAGCGCAGGATCATTTGCACATCTGCGGCGGAAAGGTAGCCGATCTCCAATGCCAATTCAGCCTTGGTCGGCTCCCTGCCGAGCACCTGTGTCAGATTCCGCTGCGCACGCAAAATACGCGAGATCGATTCAAACAAGTGGACAGGAATGCGAATAGTGCGCGCCTGTTCTGCAATCGAACGGTTGATGGACTGGCGAATCCACCATGTGGCATAGGTGCTGAACTTGAATCCGCGGCGCGGGTCAAACTTGCCAATGGCACGCAACAACCCCATGTTGCCTTCCTGGATCAAATCCAATAACGACATGCCGCGCCCAAGATAACGTTTGGCAACACTCACCACCAGCCGCAGGTTCGCACGGATCAGCACCTGGTTGCCGTCAACTGCGCGGGCATGCACAGCATCCATTTCAATGAACAGATCTTCGTCAGTCGGAAGGTTGCGGATAAGGGACCGCTGGACAGGAAATGTATGTTTACTGCGGACATAAGACAACAGCCACTCGGCATATTTAAACGGGAGCAGATATAAGTCAAGAAAAACCGAGTAAGCATGACGGACAAGACCATCCCAAAGGTGATCCACACCCCAATGACCGTTATCCAAATAGGCGCGGAAATAAGAAGGTGAATCGAATTGCCAGCCTGCGTGAAGCGATTGGGCTTCAGCGATCATTAAGGCAAGGTCGGGGAGTTCATGATGCAGCTGCCCCGCATCTTCGATGAGGCGATCCCATGAAGTCAACATTTCCAAAAGCAACGAATGATAAATGGAGGAAGCTTGTGAAACGCCTTTGCGCTGTTTCAACTTGCGCAGCGAGGCAATATGACGGTCTGCCTCACTTAATGTGGCAAGTCGAAACTCGCTGTCAGAATCAAGCAGTTTCACCTGCCCGATCTCGCGTAAATACAAGCGCACGGGATCTTCAGATAATTCCGCTGCAAGTTCATGTGAACGCACCGGCAAAACATCATCCAAATCCTCTTCCTGTTGCACGAACAGGGATTCATCCGGTTCAATGATCTCATCCGCCACCACATCAAGTACCTGCTCATCTTCAAGCAAGGGAAATAAAATGGCATTCGTTGGAAGTTCTGGATTTGCAACCGCCGGCTTACGCGCGGATACTTTTGCCTTTGCCTTCGGCTTTGTTTTTTCCTGGTGGTTGGGTTTTGATTTCGCTGGCATGGGTTCCCTTTTCTTCACTAAAGCTACGCAGTGCAAAAATCCTGCATTTGCATCGGATGTGAAACTTCCGAAGTCCAGTACCATCTACCGCTTCGACGATAACTTTCTCTTTGCCTGATCCAAATTATTAAGCAATTTTGTGAATTGCACAGCCTGCTCCTGGTATATTTTTATATTGCCGCCCCCCTGTTGCTGCTCTTCCTCCTGTAAAAAACGCAGCTGATTTATGTTTGCCATTGCATATACACGGCGCAGGTCCATAAAACGTGCCAACAACTCATCGAGCAATTTATCATCCACAGGATCGAGCTGTTCTATTTGCGCGAGCCAGTCTTTTGAAAAATCCTTGATCGCTTCGGGCAAATGGCTCATCACATAATGCTGATAGTCCTTCTCATCCTGTTCCACTGCCATACGGATCACGCCGAACACCAATTGATGGTCAGTATACTCGAAATCCTCCACAGCCAGAGCGCTCAAGCCGAACTCCTGAAGTGCCCTATCAAGACGGTACAACAGGGCAGGCTTGCGGAACAAGACCCTGATGCAGTAGGACTCAATCTTCAAAGTGGGGTTGAGAGCCATTGCGGGCAATTTCAGTACCTGCAAGCTTTGACTTGTTCCACGCGGCTTGCGCCTCAGGGGGGCGGCCTGAACCGGGGTGCTGATTAGGGAGCCTTCATCCACCCGCAGCATTCGCGCCAGTGCCTGACGATAAGTGTCACGTTCCAGCGGATTGGGCAAATCTTCGATTAACGGAAGCACCTGCGCCGCGATCTGATTCTTGACCTTGGCATCGTTTAAGTTCTGGCCAACCGCCAGCGAATCCATGACATGCGTCACAATGGGTTTGGCGTTTTCTATCAGCCGCTTCCATTCATCCTTATCACGCGCGACGATCTCATCGGGATCAAGATCATCGGGCATTGACGCTACGCGCAAATCGGCCTGCAAACGAGCTTCGTTGCGAAGCAACCCGCGCGCGTCAAACCCCAACTCTCCTTCCCGATCCATCGCAGAGCGCGCTGCATCCAGTCCGCGCAGCACGGCTTTTTGTCCGGCCACATCAGGGTCGAGAGCCAGAACAATACGCCTTGTGGAGCGCTTAAGGAGCCGCAACTGGTCTTCAGTCAAAGCCGTGCCCATCGGAGAGACAACATTTTCATAGCCCGCCTGATGCAAAGCAATTACGTCGAGATAGCCTTCCACGATCACAGCCTGATCAGCCACCCGGATCGGTTTACGCGCGCGGTCCAACCCATAAAGGATGTGCCCTTTCGTAAAGATCGGGGTCTCGGGCGAATTCAAAAACTTGGGAACGTCATTTGGGTCAACAATACGAGCGCCAAAGCCCGCCATTTTCCCATTTTCATCGCGGATGGGAATCATAATGCGGTTGCGGAATTTATCGTAAGCACGGGAATCAGAATGTCTGGCTGTCGAAGCATCCCCCTCACGAACAGATAACATCCCCGCGTCAATCAGATCCTGTTCTGTATACCCTTTGGATGTGAAATTTTTAAGCAAATTATCGTATCCGGGCGGGGCGTATCCCAGGCCAAAGGTTTCGATGGTGGCATCAGTCAATTTGCGTTTTTCATGCAAATAAGCCAGAACATCCTTATTCTTAAAAAGATGGGTTCGATAATAAATAATCGCGTCTTCCAACAGGGCACGCAAGTGCTCATGGGATTCCCTGGCTTCCGGCTTTTCGGCGACAAAGGTTTCAAGTTTCACCCCCGCGCGGTCAGCCAGTTTTGCCAGAGCATCCTTGAAGTCAATCCCCTCGCGTTTCATCAAAAACTTGAAGATATCGCCGCCCTCGTTACATTGACCAAAACAGCGCCAGGTACCGGACTCGGGCCAGACAACAAACGCCGGCGTATGCTTGTTATCGTGGAAGGGGCAGAACCCAGTGTAATTTCTGCCCGCGTGGCGAAGCTTGACACCCGCTTCAGACACAAGGTCAACGATATCTATCTTGGCTTTGATTTCATCAATGGTGGACATATTTTTAACAAGGGACGAATGGTCAGAGAAATGGGATTTCATTTCGTCGGTATTGTATGGCAATTATAGACGATAAAAAATGAGCCGGGCATTACAGCCCCCGGTCAACCATCTTTACCCGGGCGGCTTATAGCCACGGCTTAACATCAAAAAGATGCTGCCATTTGCTCATCCACCATGATTTTTGATCTTAATTAATAACGAATAAGAAAAAGTCCAACGCCGCGGGTTGGGAATAAACGGCCGGCGTGTACAAGAAAAACGGGAACAAGCATTGGCTTGTTCCCGTTTGTTTTTAGAACCCTTCG
Source organism: uncultured Anaerolinea sp. (assembly GCA_964385315.1). Taxonomy (GTDB): domain Bacteria; phylum Chloroflexota; class Anaerolineae; order Anaerolineales; family Villigracilaceae; genus Villigracilis. The sequence continues at coordinate 12,830 of CAYLOW010000013.1, forward strand.
AGCTCGCTCAAATCTGCCAACCCTTTGGACAGACTTACAATTTGACCGACCAGAGCAAGACGATTTTGTTTCACCCTTTCATCTTCCGCCATGACCAATACCTTGTCGAAGAAGGCAGTAATGGATGGGATAAGAGCTGCGACCATACCCAGAAACTCGTCAACAGTTGACGGTGGACGGCGAACAGTGGTCTGGATCTCTTTATACAATGCTTTCTCTTCTGAATCCACCAGCCTGCTTTCATCCACAGCCCATTGTCCATCACCCGATGCCTGGCTCCGCAGAATGCGGGCACAGCGGGCAAAACCATCCAAAATGGTTGACCAGTCTTCACGCACCACCCACGCAGATAGCTGCTTCACCGCCCGAACCGTTCCCGCAGGATTGTTGGATTGTGCGGCAAGAACGGCTTCAACCACATCATGCTTGAAGCCCATATCGCCAAGTACAACCTTCAAACGCCCTGCAATAAAATCGAGGGTCTGTTTTTGTACTTCGTCAACAACGTCAACCGGCTGAGTCCTTGCAGATTCTTTTACAGCCCTGGTCAGGTCAAAATCAAGGTCATGTTCGATCAATGGCTGAACAACCCCTATCGCGGCACGACGCAGACCAAAGGGGTCTTTCGCGCCCGTGGGAGCCAGCCCCGCGGCAAATAAACCGACAAGGGAATCAAGGCGGTCTGACAGCGCAAGAGCCAAACCAATCTTCATCTTCGGAACAGTCTGGTATTGTTCAGAAATCGCCTGCGCCACTTCGGGTGCCTCACCGGAACGCAGGGCATACTCACCACCGATGATGCCTTGCAGGGAGGTCATTTCCGTCACCATCTGTGTCGCGAGATCAGCCTTGGAGAGATAGACCGCGCGCGCCAGGTGTTTAATATCCAGAACATCCTTAAATCCAAGCATCGCGCCCAACTCAGCACCAAGTTTCAGCATACGGTTGGACTTGTCCAACATGGAACCAAGTTTGGTATGGAAGGTCAGCGCGGAAAGTTTAGGACGGTATTCTTCCAGCTTGAGTTTGACATCTTCACGAACGAAGAAATTTGCATCGGCAAAGCGGGCGCCGAGAACGTGTTCGTTCCCTTCGCGAACGGTGTCAATATGAAGGTCATCGCCATTACGAATAGCAATGAAGTGCGGCGTTAAATCCCCGCCCTGCCCTTCCCCGGGAGAGGCCTTTTGAACGGGAAAATATCTTTGGTGTTTTTTCATTACCGAGATCAGCACGTCCCTTGGTAATGAGAGAAATTCCTCGTTGAAGCCGCCCATGACTGCGGTGGGCATTTCTATTAGATTTGTGACTTCGTTAAGCAAACCATCCTCGATGATGGCTTCCCCGGCAATGAGAGATGCAGCCTGGTTGACCTGTTCCACAATGGAGGCTTTGCGTTCATCTTTATCGAGCAAAATACCCGCTTCGCGGATCAAATCAAAATATTTTGCAGCAGAAGGAATGGCGATATCGGGCGAACCATAGGGGCGCAGCCCGCGGGAAGTGTTTCCTGAAGTGACGCCGGCATATTCAAACGGGATCACCATTTCACCAAGCAAAGCTACATACCAGCGAATAGGGCGCGAGAAGGCAACGCCCGAGTCATTCCAGCGCATGGACTTCTCGAACTTGATACTTTCGACTAATTTGGGCAAAGCGTCCGCAAGTACGGCGGGCGTCGGGCGTCCTTTTTGTTTTACAACAGCTGCGACATATTTTCCACCGTCGATCTCACGGGCTTCAAGCACGGAAGGGTCGAGATTATTCTTCTTTGCAAAACCAAGCGCGGCTTGAGTCGGCCTGCCATCCTTGTCAAAAGCCTTATCAGCAGGCGGACCTTTGACAAGGTCTTCACGGTCAGGCTGATTCGGTGAAAGAGAGTCTACTGAAACAACCACCCTTCTTGGGGTGGTGAAAATGCGGACATCTCCGCGGCTAAGACGAAGTTCATCAAGCAGGGCCGGGATGCGGGTCGTCAAAAATGCATGAGCGGCATCCACATCAGATGCAGGTAATTCTTCAACTCCAATTTCCAGGAGGAATGCAGCGGGGAGTAACTGATCGGGGATGAGGCGATCAGCCTTCCCGCCAGTCACCCGTTTCCCTGATTCCTTTAATAAGGGATACTCAAGACCCTTGCGCTGTTCACTGTAAGCGACAGCAACCCCTTTGGCGAGTTCCCTAATCCTCCTAAAAAACGCCTGGCGTTCGGCAACCGAAATCGCGCCGCGAGTATCCAGAATATTGAAGCAGTGTGAACATTTAAGAACGTAGTCATGTGCCGGAACTATGAGCCCGATTGCAAGACAGGCTTCGGCTTCGGCGGAGAAGAGATCATACATGGTACGAACACGCTCAACATCTGCGGTCTCAAAATAATACCTGGAGTGCTCAAACTCCTCCTGACGGCGGATCTCACCATAGGTCACACCAGCACCGTATTCTTCATTCCAGATGGCTTTGGCGTTGTTCAGGGCAATCAGAATGCGTTCGAGCCCGTAGGTGATCTCAACCGAGACCGGGTCGAGTGCAACCCCGCCCATTTGCTGGAAATAGGTGAACTGCGTGATCTCCTGGCCGTCAAGCCAGACTTCCCAGCCCAAACCCCAAGCAGAGATCGCTGGCTGTTCCCAGTTATCTTCCACAAAGCGAATGTCATGCTGGCGCGGGTCAATCCCGAGAGCTTTAAGCGACTCGAGATAGAGCTCCTGCGGGTTGCCCGGGTCAGGCTTGAGAATAACCTGATACTGGGTATGCAGCTGGAAACGGTTGGGATTCTCGCCATAACGTCCGTCATCGGGACGGACAGACGGCTCGACGTAGGCAACGTTCCACGGTTCGGGGCCCAGCACACGCAGGAAGGTGGCAGGGTTCATTGTCCCCGCCCCCACCTGGGTGTAATAGGGCTGGGTGATCAAGCAGCCATGTGATGCCCAAAAATCTTGAAGTTTGAGGATGATTTCTTGAAAAGAGGAGGCCTTTTGTGTCATTGGGTACTCAATTGTAGAAAATGAATTTATTAAAGCGGGAAGATTATACCGTATGGGAAAGACGATAAACAGTTGACCGAGTTCCATCTTTTGATATGCGCTTCATGTGCCAAGACGCTTTATTATCCGCGGCTATCGAAAACACGCGCAAAAGATAAATGATGCTTATGTTGTACGGAGCCGGAACTCCTTACCCGCGCACAAAGTAAATCCCTGAGACAATCACGCCGATCATGACCACGGTCCATCGCAAAGTGGAAGGTTTAATTCTGCCTGCCAGTTTTCCCCCCAATGATCCGCCGATCAAAGCGCCAACCGCCATCACCAGCGCCACCGGCCAAACCACCTGCCCCGAAAAAAGGAAGAAGATCGCGGCGGTCAGGTTCGTAGCCAAAGAGATGGATTGTTTTAGCGCATTTAGGCGTGTAAGCGTATCCTCGAGTGTGAGCCCCAGCACCGCGATCAGGATCACACCCAGCCCGGCGCCAAAGTATCCGCCATAGATGGAAGCCAACCCGGTAACAAGCCATGTCCACTTTTCAAGATTACCTTTGTGATGCTCACTTAAGCGTTTCATCAACCAGGTTCGGACGGTGTCTTGCAATGCCAGCAAACCCGAGGCAAGCAGGATCAGATAGGGGACAAGATCCTTGAATAGCTTTTCCCCTGTTTGCAACAACAAAAACCCGCCAAGCAGTCCGCCGGCAATGCCCGCAGGAATTACCATCCATAAGCGGGCAGACTGTCCACGCAAGTCATTTCTCTGGGCCAAGGTTCCACCGATGTACCCCGGACAGAGGGCAACGGTGTTGGTCACATTCGCAGCAATGGCAGGCATGCCGAGAAAAGTCAACATGGGAAAGGTAATCAATGTCCCCCCGCCAGCGAGGGCATTGACCACTCCTGCAGCCAGGGCGGAAAGTCCGGCAAGGATAAGTTCAAATTCATTAGGCATGTATATTGTCCTTCTTATAAATTTTAGATGGCGGCAAGTATAGCATTATTAAAAAACAAAACTGTCTGTTATTCCTGATGCCTATGCTCATTACTTTCCGGGCTTGTTTTTTTTTGACCAACTTTTTCTGCCTCTGCAAAAATCATAAAAATCTGGATTTCAATCTTGACAAGTAAAATATTTGGATGTATTATTAGAACGGATGTTCTAATATGGATAACATAAATCGCTACTCCCTGATGATAGAAACATTACCTGAACTTGCCGGCCAAGAGCAAGCACAATATGCTTCGCCCGCGTCTGACCAGCCAACGTTGAATTCAACGATAGCTGACGCATCTCCGATACCGGATACTGCGCTCTTCCTCGGGCTCGCAGATGACAGCCTGCCCGTCCTGTTGGATTTGTACGATCCCGTTCCTGGCCCCCTTCTGATCGTTGCAGATGAATCCAGCGGAAAGACTCAGTTTCTGCAAATGATCGCCCGATCCATAGAGTTATTACACAACCCAGCCGATGTTCAATCCGGGGTCGTCACCCAATACCCGGACGAGTGGATTAATTTCCAGGACAGTCAGAGTGTCGTTGGTATATATGCCACCCAAAGGGGATCGGCAAGTGAATTGCTGCAATCTCTTGTGACATGGGCACATAATAATAAAGAGAACAGGCAAACCATATTGCTTCTAATAGACGATCTTGAAGCGATCGCCAAACTCGACCCGCAAACCGAGCAAAATTTGCGATGGCTTTTGCTGCGCGGACCCAGCCGTCGAGTCTGGCCCATCGTAACGATCAACGCAAGCCGTGTCCAAAGCATGGAAGCATGGCTTGGATTCTTCCGTACACGCCTGTTCGGTCACACGCGGGATGCGAACAACTCGCACTTCATTGCAAACGACCCGGACAAATTATTCGATGACCTGGCGGCTTCACAATTCACCATGCGGGAAGGAAATAGCTGGCTGAATTTTTGGGCTCCAACGATCGATTAACCGGCATCTGAAGTTTATCGGTTTTACCCACCACTTAAAAAGGAAAACACATGCATACTGGAATGTTATGGTTTGATAATGACCCCCGCACCACTTTGAGCGTGAAAATCCAAAAGGCGATGGATTTTTACAGCAAAAAATTTGGGCGCATCCCGGACCTATGTCTTGTACATCCCAGTATGTTGGATGACAGTAAAAAGCAGATCGAGCTTGGAAAGCTCACCATTCGCCCCTATCGCCCGGTCATGCCCGGGCACCTTTGGATCGGTGTTGAAGACCAAAAGTAAAAATTGGAATGCCGTGGAAGAAGTCCTAGCCTTCGCCGGCCGCGGCATTCCATACGGTCTTTAAGAACATCCCGCAGATACTGGCTGCGGGATGTATTTTTTATAACTAGGTTGCCCAGTGCATGGAAAGCACAAAGGCCGGGGAAATGCCAAAATTCAGCTCACGACGAATTTGAAATTGCCACTACAAATGCGATCGCCTGACTTTGTGTATGGCTCAAACTCACCGACCAGGTGGATAATCCCAATCTGGCAGCCAAGGCCTCCGCTTCACCATGCAAATATAAATGCGGCGCATGCTCCCTGTCACTTCGGATCTCAATATCGAGCCAGCCAACAACACCAATACCACAACCCAGGGCTTTTGCAGCAGCCTCCTTTGCAGCGAAGCGTGCCGCAAGAGACTCAAAACGTCCGCGGCACTCAAGCTGCTCGGCCTCGGTAAAGATCCGCGCGACAAAACGCATGCCATGGCGGTCAACCGCATCACGAATTCTGGCAATATCTATAAGGTCAACGCCGCTGGAAAGTTCCATTGACGGTGATTACGGCCCCGCCGTGGAGATGACAAGACGATCCGGGTCGATATATTTGCGCGCGGTCTCCAACACTTCGGCGCGGGTCACGCTGCGCACCATTTTCCCGTACCGTTGATAATAATCCAATCCGAGGTTGTAACGTTCCATATTCAAAACTGCGCCGGCAACGCCGCTGTTTGATTCAAGCGAAAGCGGCAAACGCCCAATATAATTTGCCTGGCTGTCTGCAAGTTCATCCTTTGTCACCCCGCTCTTAACAAAACGGCGCAGTTCTTTTTCGATCAGATCGATCGCTTTCCTTAGATTCCTGGGATTCACGCCCGCGTTGATTTCCCAACTGCCGGGCCCCATACCTGCGCTCAGGCTGGAGGACGCATAGTAAGCCAGTCCTGATTTCTCACGAACGACTTCCCCAATACGCCCCATCATCCCAAATTGACCCAGCACAGAATTCCCCAATGATGCAGCAAAATATTCAGGGTCATTCCGCCTTGGACCGATCATGCCGATCACCAGGTCGGACTGCGACTTACCAGCCAGAATCTGGTGATTTGTGACGGTTTTCCTGACAGGCTTGTGCTCAGGCAGGCTGGGCGGAAGCACCTGTCCCGAAACCTGCCAGCCGCCGAGGATCTTTTCCACGGCTTGAACCGCTTTCTTTGGCTCAATGGCGCCCACAATTGCAATGGTCATTCCCCGGGGGCCAAAGTAGCGGCGATGGAATTCCTGCATATCCTTTCGTGTAATGGATTGGATGGTTTCCACAAAACCGTCGCCAGGTCTGCTGTAAGGGTGTCCCTCAAACAACATGCGGTCAAAGGCCATGGCAGCCATATCCGATGTATCCTGTTCGCGAAGGGCAAGCCCGGTCAACATATGCACGCGCAAATTTTCAACTTCATTTTTGGGAAATGTCGGACCAAGCAAGGACTCTGAAAGCAATTTAAGCAGAAGGGGGAAATCCTCCACCAGGGAACGCCCGCCAAAATTCAGGTTGTGGACGTTCGAATCGAAACCAAGACTCGCACCGACAGATTCGAGTTCGTTATAGATCCCGTCGAATGTACGCGTTTGTGTCCCACGCATCAGGCAGGAAGAGACAAAATCAGCAAGCCCAAGTTTCTCATCGGTTTCAAAGATCGAACCCGCGGGCAAATATCCGCCCATGCTGATTGAGGGGCTGCTGAAACTCGAACGCGCAAGAACGGTGATGCCATTCGGCAGTGTCACACGGTAAATATCTTCAGGGCCGGGCAAAGACGGCTTCATGATAATTTTTTCCATTTATGCCTCATTCCCTCTGGGGATATATGTGCCGATAACACGACTCGCGGGCTGAAAATATTTTTGCGCCACACGTTGAATATCCTGAGGAGTGACTTTGGCAAGGTTATCCAGGTAGGTTGTGTACCACTTGTAGGATGAAAACATTTCCACGTAGCCCATCCAAAACGCCTGGCTGGTGATATTCTCATTGCCATAGACAAAGACCGCACGTGCCTGTTTAACCGCTCGTTTGATCTCATCCGCAGATGCCAAAACGTCCTGCAACTTTTTTATCTCCGCATCCAATGCAGCCAGCGTTTCCTCAGGTTTGCGTTTTGGATGTTTGATCATGGTAATTCGATAAAGATATGGGTCGATTGTGGCCTCAGCCCAGCCGGAAACCTCCACCGCATACTTCTTATCCACCAGCGCGCGATAAAGACGGGATGTTTTACTGGAAAGACCGCTTGCCCCGCCTAAAAGGCTGTCAAATACCTGCAGGGGAAAATAGTCCGGATGTGTGGCACTGGGGAAGCGGTAGGCAGCTTGAATAAACGTGGTTTCCCCCGGGCCTTCAACTGAAACCCGCACCTCCCCTTTTTGTTCAGATTCAGGGCGCGCCAGCCGCGGCGGTATTGGCCCCTTTGGAATCGGCTCAAATAATTCCCGGATACGCTTCAATAATATTTTGGTTTCAAAATCGCCCGCCACGCTAAGCACAGCGTTATTGGGGACGTAATATTTAAGATAATGATCGTACAGGTCATCGCGCGTGATGGTGTACAGGTCCGCCATATCTCCAATGACCTCATGGTGATATGGATGCACGCGGAAGGCAATCTGTTGAACAGCCTCGGACAATTGAAACATCGGTTCGTTCTCATGCCCTTCACGTTCGGAAATAATAACGGTCCGCTCAGATGAAACCTCTTTTGCATCAAAGCGGCTGTTCTTCATGCGGTCTGCTTCGAGCTGCAATGCAAGATCAATCTTATCGGCAGGCATGGTCTCATAATAATGAGTGGCATCACGTGAAGTGGCGGCATTCCAACGCCCGCCCTCGCGTGAGATGGCTTTATCCAGGATATTTGCAGGATATTTCTTTGTCCCTTTGAATTGCATGTGCTCGGTCCAATGCGACACGCCCGTCTTCCCAGTCACTTCATCCCTTGAACCGACACGATACCAAAGCCATGAAGAGATGATGGGCGAGGTATGAACCTCCTTGAGCAGCACCTTCATGCCATTTTTAAGAGCAACTTTCGTGATCTTATTTTCCATTTAACTCCAGATATATACCGTTATTTGCAAACCGGCTGGGCATTCAATTTTAGCGCACCAGGGTTGATCATACAATAAAATGGTCTGATAACATCCTGCAAACCGACAAATGGTTCGTGCAACTGGGTTTGTTCCAAGGGTATGTCCACGCCAACATTTAAAACGACAGGAACCATTTGATCCACGGGCACGGTCAAATTTAGGACAATGGGAAGGGTTGTCCCCTGCGGCAGGACAATGGTCGTTAAAGCATTGACGATGTTCAGTCCCCCTGTTCTTACAGTGACGAGGGCATTATTTATGGTCACAGGCTGACTTAAAACCACATTGGTTTGTTGATTAAGCTGCAGGTCAAATTTGACAGGGATCGTGGTCTCGACAGGAATATTTGTCGTGATATGGGCGCGATCCATCTTTTCAAAGTTGGTAAACAAACCACCCAGTAAATTGCTGCCCATATTCTTGGCACTGCCCACATTATTATTAAAGGTTTGCATGTTCGTCCAAACCGCAAGTAAAAGAATGATCAGGAAAAGGTTTATGATCAATGAAAGAATACTGGCGATTGTCCAAAAAGGCGGGCCAAAGCGATAGTAGCCGCTTCTCGCCCGTCTGGGAGATTCATGCCCCAATGCAGCTTGAGGCTCTGTTTCTTTTGTTTCGTTTATTGGAGGAATGGAAGCAGAATTAACCTTCCTGGGTAAACGTTTAAGCGGAGAGGTCTTTTTATCTCCCGCAAGTAATTCCCGCATCTTACTACCCGGGTTATTTTTAAGCTCATCCATAATGCAGTTCTCCTTCGTGGAAAATTCAACAACACCCGCCACAATATTAACACAATTATGCTTTTGAAAGACCGAAACTCCTTCAAAAGCAAACACATCCCTGCCCATTCTGGTTTGGAAGAAAAGCGCCGGAGGTTACCGGCAGGGTGTTAAAATAAATTTCTCTCAGCCGCCTGAATGGTTTTAATAAGGAGTAAAGGCAAGGCAGAGACCATGATAAAAGGCAGCAGCCCTCATTATGCCTCTCGGCTATAATTGCAGAGAAGATTCCCAATTTCAACAAGGAGACAAATCATGTCTGAACCTAGAATCGTCCGTGCGCCGCGCGGCACACAACTGACCTGCAAGAACTGGCTTTCCGAAGCCGCCTACCGTATGATCCAAAACAACCTGGACCCTGAAGTGGCAGAAAAACCTGAAGATCTCGTTGTTTACGGCGGACGCGGCAAAGCAGCGCGCAACTGGGAATCATTTGACGCGATCCTTGAGTCACTTAAAAATCTTGAAGAGGATGAAACCCTGCTTGTGCAATCGGGGAAGCCGGTCATTATTTTCAAAAGCCATAAGGATGCACCTAAAGTTTTAATCGCGAACTCCAACATCGTACCGCATTGGGCAACATGGGAAAAATTTGATGAGCTGGATAAAAAAGGGCTCATTATGTACGGACAGATGACAGCCGGCTCATGGATTTACATTGGCACGCAGGGAATTTTGCAGGGGACATATGAAACCTTCGGCGCGCTTGCCAAACTTAAAGGCTGGAATTCGCTGAAAGGCAAATTTGTTTTAACCGCAGGCCTCGGTGGAATGGGCGGTGCCCAGCCTTTATCCATCACCATGAATGAAGGTGTGGGATTGATCGTGGAAGTTGATCCCGAGCGGGCCGAGCGCCGGCGCGCGATCGGTTATGTGGATATGGTTGTGGACAATCTCGAAGAAGCCATGACCCTTGTGGAGGAATTTAAGGAAAAGGGAATTCCAAAATCCATCGGCTTGATCGGCAATGCAGCCGATGTATATTCCGAGCTTGTCGCACGGGGCGTGACTCCCGACGTGGTCACAGACCAGACCTCGGCACACGAGGCTTTGTTCTATGTACCGTCAGGATTAAGCATCACAGCTGCCAATCAATTGCGCGTGTCTGACCCGGAAAAATATAAAAAAATGGCAATGGATTCCATGTCAACGCATGTGAAAGCCATGCTTGCATTTCAACGAGCGGGGGCTGAAGTTTTTGATTACGGAAACAACCTGCGCCAACAGGCTTTCAACAACGGCGTGAGTGACGCGTTTGAGTTCCCGGGTTTCGTGCCCGCATATATTCGTCCGCTGTTTTGTGAAGGCAAAGGCCCGTTCCGCTGGGTGGCGCTTTCGGGTGACAAGGAGGATATTTACACCACCGACAAGGCCATCATGGAACTCTTCCCCGATGATGCACATCTCCATCGCTGGCTGAAGATGGCGCGTGAAAAAGTTCCGTTCCAGGGATTGCCATCACGCATCTGCTGGCTTGGTTATGGAGAACGCGCCAAAGCCGGATTGATGTTCAACGAACTGGTGGCCAGCGGAAAGGTAAAAGCACCCATTGTTATCGGGCGCGATCATCTTGATTCTGGTTCTGTCGCCTCACCAAACCGTGAGACTGAAGCCATGAAAGACGGCTCGGACGCGATCTCGGATTGGGCGATCCTAAATGCCCTGATCAACGCAGTCGGCGGCGCAACATGGGTGTCATTTCACCACGGCGGCGGCGTGGGTATGGGCTACAGCCAGCACGCCGGCCAGGTCATCGTGGCGGATGGCACGCCTGAAGCCGCCCTCAGACTGCAGAGAGTCCTGACGACAGACCCGGGTATGGGTGTGGCACGTCACGCTGATGCAGGTTATGAAATCGCGATCGAAGCCGCCAAACATCACGGGTTGAAAATGCCGATGCTTGGAAAATCATCCTGAAAATGATGCGGCGCAGCTTGTATTTAGCGTTCCTCATGGGCTTTCTCCTGTCATGCGGAACTTTAACCACGCCTATACCGCAATCAGTTGATTTGCCCCCAACCGCGACTCCCAGCCCAATCAGCACACAGCCACCTACAGCCACCTCAACACCCCCGCCGACGATCACCTTCACACCTGCGCCTAGATTTGAGCGCGTGCTGATCGTCAGTTTTGACGGTTTGCGTCCCGATGCCATTGCGGAAGCGAAAATGAAAAATGTGCTGTCGCTGATAGAAACAGGGGCATACACATTCGGTGCGCAGACCATTATGCCGAGTGTGACCTTGCCTTCCCATGCTTCGATGCTGGTTGGGACATGCCCCGCAAAACACATCGTACGCTGGAATGAATACGTGCCCCAAAACGGCTATGCCATCGGAGCAGATATTTTTGACCTTGCACACGCGGCAGGATTGCGAACGGTGATGGTGGTCGGCAAGGAAAAACTGCGCCAGGTCACCGATCCCGCCAGCACGGATTTTTTTGCATTTGTAGACGAAACCGATAAGATCCCTGACCCATACGCCATTGAACAGTTGACCATCCAGCAGATCCTGAAAGACTTTAATTTGATGTTCGTCCATTTCCCAAAAGGCGACCTGGAGGGACACGATCATGGCTGGATGTCCACCACACAACTAAGGCAATACGGGCGTGACGACGAATCATTTGGTTATATTTTGGAAACGTTGAAAGACATGGGGTTGTACGAAAGCACACTGATCATCGTCACAGCCGATCACGGCGGGCATGACACCACGCATGGCACGAACATGCTCGAGGATATGACCATCCCATGGATCATATCGGGAATGGGCATTCAAAGCCGCCAATTAACAACACAGGTACACACCACAGACACAGCCGCGACAGCGGCTTTTGCCCTGGGTCTTCTCATCCCGCCTGAATGGGATGGAGTTCCGGTAACAGAGGCTTTTAGGCTGCCTGTCCAGGAAAGGAAATTGCCAGTCTGCCAATAGCAGTTTACGACCACCTGACCGCATTACACCGTTCGCAGTCCTGCCTTTGGCAGAGCAATGCGAACGGATTTTTATTTAATTCATCCACAACCACCCTAATCAAGCTTTTAAGATGCACAGCCTGAACAAGTGTCTTGCCGATTTCCACGCGGCGGGTGTATTTTTCCACAAGGGAGGTCAGGACTTCAAAACCTTCCGAGTCACCGGGGAATCCCGGGCATTCGACCACACGATCCTGCAGCAATGCCCAACGAATGAACTGCAGGCGCCCGCCAAGTTTTTCGGCATAATGAATGCTTGTGTTGACCCGATGATCGACGCCCAACAACAGGACCCAGCCGTCCCGCTCTGAGAGGGCACCGATAGGAGCCAGTGGACTATAGATGGTTTGCGAGTTAAGGATGGCATCTGCACGAATGCCAGCAAAGGATTGAATGGGGTGCATGGAGCGTTTTGCACCGGGATATTTGCGAAGCGCTTCAGGTAAAGCGCCCATCATGATATCCGCAGGCATATCGGGGTGATACGCCTGTGCCATTTTATTTAGATCAACTTCACTTCCATAGGTGATCCCGTTGCGCGGCGGGCCCACATCGGGATTAAGCATGGTCTTATAGGTGAAAGTCGGCATGATGATGCCGCGCACGGAATCAAGCAATGCTGCAATCATCGTATCCGTACCGCCCTCGATGGTTCCAAAGGCCTTCATCGAGGCGTGGGCGATGACCAGGTTTTTATTCAACCCAAGTTTGGCAAGGCCGGTTTTTAGTTCAATTAGATTAGTCATCAGGCATCATTATTCTGTTCTTTTGCTTGGCCATTCAGCCAACGACATGTATACAACCGAACTACTCGCCTTTCCAATTTGGTTTACGTTTTTCGATGAAGGCTTTCATACCCTCTTTTTGATCTGCCGTGGAAAACAACGGATAAAAATTGCGTTTTTCGGCTCTCAAGCCTTCGGTGAGAGTGGTCTCAAATGCGGCGTTGACCGAGTCCTTTGCCATACGGACCGCCAGCGGCGCGCGAGCCGCGATCTCCTCTGCAAAAGCAACCGCGGCATCGAGGTACCCATCCACGGGAACAACGCGGTTAGCCAACCCAAACTGGAGCGCTTCGGCCGCGGTCAGCGTGCGGTTGTTGATGACCATTTCCATGGCAAGGTTTTTCCCAAGCAGGCGCGCAAGACGCTGTGTACCGCCAGCACCCGGGATGATACCGATGGTCACTTCAGGCTGCCCAAATTTTGCGGTTTCAGAGGCAACGATCATGTCGCAGGAAAGCGAAAATTCACACCCTCCTCCCAGAGCCCAGCCTGAGACTGCCGCAATAACCACCTTCTTGATACCACGAATGCGATCCCACAATTCCACCCGTCCCTGCTTAAGCATTCCAAATGGAGAGGATTCAGCCATCTCTTTGATGTCGGCACCTGCGGCAAATGCCTTTTCGTTGCCTGTCACGACGATTGCGCCCACGTTTTCATCCCTATCGTGGGATTCGAGTGCGTCGAACAACTCAGTCAACATAAGGGTGTTAAAAGCGTTCATCGCCTGCGGGCGATTAAGCGTGACAATGCCAACACGTCCGCGAATTTCAGTAAGAATTGTTGTGTAGGTCATGGTACCTCCGGTTTTTTTGACAATTAAGCCTTGTTCTTTAGCATTATAAGGGATGACAGGCCTTGCTGGATAATTTAAATCTGCAAACCGAAAAGCAAGAAATTGGATACGGAGGGAAAACGCTTCCGTAATACGCTCATTATTTTCTTTATCGGTGCGGCAAGGCTGCCATAAGATTGGGGCGGATAACAGGGTGAGTCAAAATCCTTTTCACAAAAGATTAATTTATGATAAACTTCCTCATCGTTCAGGCTGGACGTTGAAACATTTGGAGAAGAGATGGAAAACAAGTTATATGTAGGCAACCTGCCCTACGCCGCTACTGAAGAAGATCTCAAAGTCCACTTCAGCAAGGCTGGCACCGTCACATCCACCGCATTGATCAAAGATCGTGCCACGGGCCGCGCAAAAGGATTTGGCTTCGTGGAAATGTCCACCGCTGAAGAAGCCCAAAAGGCGATCAGCATGTTCAATGGACAAGACTTCATGGGACGAACGATCACAGTCAATGTCGCCAAACCCCGTGAAGATAAGCCCCGCAGTTTTGACCGAAATCGCGGCGGCGGCAGGCAGGATCGCTACTAGAGCTATTTCCAGCCCTGAACCTTGAACCAAAAAATTAACAGCCCCGTTTATGCGGGGCTGTTTTTATTTCCGGGCTGATACTAACTCTATCTCCGTCCAATCATGCACTGCCCGGTAACAATAATATAAGAGGCGACTATTCGGGTCCAGGAACAAACGGATCCTTCAACATGCGGTTGTCTTTGATTCAGTGTACATTATAATCATCCCATGTCCAATGACCTCTTTGACCACGCCATGCACGAGCGCCTGAAGACCGAAGCGCCGCTTGCCGCCCGGATGCGCCCGCGCACGTTGGATGAATACATTGGGCAGGAACATATCATCGGCGAAGGCAAACTTCTGCGCCGCGCCATTGAAGCCGACAAACTTTTTTCATCGATTATTTTATGGGGGCCTCCGGGCACAGGCAAAACCACGCTTGCGCAGGTTATCGCCAACACCACCAAGAGTCACTTCACCACCATCTCCGCCATCCTGGCAGGTAAAGCGGATCTACGCGTGGTAATTGATGAATCACTGGAGCGCCGAAGACTGCACAACATTCGAACGATCCTCTTTGTGAAGTAGGTTCTTGTAACACCTACGTGGATTTGGAGTGGACGCTTTCGTTTTTGGACAGTTCTTGAAAATTCATACTTTGTACTGCACAAATCAGCAACACAATTGCTGATTTGTGCAGTACAAAGTTCGTCAATGCTATTTGCCACACAGATTGGATGAAGGAAAAATCCGTGAGCCTCTGCCTCCCAAGGCATCCAACCAAACCTACTCCAATATTTTATTGCACTAATTTGCCAATTATGGCATAATAAATGAGTGAAATTCGAAGAACTTTTATCCTTGGTACGCAACCAACCCGTCTTCGAAACTGGATTTCTCCTTGCCGGGAAAGTAGATCCCAACGATGTACGGAGACAACTCTCCCGCTGGGAGCGAAGCGGGAGAATCCGCCAACTGCGCCGTGGCTTGTATACCCTTGCCCCACCCTATCAGAATGTCATTCCCCATCCTTTTCTAATTGCAAATACCTTAGTAACTGGTTCGTATGTCAGTGCTCAGTCTGCGCTTGCGTACTACGGACTCATCCCCGAATATGTTCCGCGCACCATCAGCGTCACCACACAACGCCCTGCGCAGTGGGATGGTGGATTTCAGTTTCATCATCTCGCCTCACATCTCTTTTTTGGATACCAACTTTTGGAAGTTTCCCAGGGACAACAGGCATTCATCGCGATGCCCGAAAAAGCCCTGCTCGACCTCGCACATCTCACCCCTGCATCTGATTCATCCAACTACCTTTTGGGACTTCGCCTACAAAACCTTGAACGATTGAATATGAACCGCCTGTATGAATTTTCCGCCCGCGCCGGGAAACCAAAATGGCAGCGCATTGCCCATCATATTCAATCTTTGGCAGAACAGGAAAAAGATGAATTCGAGGAACTTGCATGAAGGAATATTTGCTTACTCTTGTATCAGCCGCGACGTCGCCCATCGAAAAGAAAAACCTGGCGCGTGAATATTTACAGGCATTGATCCTGCAAAGTTTACAACGCGCTGGCGCAATGACCGCGCTCGCTTTTCACGGCGGAACTGCGCTAAGATTTTTATACTCCCTTCTACGTTATTCCGAAGATTTGGACTTTGCTCTCGAAAGGGATTCCGCTTCATACAATTTC
>CAYLOW010000014.1:0-28631 GCA_964385315.1 uncultured Anaerolinea sp.
ATCGTCATGCGGGATGGAGAAGAACAGGAAAAGTATTATGTCATGCAATCTCCGAATTTAGCAACTGTGACCGATAGACTAAGCACCCAGTGGTTCATACCATACCTGTTTTTTGTGGCAGGCCTCATGGGATTATTGTTCCTGCGCCCGCTCGGCATTCAGCGCACTTTATTTGTTCTCTTTAATTTTGTGATCGCGCTCTGGTTTTCAGCCAGTAACATATCAGGTGAGCATTATTTTGGCGCGCAGTATGTCCTGCGCGCGGCATTCTGGCTCTGGCTGCCGGTTACCTGGCACTTTCAATGGATCTTCCCGCGTCCGCTCAAGAGGCTGCCCGCCTGGGTCTGGATCATGTTCTATACGGTGTGCGTTTTCATGGCATTCGCACAGGTAGTCCAACTCATCCCGCAGGATACATACCTGCTCAGCTTTTTATTGTCCATCCTGGGTATGGTTATCCTGCTTGGGGTTCATATTTTTACCCAGCCAGATTTCCGCCGTCTGGCATGGCAGACCCGTAATCTCTTTTTCATCCTCATCATCCCAATCGTTGCTGCGTCAATTCTGTTCTTTATTTTCAATAGACAGGGTTATTACTTTGGGCCGATGACCCTGCTGGGTATTTCGGCGCTGCCCGGTTTTTACTTCTTCATCCTGTACTTTCAGAACAAACTGGTCACCGGTCAGAGTACGAAAAGACTGTACCGCCTGTACACCTGGAACACCCTGGCAGGAATTTTACTTGGTACGATCTTTGCGATCTCCAGCCCCTTTATTACAGGGGTTTACGCTATTCTTAACAATTATTTCACCTTTATCCTGATCGGGATGATGTTTGTCAATCTCACACCCCTGCTCATCCTGCCCGCCCTGAGCAACCCGGCCGCTTCGGAAGGCGAAGACGCCGGACTGCAGATCCGCGCCAACCGGCTGGTGGTGCGGGTGTTCTTTATCTTCCTCGTGTTACTCCTTGGCAGCGCGGCAGGCATCGCCGCCATGGTGTTCGTTCAGGATCCCTTGAACCTGGTCGCCCCGCCGCTGGTTGCCCTGCTCGTCGCGCTCACGACCCTCGTAGGCTACACCCCCTTCGAACGCTGGTTCGAGCGGCGCGTGCTCAACATCCCCATCCAGCCCGATCAACTGCTCGAAGAATACTCCGAGCGCATCCTGACCAGTCTCGATGAAGTCACCCTGCGCAACCTGTTCGTCAATGAACTGCTGCCCTCCTGGCTGATCCGCCAGTTCGCCCTGCTGCAGTGGGACGGCGAGCACCTGAGCCCGCTGATCACCCTGGGCGTCAGCCCGGCGCAGCTTCCGCAAAGCCTGAGCGCCCCGGTCGATTGGGCGCGTGTCTCGGTGCCCTTAACCCTGAACAGCAAGACTGTGGGAGTGATGCACTTCGGGCGGCGCGACCCGGATGACTATTACGCCGCCAATGAAGTCACGGTCCTGCAGCAGATGGCGAACCTGACCGCGCTCGGGCTGACGAACCTCAAACAGTCCGCCGCGCTGCTGGAACTGTACCGGACCGACATCGAACGGCAGGAGACCGAGCGCACCGCCATCGCCGCCGAACTGCATGACGATGTGCTGCAGCACATGGCGCAGTTGAACAGCCAGCTCTCGGAAGTGCAGGCCACGCCGCAGCTGATGGAGACCTATCAATACACGACCAGCCGCATCCGCGAGATCACCAGCGGACTGCGCACCCCATTATTGGACTTTGGGTTGGTGAACGCGCTGGAAGGCCTGGTGGAGAACCTTCAGGATCGCGGCATCAAGAATGTGTCGCTGGTCTGTGAATTGCGCGGGGAGGATGTGCACCTGGAGGAACGCGTGGAACTGCATCTCTTCCGCCTGGCGCAGCAGGCGCTGGACAATGCCCTGCAGCACGCGCAGGCCAGCAGACTGACCCTGAAGGGCAGTGTGAGAGAACGCGTTGTGGATTTGAAGATCACAGACAACGGGGTCGGCTTCGCGGCCGGGGAGCAGTTGGATATCTCGGGACTGCTGGCGAACAAGCATTTCGGTGTGGCGGGCATGTTCGAGCGCGCGGCGTTGATCGATGCGGAGATATCCATCCAGTCGCAGCCGGGGCAGGGCTGCGAGGTCACCGTGCATTGGGCTGCGAAATCAAACTGAAATCCATTTGCACAAAATTAAAATATTTGGTAAAACTTCTTTCTTCAAAATGAATTAGCGGCTGCCGTAATAACTTTACGGCAATTGTCATTACACTCCAATGTCATTGCTATACTTATCCCGGTGTTCTCCCGGGAATGACATTACTCTTGTAATTTGTCATCTCGACGAGCGCTCTCCGAGGAGAGCGCTTGCACCGCTGCCAGGCAAGGTTTCTCCCTACGGTCGAAACGACAAACAGGAGTCATGTCATCCCCCAAGAGCATCTGGGGCAATTGCTCGACAAGTGCCCTTGGTTTAGAGATCATGAAGGCGTGATAGGAAGATGATTTCTCGCTGTCGCTCGAAATGACAAGGGGTGCTGTCGGGAATGACAGATGTGATCCTTCGTGGAAATTGGTTTCCCCAAAAACCTGCCTGGCTTGTTAAGCCAGGTTTCTTTTTATGACATCCCCCAACACCCAGGCGGCGCCGTCCATTTCATTCGTAGGCGCGATATGATCAGCCACCTCACGCAGCACTTCTGCCGCGTTCCCCATGGCATACGTGCGGCCTGCCACGGCAAACATACTTAAGTCATTCTCCGAGTCACCAACCACTGCGGTTTGGCGAAGCAGTACCCCCAGCGCTGCAGCGAGGCGGGCCAGAGCCGCGCCTTTATTACCGCCCTCCGGATTAACATCCAGCACCTGGCTGTACGGGGAAGTAAGTGTAAAGCCGGGGTGTTCCAAAGCCAGCCGGTCGCGGATGATATTCAGCACCGATGTTTCCTGGATCAAGGAAACCTTGAAAGGCAGCGGTTCCAACAGGTCATCGCCGTTCTTGATCTCGACAGAGTTGCTAAGGTGCCCATATAACTCGGTGTAATATTGCACACCATAGCGCCAGGTCTTATCGGGTTGGTCCACGAACATCCCCGCCGCATTTTGCATTCCAAGATCGAGGATATTGCGGGTCTGCTGAGGGGTGAAACTGATATGCGAGAACAATTCCCCATTCAACCAAACCTGCGCCCCGCCGGAGGTGATGACGGTTTTCTCTGCCCCCAACTGACGCAGGAAAGGCAGCGCTGAAAGTTTATCCCGTCCGGTAACGACCACCACCTGCAAGCCGGCCTCGACAGCGCGTTTAAATGCCTGCTCCACGCCGGGGGTCAGCTCATTTTGGTCGTTCAACAGGGTGCCGTCCAGATCCAACCCCACCAGACGGATGCGTTGTGTTTCACTCATTCAAAGTTCTCCTGAAAAATAATTCTAAAAATAATCCTGCTTGATATTGAACGCGGTACAGATGGACCTGATCTCCTCCACGCTTAAGCCGTCTCCAATCTCACCGACAGCCAGGTTTAAATATTCATACCGGGCGCTTGTTTCAGCATATTCTATCCGATCGGTGGCGCGCTTGACCGAAATATCCGAACATGACATGGCGCCGTGTTTGGCCCACATCACCACCCGGTGCGAACGGAACAGCATCGCATTCAACGCCACAAGATCTCCGGAGCCGGGGATCTTAAATGGCGCAAAACCGATGCCTTCCGGCAGGTTTACGATTGTCTCCGGCTGCCAGCGCAGCAGATGCGTATTAAGGTAAAGTACATCTTGATAGCGGGGTATGTGACTGAGATAGGTCAGGTGCGGCGGCTGCGCGTGCACAATTGCATGGAAATTGGTGCCCGTCGAAAGCACCCGGTCAGAATGCACAGCGAGGTGTGAATTGAACTCGCTGGTCATCTTCTGAAAGTAGCGCTGCGGCGCGGTGTATTGGTCTGCAGTTTGCCCACCTTCGTTCACCATCAGGCAGGCCACGTTGGCGGTCGGCTGGTCGCCGATCTCCCGCAAACGGCGGCCTGAACCGGAGACGATCAGCACCGCCCCCGCCAGTTCAGGCACAACCTGAGGGAGAACGATCCTTTCCACGACCGGGAAGAGTCCGCGCACATCCACATCCCAACGCATACAGACGGAGATATTGCCCGCCGCACCTTCGCAGGCATCAATTTCAGACATGCGTTTGCCGGCGTCGCCGATCATCCTCAACATGCCCTCCAAACTCGGATAGGGTTTTTCGATCATCTTCGCTCCTGATAAAAAAGATCACAAGCCCTGGTTATGCTGGCGTACCAACTGGCGCACTTCAGCAGCGGAGTCTTTTGACAGTGCACCCTGCACCAGGTGTTCAGCCTGCACCACGGTCAGGGTACGGATCAGACTCTTGGCATGCGGAATCAGCCCGGGTGACATGCTGAGTTCATCAATGCCCAAACCGACCAGCAGGGGAATCGCATCCGGATCCCCTGCCATTTCACCGCATACCCCCACCCAGATCCCAGCGTCATGCGCGGCCTTCGTGGTCTGGGCGATCAGGTGCAAAACCGCCGGATGGCAGTGATCGTTCAAATATGCGACCTTGGGGTTGGTACGGTCAGCAGCCATACTGTACTGGGTCAGGTCATTGGTACCAATGCTGAAGAAATCCACCTCGTAGGCAAAATGACTGGCAAGAATGGCCGTCGATGGGATCTCCACCATCATCCCCACTTCCAACCGCTCGGGGATATTGAAACCATAGGCTTTTAATTCCTGGCTGGTTTCGTTGAGTATCGCTTTCGCCTGCCTTAGTTCATCCAGGGTCGCGATCATCGGGAACATGATCCCCAGGTTATGCCCGGAGGCCGCCCTTAACAAGGCACGTAACTGCTGCTTGAACAGGTCAGGCTGCGAAAGGCACAAACGGATGGCCCGTTCGCCCAGGAAAGGGTTTGCCTCGGCGGGCATATTCAAATAGGTCAATTCCTTATCGCCGCCTGCATCCAGCGTGCGGATGATCACCGGGCGCTGCCCCATTACTTCCATCACGGCCTTATAGGACGCGTACTGTACTTCTTCCGTCGGGCTCGATGCGCGGTCCAGAAATACGAACTCGGTGCGGAACAATCCGACACCCTCGGCGCCAAACTCCAGCGCGGTTTTTGCATCCTCTTCACTGCCAATGTTGGCCACGATCTCATAGGTCTTTCCATCCAACGTAACAGCCGGTTCATTTGCCGAGATCAACTCCAATTGCGACAAAGCCGAGGCTTTCGCGCTGCGCGCAGCAAAGGCTTTCCTTGCGGCCTCATCCGGCGCAACGATCACCTGACCGCGGGCGCCATCTACCAGAAAGTGTGTCCCGATCGGGATGTTCAAGAGTTCATCGCCTAAACTGACCACAGCAGGCAGGCAAAGGGCCTTGGCCAGGATCGCGGTGTGTGAAGTGGGGCCGCCTGCGGCAGTGCAAAATGCAAGCACATATTCCTTGTTCATACTGACAGTCTCTGAGGGGGTCAGGTCGCGGGCAATGATGATCGATGGCTGGGTCAACGCGGCAGTCTCGATCGGGATGTTAAGCAGGATGCGCAGCACACGCTCACCCACATCCCGCAGGTCGGCTGCCCTCAAGGAGAAGGTCGGGTCGGGCATTTCTTCCAATTGACTGGCATAGTTTTCCACCGACTCATTCCACACAAATTCCACATTCATCCCATCAGCCAACCCCGTTTGAACCCGGCGATGCAATCCTTTATCTTTTACCAGTTGGATATGCGCGCCAAATACTTCAGCTTCGGCAGCATGCCCATCATCCGCCATTTTTTCACTCAGCTGCTGGATCTGGACACAAGCTGTCTGCACAGCCTGCTCCAGGCGTTTTTGTTCCAATGCCGGATCCTGTCCGGCACAGATGGGGATGTTCAATTGTTTCTTTTCCCACAGAAAAACCGGGCCGCTGGCCAGGCCGGGTGCACCGGATACACCCTGCAAAATCGTTCCGCTGTTTGAATCAGATATAGGTTTCATGGATTAAGGGACCTCAGATAGTATGTTTAATCAGATGATTACGCCGGAATCCGGCGTAATTTTCACTCAAACGCTTACGGAAAATTGAATGGGGATTCAGGTTCGTCTCGGCGAAATAAATGCCCAAGGTTGAATATACGAAGTCTTATAAAAGAAGTACCTTTCAGCACTTGAAATTAATTTCATAATGTGAAATAATATTCACATTATTCTAGCACACATCAAAATTTTGTCAACAACTTGAATTTAAAAACACGTTTTATCTTCAAGCCAAAGATGGAAAAAAAGAGAGGATTTTCAAATGAATCTTGATATTAGTCCGTGGATCGCCATTCTTTCTGCAATCTGGTTGGTCATGTTCATTCTGGGCAGGTGGCAGTTTAACCGAGTCAAACAATACACAACCGATATGATCCTGGAGGAGGCCCGCCGAAAGAAAAGCTTCAACCAATATTTGACCGTTGAAGATCTGTATCAGCAGCTTCAACCAGGTTGGGAAGAAATGATCAAAAAGAATGCCTGGTTCATCCTGCACAGCACCGAGCTGTTCCCGGTACCCGCCTGGCCTTCCATCGTAAAAAACCGCCTTAAGTTCACCCCCGCCTGGATGGGAGCCTTCCTGAGGTTGAACGGGGTCAAACTGCCTGCCCGGGTTGAATTGGAGAATGAGATCGAACGAATTGTGATGTTGGCTCCCCAAAAAGCCCCCAAAAATGGAAAAGCCGAACCGTCGCAATAAATTAACGCAAAATTAATATTGACAAATCATAAAAGTTTTGATAATATGCAGTTGAAATTTATTTCAGTCTCTGAAATAAATTTCACAATCGTTTACAACTCAAAACACTTCGTTAGCTTGTCCAGAAAATTCAAAAGATTTTCTGTTAACACCTTTTTTGGAATCCTTCCCGGCACATTGTTGCAAACAACTAATCAGTTTCTGTGACAGGATAAAAAAGGTAATTCAATTAATCTATGTTGTCTGGAGGTGTTCTATACCGAGTAACGATCTTCAACCCAACCCGCGCACCCAACAAATTATTTCTATCCAAATTTTTTCATTTCGTTAGGAGAAACACATGAACATAGATTCATTCCTTCAAGGCCTGAGCAGTGTATTCAACACTTTCGGGTCGGCCGTGTTTGTTCCAGTGATCATTTTCGTGATCTGCCTGATCCTGGGAGTTGAACTCAAGAAAGCCGCCTTCTCCGGTATGTACGCCGGCATCGGTTTAACCGGCTTTGGCTGGTTGATCAATTCCTACATCCCGATCATCGTCCCCGCCGTGCAGAATTTCGTCAAAGCGACTGGCATTAACCTGCCCATCGTCGACATCGGCTGGCAGGCCACATCGGTCATCGCCTATGCAACCCAGGCCGGCATGATGTTCCTGGCCTTTGGTCTGCTCTTCCAGGTTGTACTCTTCCTGCTCAAGGTAACCAACGTCTTCATCCCCGGTGATCTTTGGAACAATTACTCCTACATGTTCTGGGGATCGATGATCTACGTAGCCACCAAGGATATCTGGCTCTCCCTGGCCGCCATGTTCATCATGGTACTTTACAACATCATCTTCATCGAGATGAACTCCAAACGCTGGTCCACTTATTATGGCTACCAGAACTGCGTAATCCCCGCCCTGCACATCGCCCCGGCCACCCCCTTTGCCGTAGGCGGCAACTGGGTTCTCAACAAAATGGGCGCCTACAAGATCCGCTGGCGCCCTGAAGCTTTGCGCGCCCGCATGGGCTTCCTCGGTGAACCCATTGTTTTGGGGATGATCCTTGGTCTGCTGCTCGGAATTTTAGGCCACCTTGGCGACATTGGCACCCTGGCTGCCTGGGGCAACATCATGACCATCGCCATCTCCACCGCCGCGGTCATGGCCATCTTCCCGCGCGTCGCGAACATCTTCGCCGGTGCTTTCATGCCCATCACCGAAGCTGCCCGCAAACGCAACACCGCCGGCGTCCGCGAAGGCGATGATCTTTACATTGGCATCAATGACGCAACCGGTTACGGCGAACCTGCCACCCTGATCTCCGGCATCATCCTGATCCCCGTACTCCTGCTGTTGGCTGTCATCCTGCCCGGCAACCGCACCCTCCCGCTGGTTGACCTCATCGCCATCTCCTTCATCATCCAGCCGTTCGTTGCCGCCTCCAATGGCAACATTTTCAAGACGGTTGTATTAAGCGCAATCTGGTTCGCAATTGGTCTTTACGTCTGTACCTACACCGCGCCTCTCTTCACCGAAGTGTACTCACAGTTCGCCACCACACCGCTTGAAGCAGGCACCATGGTCACCTCCGGTATGATCGCGAACAAACCGATCGTCGGCGGACTGCTCTTCCTGCCCATCCTGAACTTCAAATGGGTCGGCGCCGCTGTTCTCACTGTGATCTGGTTCCCCCTCTACTTCCTTTTCAAGAAGAACAAAGTCGCCATCCAGAATTTCATGGAAGAACAGGCTGCTTTGGACGTCATCGAATAATATTTAAATTCTAATTTCTTGGAGGCAGGGGACTGCCGGGATAAAAACTTTTGCAGTCCCCTGTTTAATTTACAGCCAGGCAGGAGATCCTCAATGACTGAAATCATAATTTCCGAACAACTGATAAAATTGGGGATGATGGAAACCTCAAAAGAAGAGGCTATCAAAGCCCTGGCGGCTGGATTGTATGCTTTGGATTACGTTCGCGAAGGTTATGTTGAGAACGTAATTAAACGTGAAGAAACCTTCCCCACCGGGCTGCCGACCAGCATTCCGATCGCAATCTGCCATACCGAAGCGCAGTATGTTAAACAAAGCGCACTGGCAGTCGGCACCCTCGTGACACCGATCCCGTTTCTGGAAATGGGAACTCCCGAGCGGACAGTGAACGCCGAAATCGTATTCCTGCTTGCGCTCAATGATCCCAAGGATCAGGTTCCCTTCCTCAAAAAAATGGCATCGCTCTTCAAGGATCATGCCATGCTCGAAACCATTCGGGATTCCAAAGACCCGTCAAAATTGGTCGAAATATTTAAAACCTTGTTTCTTAACTAGAATCTCTGATCAAATCATCCGTTAGTTTTTAAAAGGAGCACAATGGCACATAAACAAACCCTTACGGTTCTAGCAGTTTGCGGCTCTGGTGTTGTCAGCTCGTCAATGATCGCCCAGAAACTTACAGATATTCTCAAGCCTCTGGGTGTTGAGCCCAAAGTTATTGGGCTGCTGCCTACTTCTGTGCAAACTTATATCGAACAGGGCGGCATTGACTTCGTGGTTTCCACCAGCCCGATCCCCGGCACCATCACGGTCCCTGTAGTCAAGGGCGTGGCATTACTGACCGGTTTCGGCGAGGAAGCCTGCATCGCAGAGATCACACGGGTTGCGAAAGAGGTTTTAGCCAAGAAGGCAGCCGCCCAGCCATAAATTCAATGCGTTACCTGGATCGTATTCAAAGCCACACCGGGTAACAGCTTCACTGAAAGTAGAGGGTATGTAATATGGACCAAAAACGTCTTGAGTTGGTCGCTGATGTTGCGCGGCTGTATTACGAAGAACAGATGAACGTGAAGGAGATCGCGGCTCTCTTTGAAACGTCGCCTTCGTCTGTCTCCCGCCTGCTAAAGGAAGCCAAGGACTTGAAGATCGTTCAAGTCGTCATTCGTTATCCTTTCCTTACCATCCCCTCCCTGGGACAGCAGCTTAGGCAGCACCTGGGGTTGAAGGAAGCCTACGTTCTGCCTGATTTTCGCGGAAAATACCCGGCGCTTATGGAACGGGTGGGGCAGCTGGCGGCACGCGTGCTGGAAGAACACCTGGAAGAAGGCATGACGCTGGGCGTGTCGCTGGGCCTGGCGGTTGCATGTACCGCGCGGGCTTTCACCATGACCCACAATCTTCACTGCACCGTAGTGCGCCTGCATGGCGCCAGTGATAACGAAATCGTGGAAAGCAAAAATCTGGCCCAGATCTTCTCGGATCAGCTTGGCAACCAATTTAAGATCATTCCATCACCCCTCTATTTACAAAGCAGCTCCTCCTGTGAGCTGATCATGAGTGAGCCCATCGTCCAGGATGTGATTCGCATTGCCGAAGAATCTGAGATCGCCCTGGTGGGGTTGGGATCCCTCGACACATCAGTCTCCACTTTGATGCGAAATAATGTGCAGACCGAGGAA
The DNA here is from genome assembly GCA_964385315.1 of uncultured Anaerolinea sp. Classification (GTDB taxonomy): domain Bacteria; phylum Chloroflexota; class Anaerolineae; order Anaerolineales; family Villigracilaceae; genus Villigracilis. The sequence goes on from CAYLOW010000014.1 coordinate 10,153, forward strand.
GAACTGATGGAACTGCGTAATGCGGGGGCGGTGGGCGAGGTTTGCGGAAAGTATTATGACGTCCGGGGCGCCGTGATGGATACCGAGTTCAATAAACGCACCGTATCCATTGACATTCAGAAACTGCGCGGTATGAAGTTCGTGATCGGTGTGGCGGCAGGCGCTGCAAAGGTGGCGCCCATCCTCGGAGCTGTCCACGGCGGATTGATCAATATCCTGGTCACAGATGCGGATACCGCACGACAGCTGTTGAAATCGCCCCCATCCTAGGTTTAACGACAACAAAGAGAATTAAATGCCTGAAATTCAATTAAAAATAAACAACGCGGTTGGCCTGCATGCCAGGCCGGCAGCGCTCTTCGTGCAAACCGCCAATAAGTTTTCCAGCGATATTGCTGTCTTTCTTGATGATTCCGAGGCCGATGCCAAGAGCATCCTCGACCTGTTGTTGTTGGGCGCCAACCAGGGCTGCACGATCACGGTGCGCGCTGAAGGTTCTGACGCCAATGACGCGCTGACCGCACTGCAGGAATTGCATGCGCAAAATTTCGGGGAAAAGGAATAAGCCTGCCCGGTCGTCATTATAAAACAGATGACCCGGCGGCCGGTTTCCACCCCGCCAACCCAGGAGTATCAACCATGGAAATTGAAGGTTATATCGATTATCAACGCCGCGAGTACTGCAAGGACATATCTTGCCCGGTTCAGGTCCTAATGGATTCGGAAAGCGAGTCCTCCCCGAAGCTCCAAACCATCCGCAGCATTTGCACGTCCTCCTGCATCCACAGCACCTACGAGTTCCACCACTGGCTGATCCAGAAGGGGTACCTGGTCGTTCGCCCGGCGGAAGGCTCAAAATCCTAGGGCAGTATTCACGCCACTCTAAAAAAAAAATTAAGGAGAAATAAATTATGGAATGGGGCATGGCAAATCGTTTGGCGCGTACCATCAAACAGGATGGACGCTGTTTTTACCTGGCATTGGATCACGGTTATTTTCAGGGACCCACCCACTGTCTTGAAAATCCCGGCCAGGCCGCGGAACCACTTTTGAAATATGTTGATGCGGTCTTCATGCCACGCGGTTCGATCCGCGCGACACTGCGACCCGATATTGACACACCGATCATCCTGCGCGTTTCCGGCGGGAACAGCATGGTGGGCGATGACCTCTCCAACGAAGAGGTAACAAATTCAATTCAGGACATCCTGCGCATCAACGCTTCGGCGGTCGGTATTTCGGTCTATGTCGGCGGCAAATATGAGCACCAGACCATCATGGCTCTCGCGAAACTGGTCAATGAATGTTATGACTACAGCATACCGGTCATGGCCGTGACCGCGGTGGGACGCGAAGAAGACAAGAAGAGTTCCCGTTTTCTGGCCCTTGCCTGCCGTGTGTGCGCCGAACAGGGTGCGGCGGTTGTCAAGACCTATTACTGTGAAGATTTTGAAAAGGTCGTGCAAGGCTGTCCTGTGCCGGTCGTTATTGCAGGCGGCCCCAAGACAGAGAACGACCTGGAAGTCATGGAGTTCGTTTACAACGGCATCCAAAGCGGCGCGATCGGCGTGAACCTGGGCCGCAACATCTGGCAGAACGAATCGCCTGAAGGCATGGCCCGCGCCCTGCAGGCCATCATCCATGAGAACTTCACCCCCAAGGAAGCCTTTGGGTTGTTTGAAGAGATAAAGAACGGCGCAAAAACAAAAACCAAGTGATGAATTCGAAAGGGATGTCTGTCACACGGGCATCCCTTTTTCATGTATACCGGAGTGACATGGCATTAATTTTTCGCTCCAAATCATATGGAGTTGTATATGGATCCAGTTCCTGAACCACTACCCACCCGAATTGCCAGCCTGAGACAGAAATTATCGCATCAGGCTGGTTTCCCGGTCCTGGTATCGTTATCGAATTCCCCGGCCTCCTCCAAGTTCCCAGTCGGCGAGGCAGTCCTTGCAGCGCACACCGGCGACTCTCCAACCGCATTTTTTGAACCGGGTCTGGGCGTTTTCCATCTCATCGGGACTAAACCCGTCCGCCCATTCGACGGTGAAATTGCGCTCGTCTCCGGCGGGGCATCGGGCATCGGCAAGGCGGTTGTCGAATCACTTTTACATCGAGGGGCGGCAGTAATTAATCTGGATATTAACCCGGCCGTGATCGGCCTTTTTAAAGATACGCGCTATCTCGGCCTTCAGATCAACCTGACAGATGAAACCGCAACGATCGCGGCACTGCAAAGCGCAGTGAGCGTTTTTGGCGGGTTGGACATGCTTGTGTTGAATGCCGGCATCTTCCCGCCGGGAATTCGCATTGAGAACATGAAACTTGAAGATTGGCAAAAGGTGATGAGTATTAATCTTGACCCAAATCTGGTGATCATGCGCGAGGTACACCCCCTGCTCAAACGCGCTCCGCGCTACGGGCGGGTGGTCATTAACTCATCCAAGAATGTGCTTGCACCCGGCGCCGGCGCAGTGGCTTATTCCTCCTCAAAGGCCGCGCTCACTCAAATTGGGCGTGTGGCAGCATTGGAATGGGCTGGCGACCACATTCGTGTCAATCAAGTGCATCCAGACCAGGTGTTCGATACCGGCATCTGGACGGAAGAAGTTTTACAGACCCGCTCTGCTCATTATGGGCTGACAGTGGAACAGTATAAAAAGCGCAACCTGCTGGGCGTTGAGATCAAGAGCCGTTATGTCGGCGAGTTCGTGGCTGAAATGCTTGGACCGCTGTTTGAAAATATGACCGGCTTGCAAATTCCAATAGACGGTGGAAGCGACAGGATCATTTAGATCGTCAGTCTTCTTACCCAAGTTGACCTGAAAAACAAGACCCTCATCATATGATGCAGGGTCTTGTTTTTTATTGAGCTGCCTCCAATATAGCAGTGAGCTCACCTGCACTCAACGGGATCGGGTTCCCCTTATAGCTGCTGGCCTTCAAGGTCTTTTCAACAGCGTCCGGGATCTGTGCCGCATCCATCCCAAGCAGTGAAAGCGATGGGATATTCAGCTCGCGGACCAGTTCTGCAACCCACTTTACGCCGTCCTGCGCAGATGCATCCTTCTCCCCGGTCAACAGGACCGCGATCTCTACATAACGTTCCAAAGCGGCATGCCCCGGGTAACGGGATTGCAGTGCTTTGAGATTTGTCTCCATCACCAGGGGGAGCAGGCGCGCACAGATCGCGCCGTGCGGCGCGTGGAGCGTCCCGCCCAGCGGCCCCGCGAACCCATGCACCGCGCCGAGACCTGCATTTGCCAGGGCGAGACCGCCAAATAAACTCGCCAGTGACATTCCCTCGCGCGCCTCCCTGTCCATACCGTTGTGATATACATGCCGCAGCGACTTTGCCGCGTGAGCGATCCCTTCGCGGCAGATCGCATCGGTCAGCGGGTTGGATCTCACTGAAACGAACGGTTCGATCAACTGTGTTAACGCATCCAGGCCGGAGCTCGCCGTGACAGCCGGCGGCAGACTATACGTCAGCTCAGGATCCACGAGTGCGGTGCGCGGCAGCATCAAGGGGCTTCGCAGACTTACCTTCACCCCGTGCTCCGGCGACTCGATCACCGCGTTGCGCGTCACCTCCGTCCCTGTTCCAGCAGTGGTTGGGATGGCCACATAAGGCAGCGGTGCATTCATTAAAGTTGCCCCTCTGCCGATCACCTCCAGGTAATCCAATACATCGCCCTCATTGGCCGCCAGCGATGCGATCGCCTTCCCGGCGTCCATCACACTCCCGCCCCCGAGACCGATCACCATGTCGCAGCCGCGCGCGGCCTGCACACCTTCGCGAGTCAGACCCACCGTCGGCTCGCCGTGCACCTCAAACTCAACCAGCCCGATGTTTTGGCTGGAGAGTATTTCGCGTACACGCGGGATCGCGTCCGCCGAATGGCCCCTCACCAACAGTAGGCGTTTTACATGGCCTTCCATTAGTTTTCCGAGGTCAGCCAGTTTCCCCGCGCCAAATATGATCCTGTTCGCTGTGGCAAATTCAAAAGACGACATCATTCATCCTTTCCCTGCATTGAACAGAGATACCCGGTTACCATCCGGAATCTCCCGGAAATACGTTCGAATACTTCACACCCTGCCGCGGTTCTGCCATCATTTCTGCGACCGTATCACGCCACTTTGCATAATGCGCGGTCTCTTTATGCGCCGCGACAGCCTCTTCAGATCGATAGACCTCCACCAGAACAAAACGCACAGGGTCTTCGTTGTTCTGAATGATATCAAAGCGCGCGACACCCGCCTCCTTAACGCTCGAGGATGCATTCTCAAGACTCGCCTGCTTGAAACCATCCATAAATTCAGGCTTGATATGTATGTGCACAAGAACAATATTCATCTCTTCTCTCCTTTAACACCAGCTGACAAAGGGGAACAATGGTTGAAAGCATGATTTATGATAATACGTTTTCCTTAAATCCTTCGCATCCAGTTCCCATGTTTTCGGTTTTTTTATGCCAATACCTGTTGACAATGCCTCTTAAATTCGTTAAACTATACGAAAAGACTATACGCTACACATTAAATGGTAAGGATAATTATATGGCAAAAACTTTTGATTCCGCACATATCACAGGCAAGACCCTGCTCCCCGCCTCGATCAACGGCTGGGAAATGTTCATGACCGACCAGGGACGTTCGCCGAACACTGTAAAAGCCTTCCTCTCGGATGTCCGCTTACTGACCCATTACCTCGCCCCGGACAAGTCGATCGGCGACATCACCACGGATGACCTGAACCGCTTCTTCGCATGGATGGAAAAAGACCGCGATGTTCCATGCAGCCCAAAGACCCTCTCACGCCGCATCACATCGGTAAAATCATTCTTCCGCTGGCTGCACCAGTATGGGACTTTAACCATCGACCCTGCAGCGAAGGTCCTGCAGCGCTCCGCAATCAGCCCGCTGCCGCAGGTCCTGACCGACGACGAATATGAAGCTGTTTTGCTCGCAGCCGATCGGCACCGCCGCGAGACCAAACCGGACGCCCGCATGTACACTCTCGTGTATCTGGTGCTGACGACCGGCATCAAGAAAAGCGAATGCCTGGGAATCCACTTAAATCATATCGACCTGGAAGCCAAGGGCGGACCGCATGTTTTCATCCGGTATGCCAGCCAGTCCAACCGCTACAAGGAACGAAAAATCGACCTGCAGGAAGATTGGATCGCCGCGTACAAAGAATACCTGGCCCAGTACAAACCGGTGGATGAGGTCTTCGCCTGGTCACCGCGCAGACTCGAATACCTGCTTGAAGATATCGGCCGGGAAGCCGGTCTGGTCAAAAAACACCTATCCTTCGATATGTGCCGCTGGACATGCGCCCTGCGGGATTACAAGTCAGGCATGGAAGGGGATTCCATCCGCCAAAAGCTCGGCGTATCCAAGATCCAATGGCGCGAGTTGTACATTAAGTTAAAGCAATTGAATGGCGAAGTAAAATAGACAGGGTAATTCAATAAAGTATTATTGTTAAATGCCTGATCCCTGTACAATGGGTTATGGAAATATCTTCCATAACCCATTGTTTTAAATACTTACCCGCCCCTTACTTATTACTGCGGCATAATCTGGCGCTCCCACACTAGACCGGCAGAAAATCTTTCATTGCAAACTGCTGGCTGGTATAACCTGCCTTATGGGCTTCCAGTATTTTTGCATATTCCTTCGTATAGAACCGGGTATATCCGCATGAACCGCAGATTGCCGCCCGGAATCCTGTCGCGACCGATTTTGGGATCCAGATGAAGGGTGTTTTTTCAGGCCTGGGTTCCATCAACTGAACATAAGGGGGATGCAACCCGCTGCGTGCTTCATCAGCGAAGACCAGCAGATCTGGGATTATTTCGGTCGAGCCGCACTCAGGACAGGTTTTCATCATGAAATATTCTCCATAAGTTGAAATGGTTTTGGCTTTTTTCTCACTCCCGGCTGCGTACCGGCTCGTAACAAAGCAGCACGATCCCGCAGGGAAATGCCAGTGATCTAATAAGCGTCAGGTTTTGTTTGCCTTCGAGCCCTTTGAATATCGTCATACCGGACCCGATGGCCGCTGGGTTCACAAACAGGTGATACTCATCGATCAGCCCGGCCTTGATTAAACTTGAGACAAAAGCCCCGCCGCCATAGGCGATAATATCCCCGCCCTCCTGTGCTTTTAATTTCATAATTTCTTCAACCAGGTCGCCCTTCGCCAGGATGGTATTTTTCCATGCCGCCTGCTCCAATGTTTTGGTAAAAACGACCTTTGTTGAATTGTTGATTTTTCTGACCCCCCAGGCATCCTCCCCTTCAGGTTCGGCCGCCCAATGGGGAATGAAGCCCTGTGCAAGTTTTCTGCCGAGAATAATGCAATCCACCGGTTCTGTGATCTCAGTCACGTATTTCTTGATTTCATCATCCCAATTAAAGACCATCCAGTCCATCCCGCCATCCATTCCGGCGACAAAACCATCCACTGTCATTTGCATTTGAAGTTTAATTTTTCTCATGTTCATTCTCCATTCGTGTACTGCCGCAGTGAGGACCCAGTCGACTCACTTTCTAGGCGATCAATCTTTTCATCCATCTTTTGATTTTCGAACCAAAGACCAAATGAATACGATGACAGCCAATGGAAGAACCACCTGACTGCCGAGTGCCCCAGGCGGCGGGCTGGCAATCACCAGCGGCTTTAAATGCCCGGCGCCCATTCTAAAAAGCTGTTCGATCACGACCACCGCGAGCATGGCTGGCACAAGAAACCTGTAGCGGAAAATGACCAGCCAGTATAAAAGCGCCAGAAGCAGCTGCAGCGCGCCCCACTGGGCAAATATGGCAATAACGTTAGCTCCGCCCTGTACATTCACAGAAATTCCAGCGATCGTATTTGCCCCCCCATCCGGTGCAAATACATGGATCAGGCTGCGGGCCGTGCTCACGATAGCGATCAATATTAGGAAATAAAAAGGGATCTTTGACCCCACATATTCCTTATCAACAGACGGAAACAATCGTGACCAATCCAATATTAATTCTCCTGGCTTAAGATAACGTTATTGCACGTGTAAAACGAAAGATGACAATCATATCATCGGCGCCATGCAAATCCATGGAAAAAGAACAGACTCCTCCCGCGTTCATTTCGGGAAGGAGTCTATCAATCCGGTGAAATTTTATTACATCTTCACAAAGAAGGTTTTTAAGATACCCATGATGCGGAGTGAGTCCGAAATGACCTGATGGATCATTTCGGGATGGCAAAGTCAATAACATAGTAGCCAAAATTATTGAAGAAAGCATATGCCACGCCAATCTCCTTATATTTGGTGCTCAGCAGATTCTCGTTGTGACGGATATCGGTCGGGTCAGTCTTCCACCAGTCGATCGCCCCCTGGCCGGATAAGGGAGGGTAACTGCCATAAACGTTTTCGGTGACGGATGAAGCGGCATATCCGCTGGCGGCAACGCGCGATGTAGGAGTCGAACCATCCGAGCCATTGTGTGCAAAAAGTTTATTACAGGCCATATCATTGGCATGCACAGCGGCTGCCCGGGTCAGCGTGTCATTGATCACATACGCCGGCAATCCATTTTGTGCACGGTACGCATTCAGGGCATTGATCGTTTGGGTAACTTTTGCCGGGTCTGTTGTGGATGCGCAGGCCGAGACTACAGAACCGGATGCGGCGGCTGTAGCCGTTGCTGGAACACCAACAGATCCCGGCGTGGGAGTGGGCGTGGCGGCATCAGCTGTGACATTGATAACCACCCACAGGCGGGAGTCATTATCGATCTTCATGATCAGCCCGGCAGGGTTCTTAATCACAAAAAAGCCTCGGTGGGATCCAATATCACGGGGAGCTGTTAATTCAATGGACACTTCCACAGTCTGGTCAGGGTAGGTTACCCCCACCGGCACAGAGGCTGGCGCGAGCATGCTCTCTTCGGAATAATGGGTCAGGGTGTAGCCCGATCCCCAGATACAACTGCCGGTATTCTTTACGCGCCAGGTTTTTATAAAAGTGGCACCGGCAGCAATTTTACTATTATCCGGGATGGTCACATCCGCGATAAAAGCGCCGCTGTTGGTACAGTTGGGTAAATTGGTGGGGATTGGGGGCTCGGGCGTGGAACTTGCACCAGATACTACCGGCGGTACCGCGGTATCGGTGACTGCCTTCGCCGCTGTGGCTGTATAGGTTGGAGGTGCAACCCGGGTGTCGGTCAAAATTGGCGCGGCGGGACCCTCGGGAGTTTTCGCGCTGCAGGCAGAAATCAGAAAAACAAAAAAAAGAATGGTTGCCAAATACTTTTTATTCATAAAATATCCCTTTTATAACCAGTTATGGTACCTATTCGATCGAGATATTCGCCTAATAAGACCTTTTTTATATTATACTCTTTTTTTTCACTCCACCTTATGCTATTTTGGCACCCGGCTCCCTTTAGACGGAAATCTGAAACACAAAAGGCGCCTTCATAATGAAGGCGCCTGATTATTTAGCTTTGCGCTTGTTGATGTTGTGCGGTACTGGCTTTGGCGATAAATGTATTATTCAAAATTCTAAAGTCTGCTTCCGCGTTTCTAACGAAAAGATCATACAACCTGTCAATACGATGACTGAAAAATCAGGAATTGATCTGCAAAAACCCTTATTTACCAGAGGTAACCCAGTTTATGAAATCTGTATGGTTTTCACGGATCAAGCCAAGAAAAGCATTATTATTTTTGAACCAGGCTTGATAATAGGCAAGCATTTCTTTTGTCTCAGACATGTTGGGATCCGGAAGCGCGCTTAGTTTTAAGCTATACCCGGAAACCTGCTTTTCTGTATCCAGGATCCCTTGAATTTCTTCTTCGAGCGGAAACGTCCCCTGTACTGCCGCTTGTTTCATGTCAGTGCTCAACACGGTGGTTGTAGATACGCCGCCCTTCCATTCTGTTTTGGAGAGAGGTTCTGTCACCGAAACCGCATCCACGAGTTTGGCGGGGTTGCTCCCATAAGCGAAGGTGTAGCGCACCCAAACAGAGTCTGCAGTGGGCGGCCAGTCGGCAGGGAAAAGCGGAGATTCGATTTTCCGCCAGACAGTCATATCCGGCTCTGCCGCCGCCGTTGGGACACCGGCCATGAAATTGCACGCGCCAAAAAATAACAGGAGCAAAACGCAGAGTCCCAAATAATTAAGCGATTTCCGCCCTGAACGAACAGAAGATTGTTCTTTTCTAAATGGCATCAGGCTTTACTCCCATATTAATATTTTCCACGGGGCAGCAGCTCAATATGAGCAACACAAGTTTTGATCTTCTTCCTAAATGCTACAAAGATTACCCGAACACAATATCATCCATTTTTTGTAATTTCACCATCCCACCCAGGTCATGATTATATTGCGCGATGATCTGCGATGCGGTGAGCGTGCTGCCATCATAGGTGCTGTGGGCGTCCTGGACAAGGATGACTTTATATCCCACCTCAAGCGCCCGCCGGCAGGTGGCGTTTACACAGTATTCAGTCTGCATGCCCGCCACGATCAAATTTTGAATATGGCGCGAGTCCAGTTCGTTTTGCAGGTTGGTCCCATGGAAGGAGTCAGGCGTATTTTTTTGAATGACCAGATCTCCCTTTTCAGGGGTGATGGCAGGGTGGATCTGCCAGCCCGGCGTCCCGGGCATATCCGGATCGTTTTCGGTGCCATTATTTTGCACATAGATGACCGGCATCCGGGCAGCCCGCGCGTGGACGAGCAGGCTGCGAAGGGTGTTCAGTATTTTCTCCCCTTCAAAAACAGAACTCCCTTCTGCAAACATGTTACCCTGCGCATCTATGATCAGTAAAGCGGTCTCGTTCATCAAGGCACCTTTTGGATTGTTTTCGCTATTTGGAGGGGGTTCTTTCAGGCTGGTGGGAAAGAACGATCACACCTGAACTGAATGTCTTTGACCCAATCAGTTTTAAGGTCTTCTTTTCGATCCCATCCTGAAAGAGACGTGCTCCGCTCCCTACCACGACAGGAAAGACCATGAGGCGATATTCATCTATCAGATCAAGCCGATTGTAAGCAAGGGAATAATAAACGAATTTACATGGATCAGGAAATGACCCATTCGTAGGCAGTATTTACCGGTTTTATTTTTCAAATTGCGAAAGGGAAAAATACAAAACGCTCTCTGTTTCATTTGTAAGTCGATGGGATTCCGCAGGACGGTACCCCGGCACCCAGATGATCTCGTTACCAGCGCACAACAGGGGGTAATTTTCCCGCGCGCGCTGCGGCAGTTTCACATTCACAAAATAATCGGATAACTTCTGCGAATGACCTTCCATACCGAACGGGGCAAATTGATCACCAGGCCGGCGGGTCCGCAGCAGGATGGGGTAGGATAGGTCTTTCTCGTCCACCCAGGCTTGAAACGGGTCTTCGTTTTGTTCCGCCTGCTCACGCACCAATTTAACCCGCCCAAGGCGTTCACATGTAAGCAGCCACCCACCGGGAAGTTCGACCAGGCCCGGAACCGGCACAGGCACGGATGGGGCTTCAGCTAATTGCGGGAACGCGCCAAATGGGAGTACCGCTCTCATGGTACAAACATACAACCGGTCTGCTTCACGGAACATCCGCAAGCCGCCTATCAGGTCGACCCGCGTCAAGGATCGGATAGGGGAATTGACCCAAGCGGCAGCACGCTCAAGCGCAGCATGGGTCAGGTCCACAGCCGGGGAGATCAATTGCATGGCATGTTTAATCAGGTTGCGCTGCAGGCCGGGCGAATGACCGGCAAGCCGGGTGAAGTCAAAAGCCACAGAATCCTCACGTATCTCCAGCACGGCTTCCTTCCACGCGGTTTCCAACACTTCCATCAATAGGGCATGGTCATCCTTCAGGGAGGATGCCATGCGCAACACGGCTTCACGAAATTTTGGGTTATATCCTTCGAGGCCGGGGAGCAGTTGATGCCGAATGCGGTTGCGCAGAAAATCAACCGAGTCATTGCTTGCATCATAGTGCGGATGCAGGCCGTTTGCCTGGCAATAAAGAACCGTCTCCTCGCGGCGCATGTGCAGCAGCGGGCGTATAACGGGAATCTCAAGATCGAATATTTTAATGATCGAACGCCGGGGCATGCCCTTTAAGCCGTTGAGGGCGCTGCCGCGTATGAAATGCATCAGGATCGTTTCCACCTGATCGTCTGCTGTGTGGCCGACCGCCACCGCCTGGGCATTTTTCTCACGCGCCAGTTTGAACATAAAATGGTAACGCAGCTCCCGCGCGGCTTCCTCGATGGATAACTTCTCCCGTTCAGCAAATGCACCCACATCCGCGCCCTCGATCCGGCACTCCAGTCCAAGCCGTGCCGCGGTCTTCGCGACCATACGCGCATCGTCGCCCGACTCTGAGCGAAGCTGGTGATCGAAATGCGCAGTAATGATCGAATACCCCGCCTGCCTCAATGTCTCCATCAGACACAGACTGTCAGGTCCACCGGAAACACCGGTAATGATCGGGCGGTCCTTGACCAGGCCGCACTCCTCCCTCAAAATGCTTTCGATGGATTCTGTCATTATTTTCTAAGATTGCTGCTGAGATTAATTTAATACAGTCCTACTGGTTTCATTGCGAAAGCAATTGCCCAAAAAATCGACGATTGACAGCAATAAAAATTCAAACTTCACTTTAGACCTGATACAACTCAACCAGCACGCCACCGGTTGACTCAGGGTGAATGAAAGCATATCGCTTGCCATCCGCTGCGGTCCGCGGTTCTTCATTGATCAGGCGAATGTTTTTTGCCCTTAGCTGCGACATCATCCCCTCAATATCATCCACTTCCAGACAGAGATGGTGCATTCCCGGCCCGCGCTTGGCAAGGTATTTCGCGATCCCTGAATCTTCCGTGGTCGGCATGACCAGTTCCACTTCAGCACCTGCAACGGGTAGAAACGCGACCTGTGATTTTTCAGCAGGGACATCCCGCAGTTCGTGAAGTTCAATTCCCAGCGCATCGCGCCAGAATAGCAATGACTTTTCCATATCTTCCACGACGACAGCTACGTGATTTACGGCCTTGATTTGGGGCATGATTCCTCTTTAATTTATTATGGATTTAAATTGTTTTTTCCAGATAATTCAATTTTACTCGAATACACAGGATTCAAACGTTGATAGGGATTCAAGGAAAAGGCCAATGATTTGCCACCCGGGTTTCCCATATTCCCACCAAACTGGTGCAATTATGGTACAATACCTGTGCAAAACCTTTGCAAACCTACCATCTGTTTGGAGCAACCTGTGTCTTTTAGTAAAACCCCTTCATTTAATTTAAAAGTTGTCCTTCAGGAAACCAGGATCCATGCTGATACCCTGCGGGCCTGGGAACGCCGCTATGGATTTCCCCAGCCGCAGCGGTCGGCAGGCGGGCACCGGCTGTATTCACAGTACGACATTGAAACCATCAAATGGCTCCTGGATCGACAGACAGAGGGGCTTTCAATTTCGCGTGCGGTCGATCTATGGAAGGAACACGAGGCTTCCAATGTTGACCCGCTTGATAGCTTTACGCCCTCTGATCCTATTACCATTCAGGCACTTCCCGCGGTTTATATTCCGCCAAATACTTCCCTTGACTCGATGCGCGAAAAATGGCTGGCGGCATGCATGAAATTCAGCGAATCAGGTTCAGACCAGGTATTGAACCAGGCCTTTTCGATCTTCCCGGTTGAGGCGGTATGTGTGGAAATTCTGCAAAAGGGAATGGCTGAGATCGGCAGCCTCTGGTATGAGAATAAAGTCTCCATTCAACAGGAGCACTTTGCCTCAGGGCTTGCCATGCGCCGCATCGACTCCCTGCTCAGCGCCAGCCCCGCCCCTTCACGCGACCAGACTGTATTGGTAGGCTGCCCTTCCAATGAATGGCATGCATTTACACCCATGCTTATTTCACTTCTATTGCGGCGCCGCGGATTAAAAGTAATTTACCTTGGTCCCAACGTACCTGCCGAAGACTTCAAAGAGACAATCAAAACGGTCCACGGAAAAATGGTGGTTCTTGTCGCGCAGACATTGATCACAGCAGCCGCGCTGCAATTAACGGCGCAGACACTCACCAGCCTGCAGATCCCAGTTGGTTTCGGCGGGCGGATCTTCACTATGCAGCCCGGGCTCCTTTCTCACATACAGGGAACCTACCTGGGGAATACGATTCTCTCTTCACTCGATTCAGTTGACAGCCTGCTGCAGACGAAATATAAACCGGCTCCGTTAATTTCCATTCCACCGGAGTACGCTGCCGCGCACAAGGCATTCATTTTGGAACGCTCGCAGATCGACATCACCACCCGAAAACTAGTTCAGTCGATTTCGATCGACCCTGAAGAATTGGGGATCGGCATACAATTTCTTGGCGATAACATCACAGCCGCCCTGCAGCTGGGCAGCCTGGAATACCTCTCAGATGAAGTGGAGTGGATAAAAGCCATATTTAAAAACCACCAAAAACCGATCCGAAACCTGTCTGATTTTATGAAGTTCTATTCTCAAGCCGTCAAAATGCACCTTAAGGACCTCAGCACACCGATCACCTCATGGCTCAACATACAGGAATAGGCCTAAATAATATGTGTCAATTTATTTCAAAAAGCACAGCCAAATCACTTTATTTATCGTTATGGATTATAAGGAGAAAGCAGCATGAACATTCGCATTGTCACTGACAGCACCTGTGACCTGCCCGGAGATATTATCAACCAGCAGGATATCACCGTCATTCCCCTGTATATCAACGTGGGTGAGGACAGCTACATGGACGGCGTTAATCTCACACGGGATGAGTTCTATGCCCGGCTGCCGGATTATTTCCCCGCCCCCAAGACCGCCACCCCTGGAGTGGAAATATTTACCCAGGCCTATGAAAACCTGGCCAATGAAGGTGCACAAGCCATTTTATCCATTCACATTTCAGAGACATTAAGCGCCACGGTCAATTCAGCGCGCGCCGCCGCCAAACAATTCACACGCATCCCTGTCACCGTGTTGGACTCCACCCAACTCAGCCTCGGCACAGGCTTCCTGGTGGAGAAAGCCGCGCAGATGGCAAAGCTCGGCAAGACAGTGGATGAAATCGTCAGCTCACTGCAGGATTTCATGACACGCACCTATGTCTTTGCTTCGATAAAAACCCTCGAATACCTGCGGCGCGGCGGTCGGATGAACTCAGCCCTTGCCCGTTTTGGGGAATTATTGCAGCTCAAACCGCTGCTGCATATGAACCAGGGAAAAGCTTCCGCATTTCGTACCCGTACGAACCAGCGTGCCCGCAAACGTCTGCTTGAATGGCTGGCTGAATACGCCCCCTTTGAAAGGCTGGCGATTGTCCATGCCGGAGTTCAGGAGGAAGCCGAATCATTATACGAACAGGTCCGTTCTTTCTTCCCTGAAGGCACTGTGCCCATCGTCCAGATCACTCCCGTCCTCGGCGCGCATCTCGGCATTGGCGCCATCGGGTTTGCCTGTATATCGAAGGAAAAATAACATGGCATTCTTCACCCTCTGGCTCAATTCGGGCCTGGTCATCCTGGGTTTAATGGTCGCCCTCTGGTTGTACAGCCTGGCAATTAAAAACTCGAGCATCGTTGACATTTTCTGGGGCACTGGCTTTGTCATCACCTTTTGGTTCGGCACCTGGCTGGTCCCGGGCGGCATGACAGCGCGGGCCCTCCTGCTCGGTGTGCTCGTCACCCTTTGGGGTTTACGTCTTTCATTGTATATATTCAACCGCAACCATGGCAATTCTGAAGATTTTCGCTATGCGAAATGGCGAGAAGATAGTGGCAGAGAGTGGTGGTGGCGAAGCTTTTTCAAGGTGTTTGTCCTGCAGGGCGTACTGATGTGGATCATTGCGACACCACTTCTGGCTGCTCAAACGGCGGCAGCATCCAACTCCCCCCTCGCCTGTTATGACCTGATCGCGGTCATCATCTGGTTAACAGGGACCGCTTTCGAAGCCGGCGGAGATTATCAACTGGCGCGCTTTAAAGCAGACCCCGCCAACAAGGGCAAGCTGCTCAATACCGGCTTCTGGAGCGTTACCCGCCACCCAAATTATTGGGGTGACGCCGTGCAATGGTGGGCCTACTATCTGCTTGCCCTGATCAGCGGCGCGTGGTGGGCAATTTTCAGCCCGATCATCATGACCCTGCTGCTGCGCAATGTCTCTGGTGTGGCATTGCTCGAAAAGACTTTGAAGGATACAAAGCCCGGGTACGCCGAATACATAGCCAATACCCCATCCTTCTTCCCGCGTATTCTTCCCCGAAAAAAGAACTTGTAAAACATTCACTACGAAAAATCTAAACAATTATAGGAGCAAATACTATGCGTCTTGCAAAAATCATCGCACTGCTCGGCATCCTTGCCATGACTGCCGTTTTGATCTACGGCTTTACAATCGGAGACTTCTTTGGCGAAGGCGGCAGGTTATTGGCCATGCCCTGGGGCATTGTCTCGCTGGTTGATCTATACACCGGATTCACCCTTTTCTCCTGCTGGATCATCTACCGCGAAAGAACCCTGCCTGCCGCCATTATTTGGACGGTCGCCATGATGGTGCTCGGATTCTTCGCGGGCAGCCTGTATGCCTTCCTCGCCCTGCAATCCAGCGGCGGCGATTGGCGCAAATTCTGGCTCGGGAAGCATGCCTAATCAAAACGACCATCTTCTTGCTTTATGATGATTGAAATTAACAGGTTAAATTGAAACAATCAAAATCACGTGAACTGCTCGATGAACTGCGTACTGTCTTTACAGGACGCAATTCCTTTTTGGATGCGATCCTTCCGCCTGTTCTCTTTCTGCTGGTCAATGGACTGGCAGGATTTCAAGCCGCCATGTGGAGCGCGTTGGGGCTTTCTGTCGTAATCGCCGCCGCACGGATCATCCGCAGGGAGTCAGTTACATACGCACTGGGAGGAGTGGGCAGTGTGGCAATTGCCATTGGTCTTGCCTGGTTTCTCGGGAGATCCGAAGGATTTTTTCTGCCCGGCCTGGTCAGCGGGTCGATGACCTTATTGCTGACCATCGTCAGCATGATCATCCGCCGTCCAATGATGGCCTGGACGAGTTACATCGCCCGCCGCTGGCCGCTGGACTGGTACTGGCATCCGCAGGTGCGGCCCGCGTACAGTGAAGTGACATTTGTCTGGGCATGTTTTTTCGCCGCCCGCCTGCTGCTGCAATTTTCGCTCTTCCAAAACCATGCAGTCAATTCGCTGGCGGTAACCAATTTAATTACTGGCTGGCCCGCCACCGTTTTGCTGCTGGCCTTAAGTTATTTATATGGGACCTGGCGGTTGACACAATTGTGCGGCCCAAGCGTCGAGGAATTCCGCAGCGGCACGCCCGCACCGTGGAAGGGTCAGCAGCGCGGTTTTTGAAAAATATGGTATTCCCGAAGGTGCATCCGGGATAAGTATCCGAACGGGAGCAGGGATCTTGATGCTGATAATAAAAAAGATTTCTCCTCGAAGAGCGCTCGTCGAAATGAAATAAAAACAACCCTAAGAAATACTTATCCCAAGGCACTTTAGGGGATGAAAAAATATTCAAAGATATAAAGGAAAACCATGATCTTACAAATTCTTCAAATCGTTGCGGCAGTCGGGACGATCCTCACCGGGACCTTCTCCCTGCTCAAGCCCTCAGCCATTACCGGCTTCACGGGGCTAAGCCCGCTCGGCGGACGCGGTATCACCGAGATCCGCTCGGTACTCGGCGGGCTCTTTATCGCACTGGGCGTTTTCCCCCTCATCGTCAACTCACCCGTTGCCTACATGATGCTGGGCGCCGCATACCTGGGCATCGGACTCGTTCGTGCCGTTTCGATGTTCGTGGATAAATCCGTTGAGCAGTCCAATGTCATCAGCCTGGTCGTTGAAATTATCTTCGGCATCATTCTGGTACTGCCGGTATGAGCCGCGCCGAACTGAACAAGCCCGCCCCAAACTTCACGTTAAATGATTTCAACGGACACGAAGTCAGCCTGACAGATTTTCTGGGCAAAAAGAATGTCCTGCTTGTTTTCAACAGAGGATTTTTCTGACCCTTCTGCCAGAGGCACATGGCGCAGTTGCGCCGGGAGTACGATAAATTCACAGCACAGGAGACGGAAATAGTCGTCGTCGGTCCTGACAATGAAAAAGCGTTTATGGAGTATTGGCAAAAACATACCCTGCCTTTTACAGGTCTGCCTGACCCAACACACACGGTCCTGAAACGCTACGGGCAGGAAGTGAACCTGTTCAAATTCGGGCGCATGCCGGCACAGGTCGCGATTGATAAGAATGGACTGGCTCGCTTCGTTCATTATGGACACGACGCAACAGATATCCCTTCGAATGAAGAAATCCTTGAGCTGTTGGAAGGAATGAACAAGGAAGCATATGTCAACCATTAAAGACAAGATCGTTGTGATCACCGGATCCACCCGCGGGTTCGGGTTCGCCATCGCCGACGCAATGCTCACCGCGGGAGCTACGGTCGCCATCACCGGCAGAAGCCAGGAAGCGGTCTCGGCTACATTGGAAAAACTCCAATCCAAAGGCCGCATCAGCGGATTCGTAGTGGATGTGCGCAGCGAGGAACAGATCTACAAACTGGTCGAGGATATCCTCAAGGAATTCGGGCACATTGACATTTGGATCAATAACGCGGGGTATTCGAACGCTGCCGGTATGATGCTGGATATGGACCCGCAGGAGGCCCTGGATATGTTCATGTCCAATGACCTGGGCGTATTCCGCTGCACCCAGGCGGTCATGCGCCATATGCTGCCGCACAAACAGGGTACGCTGGTCAACATCTATGGCAATGGAAGTTTTCTGAGCCCCGCCTCACCCACCGGGTTGTATGGCACAACCAAGGCGTGGATTACCTCCTTCACACGCACCCTTGCGAAGGAACTCAAAGGCAGCGGTGTGCAGATCCTGGGGTTCAGTCCGGGGATGATGACGACCGACATGCTGACCAACCCGATCGTGATCGGCGAGAACGGCCGCGAAATGCTGAAGAATTTCGGATTCGTGCTGCGCTTTCTGGGCCAGCCCGCCGGGTACGCTGCAAACAAACTGGTGGAAGCCATTACCGGTAATAACAGGGAATTTCGCGAGGTCAAGTTATTCAAACCCTGGACGCCCATGCTCGGCCTTATGCGCGTCGGCTGGGAGAACCTGACTAAAACCGGAAAAACCCCCGAGTTCAAGTTAAATTATCAGGAACCGTATAAATCAAAATTCGCCAAATAGAAAATAGCATGTCATTCCCGTCAAAGCAACGGGACAGGTGTGCGAGGAGGGTTCTTTACGACGCGGCAACCTATCTTCTACCCACTGTCATTTCGACGAGTGTTCTTCGAGGAGAAATTTACCCCTTTGTGGAAAAGGAATTCTCCCTTTGGTCGAAATGAAAAATTTAATCAATAG
>CAYLOW010000015.1:0-27430 GCA_964385315.1 uncultured Anaerolinea sp.
TAGGAATCGGCTGGGGACAAAAGCCCATTTCATAATAAATGCATCCCCTCCGTTCATCTCCACCAGGAAGAATAAAACATTTAAGACGATCAGGGTGTACGTGACCAGCGGAAAAGTTCTTCGTGAGGTATTGTCATCACCGATTGGTAACATAAGATTTATTTCCTTTTATTGGCTGATTTTTTGGAATAAGTAAGTGAGTTTTAAGACAGGAATATTAGGATAATTAAAAATACTATAAGAACAGACAGCACGTAAATAAATATGCCTGAATGTGGAAAACCAGGGAAGATGGACTGACCAAAGAGACTTAATAGCCATTGACCAGTCAAAAATATGATGATTGATTCAGGCATGGAAATCCACCGGTGGGACAAGATTCGATAAGTACACCTTCTTGTTGGAAAAGGCCGTGTACTTATCGAATTGAGGTTAGCGGTTGATGATGAACAATACACCGGCGATCAAGGCACAAACTCCCGCGATGATGCTTAATACTCCACCCATGCCTACCCCTAGAAGTCCGAGGCCGGTAATTACCAGAAAGATGCCAAGCATGATCCATTTCAATTGACCCATGTGCATTTTATTTCTCCTTTGGGTTATTTCTAACCCGATTATTTGAATTCACGATTCGCCGGAAAACTTATTCATCAATTTCATGAATTTTGTAGTGCTTTTTTCCCGGCTTGAGCAGCATCAGAAATATGGTCCAGTTGTTCAACCACAAGACCCTGGCCTTGCTGGAGGATTTCATTGGCTTTCTTCCGCCCATCAATGGCGATTTTTTTTCTTTCAAAACGAACCTTTGCCAGCGTGTCTTCCACGATGTCAGTTGCCCGATCACGCAATTCGATGCCTTTTTCCTGGATCTGTATTCTGGTATCTTTTCCCGATTGCGGTGTCAACAAGAGCATCGTTATGGCTCCGGCGAGAGCCCCGATCAGTGTCCCAAACAGAACACCTAAAACGCTCGTTCTTTCCCTGGGTATTTGAATTTCGTTGTTCATAATTATTCTCCTTTTCATATATGCTTGTTTCTTACAATTCGTTTTGTTCTGTCGAAAATGAATTACCAGATTTGCTGCCGAGAAAAACACCAGCATCTTCCTGTTCTTCTTCTGTTAGTTGGAATAGACCAGCCAGCCAATTTAGCACACAATCTAACGATTTGAGCTTGCCTGTAACACTGCTCTTCTCCGGCGCGTCGTAACGATCATGCTGAAATGAATTATTCATCCAACCTCTTTCGTTTTTATCGGGAGTTGAGTGTTGGCATCTGCAGCTTTGTTATGGAGTGGTATGGTTTTCACTGGTCGAAGTTTCTGTAACAGCTACTACTCCGCCGCGGGGACGATAAAAGGTCACCCAGACCAGTCTCTCAATTGCCCAGGCGATCAAGGCATAGATTGCCATTGCAAAAAAGGAGGAGAGTTCAAGTACCATGCCCCCGGCAGCAGGAGTTGCTGTCATGCCTTCGAACGGGAACAGGAACAGATAGGTAAATCCATAGATCAAGGCAACGATCGGGCTCTCGGGGTTGGCTCCGATCAACTTAAGGCCAATGCGAAGTGCGATCAATGCCTCCAGGATGCCGAATAATAACCAGACCATTTGCGTCACTTTAAAAGAGACGACGCGCTGTTCTCTGCCTGGTTCGCTTTGGGATGTTCTGATTTCTGATACCCTATTTTGATTTGTCATTTTCTGGTTTTCCTTATGGGCATGACTTCGATCAATCAAAGCCATGCCCCTTAGAGATCTGCTGCTGTTTGAATAGCGCCGTATAAAAAACTTGGTACGGCCCAGACAAAAGGCAGGATGGTTCTTTAATTAGCGGCGTATCGCCTTGACGATCCAAAGCAGGACCACTGAGCCAACCAATGTTACAAGCAAGGTCGGGAGTGATATGGCATCGTTGATCGTACCAATACCAACAAGTGGACTGATAAAGTAACCGGCGAGGAACGCGCCAATGACGCCCACTACAATGTCAAGCAGTAAACCCTGCTGTGAATTTGTATGCATGATCCTGCTGGCTACATAACCAACCAAAGCTCCAAATAACAAGTAAATTAAAAGGTTCATTTTATTTCTCCTATAAGTGTTTCATGATCACAGTTGCCTGTGTTTGGGTACCGGGCTCGTGCTCCCTGCTCTTCTAAAAAGGGATTACGCCTTTGTTAGAGTTTTCTGATGGAAGCGGGTGAAGTCATCTTTTTCAGATCGGCTTCATAAGCTGTAACGCGCTTGTCAATCTCATTGGCTGCGTGTTGTCGACTATAACCATATTTTTCCTGAAGCATACCGGAAAGGACATCAAATTTTCCTGCGGCGCGGTCCAGGTCATCATCGGTCAGCTTGCCCCACCAGGCTTTCGCCTCGCCCCGCATTTGCTTCCACTTACCTTCGACTATGTCTTTGTTCATGGTTTGATCCTCCAGATCATTTGAAAAAGCTGTCCAAATTTTTTCCGACACCCGGGACAGTTTTGATGCGTCGGAGCTCAATTAATCAGCCAACGAGCGGTGTCACTTTATGAATGCTCGCTGCAACAGCACGTAAGCAATAGGCCATACGTTCGGGTACTGCGTCTTTGCTGATAAACACATCGGCGCCAATGCATATTGCAGCTTTTTTTCGAGCATCCTCAGGCTTGATAAGAATAATTACCAGCGCAGCCGGACACCCTTTTCGCAGCCTGCTGAGGGCAATATTCGGTGCATTATTTGGGAATAGATCCCAATCCACCAACAACATGTCCACATTGCTCTTCGGCACTTGAACCAGCGTAGTGAACCAATCAGTCGCTTCGCCGACCACTTCCATTTTTATCTCGTGAAGTAAGAGACGGAGCGCAGAGCATTCTTCAAGTTTTGCATCAGCAATATAAACGCGGGTCATGTACTTATGTTATAACAAACACTCCTTGGCCGCATCCTGCGCTTGGGGAGTGTTTGTCTCCTCCACTTGGGGGAGGTTGAATCTACCGTGAGGAAATCTATTTTGGCATATGCAGGAATATATCCACCACTTGGGGATCAAAGTGGTGCCCGGCTAGTGACCGAATATGGTCACGCACCATGTCCTCTGACCAGGCGGAGCGATACGGACGGTTTGAACTTAAAGCATCCCATACATCCACTACTGCAAAAATGCGTGCAAACAAAGGGATCTGAGTCGCTTTCAGTCCATCGGGATACCCGCTGCCATCCCATTTTTCGTGGTGATAACGTGGAATATCCAAAGCCTGGCGCAAGAATCGAATCGGTGCCAGCAGTTCAAAGGCGATTGTTGGGTGATCCATCATTACAGCCCGTTCTTCACTAGTTAAAGGGCCAGGTTTATGGAGGATGTTATCCGAAACGCCCATTTTCCCGATATCATGCAGAAGTGCTCCCCAACGAACTTGTACCAATTCCGCTTCACTCAGGCCAAGCGCCAGCCCAAGCCTCACCGCCATCTCAGTTACACGCTGAGAATGCCATTCAGTCTCCTTGTCACGCAAATCGAGGGCGTGGGACCAGCCTTCAATGGTGGCATCATAAGCCATGGTAAGTTCTGAGTTTGAGCGCTGTAGGCTTTGAAATAAAGAGGCATTTTCAATCGCAATAGCAGTCTGTCCAGCTAAAGTTTCAAAGAAATCGAACCACTCTGAATCGGGTTCAAAGGCCTTACGGTGAAAGACTTCAAGGACACCTTTTACCAGTCCTTTGGCGATTAAAGGCATACCGATGTAGCAGATGAACTCTTCTTCTTTTATGAAACTGGTAATGAATGGCAAATCTGGTTCAGCTTTTAAATCCCGGATTTCGATAAGTTGGCGTTCCAATGCCACACGACCCGCATAACTTTCACCCAACCGTACTTGAACTTTTTTGTTGGTTTTATTACGAAACCCGCACTCAACACCAAACTCAAGCATTTGCAGGTTTGGATTAAAAATCAAAATATCAGCGGCATCCATGCCAAGCTCGATGGTGACATGTGTCAAAATTTCTGACAGACTGAGTTTTAGATCAAAATTCGCTGCGATAATTCGATCAATTGCGCTTAAGGCGATGATGTGCTCAAGCTGCCTTTGGATTTTTATTTCCGCCTGCTTCCGCCCTGTGATATTTTCATGGGCCAGCACGATCCACTTGTGTTCATTACTTTCAAAGCTCGTAACCCGAGCCACAAACCAGCGTTGTTTATCATAAGAATGGCAGGGATATTCAACAAGGACTTCATGCGCCCCTCCACTGCCAATTTTCCTGATCGCGTTCGCAACCAAAAGAGCTTCTTCGGCATGCAACCCGATTGCTGAGTCGCAAATCTTCAAATAGTTCGTCCCAATGCAGTAATCGGGTAAGAGAAGCCCATTCTTATCCCCGAATTCACGCCAGGCTGAATTGACATGTACAATAATACCGGCATCATCCAGGATGGCAATATGGGCTGAAAGAGCATCCTGTACACTTTGTAAAAATTTTCGCGTACTTTGCAAGTCTTCATTGGCTAATTTTTGAGCTGTGATATCCCGTGTAATGGTTGACGAACCGACTACCTTACCAGCGGAGTTCTTAATGGGTGAGACCGTGATCGATACGTCCAGCCTGCCGCCAACCTTATTATTGCGAACCGTTTCAAAATGCTCCACCTTGCCACCCTGTTTGATACGGGAGAGGATTTCCATTAATTCTGTTGGACGATCAGCTGGGATAAGGATGGATACTGATTGGCCAATGGCTTCCCCGGCAGAATAGCCATAAACCCGTTCCGCCCCGGAATTCCAACTGGTGATGGTGCCGTCCAGGGTTTTACTCATGATCGCGTCGTCCGATGATTCGACAATCGCAGCCAAATTTAGGCGTATCGATTCCGCCTGTTTGCGTTCGGTGATATCACGGATGTTGCATTGGATCACTTTTTTGCCGCCGACCAGATAAACATTACTGATAAATTCGACATCTACAAAATGGCCGTCTTTGGTTTTTAGAGGCATATCCTCGTATCGAATGTATTGATCCTCCTGCAAAGTCTCAAATGCCTCCTTATTAGCCTCAATATCCCTGAAGGCTCCCACCTCCCAAAGTTTTTTTTGTACGAACTCTTCCCGTGAATAGCCCAGCATTTTTATCAGGTAAGGATTGACATCATCGATCATGCCCGTTGCGGCGTCTAAAATTAAAATCCCATCCTTGGCTGATTCGAACAGGCGGCGGTATCTTATCTCCGATTCCTGTAGGGTGTTCTCCGCTTGTTTTCTGGCTGTGATATCACGGATATTACATTGGATCATTTTTTTGCCGGCTGCCAGATAACCATTACTGATAAATTCCACTTCAACAATACAGCCATTTTTGTTTCTTAATGGAAGATAATCATAGCGAATGTATTCTTCCTTTTGAATTTCTTCAAAGACTTCATTGCCGGATTTAATATCTGTGAAGATACCCAGCTCAGAGAGTTTTAAATCGATGAATTCTTCTCGCGAATATCCCAGCAGGTTTTGCAGGTAAGGGTTGATATCCCCGACCACACCGGTCTCGGCATCCAGGGTCAGTATCCCATCCAGTGTAGCTTCAAACAAGCGGCGGTAACGTAGGTCTGAAATTATTAGATTTTCCATGGTCAACAACTCCATTTTTCTTTACGTGGCCATCTTATTGCCCCTCTGATAAGTCACTTAAACGCATATGCATATTTTGATATCTAATCATAAAACAAGAACTTCGAACTTACATCACTCGGTTGGGGAGAGTTTGTCTCCGCCACTTGGGGGAGATCGGTTTCAAGACGAGAAAATCTATTTAGGAATATGCTGGAATACATCCACAATTTGCTAGATAAAGGGTTATGCTTTTGAAGTATGAATATCTTTTGGTACTATAGTTCGACTGGGGAAACCCCTTTGGGCCAGTATGAACCGGGCTAAATGCGCCGAAGGACCCGGATATCGGGCTCTGAAGAATACCCGCATAAATGGGAATATTTGAAAACCTGAAAATAAAAAAAGAAAAGATAGTTCTGGATTTCAAATTTTGAATTCAATGGCTAACCCGGTGAATCCTTGTATAATTGGTGGCATGGAAGCTGGATGGTAAGAGGAATCATTTTCAACAATTAATGAAGATGAATTTCAAGCTTGGATTGGTGCGAATAATTCATAAAAAAGATTCCACGTTTTATTTCGATGGTGAGTGATGACGTAAAATATTTTGTAGCGCGCTTGATTGGTCGCTGGGGTAAATCTCCGTTTAGGTTGCCGAAACCAGGAAATAATTATCGGCCAATAAATTCAACTAAAACCAAGAAAGAGCGGAGTTTCGCATAACCATCCATGTAAGATTTCGGTAATAGAAAAAATTCATTTAAGGAATGGTAAAACATATGAAAAAGTTATTTTCATCCGGGTTATGGGTTTTTGCCCAATCAGAAGAAAAATATGGGGGATATGTTGGTTCCTGGACTGTAGCGGATCAGATAAAAGCGGCTGCCTCCGTCCCGGGGCTCAAAGGTTTGGAATTGATATCTCCCTTGCATGTTTCGATGGAGAATGTGAATGAAGTTAAGTCTATTATGGAAGATGAAGGATTGACAACCGTCGCAGTAAATCCATATTTATGGACAGAACCACAATGGCGGCGCGGTGCTCTCACATCCCCTGATCCCCTGGTGCGTACGCAAGCAGTCGATACCGCTAAAAGATCCATTGACATAGGCCGTGCCCTGGGCTGCAGCAAGATGGACCTTTGGCCAGGGGAAGACGGATGGGATTACCTGTTCCAGGTTAATTACGGTCAGATGTGGGATCGAACAGCTGAATGTATACGCAAAATTGCCGAGTACGATCCCTCTTATAAAATTGGAATTGAATACAAGATCAGCGAACCACGAATGAGCCAATATATTAGCACGGCAGCCAAGGCTGCTTTGTTGGGAGCGGAACTTGGCTTGGCTAATGTTGGGGCCTATCTGGATTACGGCCATGCTTTAATCGCAAGGGAAAATCCAGCTGACACTGTCGCATTGCTTTCCCGCACCCGCCGCCTGGTAGGCGTGCATGTGAATGATAATTATGGTCTGGAAGATGATGACATGATGGTCGGTTCGGTTCACTTATGGACAACGCTTGAATTCCTTATGGCCCTTGAAGATTACGGATATAAAGATTGGATCAGCCTGGATATTGTCCCACGCCGTGAAAGTCCCGTGCAGGCTTGTGTTCAAAGCATCGCGGCCATGGAAAAGATCTATGGTTTGATCGACCGGTTGGATCGATCGGCTCTTGCCGATGCTCAAACTCGAATGGATGCCGTGGAGACCCAGAAAATTATATACAACCTTTTTTGCGGATGATTTTTAGCTTGTATTGCTCAACCAGTGGATTTATATTTTAAATATCAAATTAGAGGATCCTATTCATGTTCGGCATCGCTGTCACAGAACCAGGTAAACTTGAAATTGTACAAATACCCAGCCCAAAACCGGGTCCATATGAAGCATTGATCCACACCGAAGCAGCAAGTCTATGCAATGCCACTGACCGCAAATTGGTTGATGGAAAATTTCCTGGTGTGGATACCTATCCCTTTTTATTTGGCCATGAAAGCACCGGAATCGTTGAGGCAATAGGATCCAAAGTCCGGAATTTTAAAGTGGGGGAGCGTGTGATCGGTGGATTGCTGCTCGACCCCACCGACCCGATATATGCCAGCGGCTGGGGCGGGTTTTGTGAATATACCCTTGCTGGTGATCACAAAGCAATGGTTGATGACGGTGCTGCTGACCAACAGCACGGGTATGCTGAAGTCTACGAGATTATGCGGTCAGTCCCAAAGGATATTCCTGTGGAATCTGCTGTCCTCCTATGCACATGGCGGGAGGTTTATGCTGCATTCGGTGACTTTAATTTAAAAGCGGGACAAAATATTCTAATAATCGGTGCCGGGCCGGTGGGTTTGAGTTTTGTGAAATTTGGCCGGCTGCTGGGATTGAATTACATCGGTGTGGTGGAATTTTCGGAGGAGAAACGGAAAATTGCCCTGCAAATGGGTGCCAATGAAGCCTTCGCCCCAGAATCGGACGGGCTGTTTTCCATATTGACAAAGTGGAAGGGCAACCTGGATGCCGTGATTGACGCGGTTGGCAGGGAGGAAATCATTAATTCCTCCCTGCCACTTGTCAAACCAGGTGGTTCGATCTGTGTATATGGGGTGATCGACCAACCAACCATTGCCATACGGAAAATTGACGGGCCGTACAATTTCAACCTCTTGATTCACCAATGGCCGACCCGCTTTCGGGAGTCAGCGGCCCAGGAGCCACTATGCGAGTGGATTCGTCAGGGCAAGCTAAGCCATACTGAATTTTTATCAGTGGAATTTCCGGTGTCACAAATAGGCGCTGCTTTTGCCCAGTCACGTAAAGGTGAAAGCTTGAAAACGCTCCTGCGCTACTAATCATAAAAAGGTATCCCCTGTAATTCTTCCGGAGGTTGAGCTATGGCTGAAAAATTTATCCTGGCACATGATCTTGGGACGACCGGCAATAAAGCTTCTTTGTTTGATGCTCAGGGCAAGGTCCTGGCAAGTTCATTATCGGTTTATGGAACAGAATATCCGCGGCCTGGTTGGGTGGAGCAAAACCCGGAAGATTGGTGGACGGCAGTGTGCAGATCCACGAAGGAGTTATTGTTGGCCGCCAAAGTAACCCCAAAGCAGATTGCATGCATCACGTTCAGCGGGCAGATGATGGGGTGCGTAGTGCTTGATCGTCAGGCACGTCCCTTGCGTAACGCCCTCATTTGGGCGGATACCCGGGCCGCATCCGAGGCAGGACAAATGGTCGCGAAGGTTGGTATGGAAAAAGCCTATCGCATCACAGGCCATAGGGCAAGCCCTTCCTACTCAGCCGCCAAGATCATGTGGGTACGCGATCACCAACCTGAAATTTTCTCCGAAGCTTACAAATTCGTGCATGCCAAGGATTTCATTGTTGCACGTTTGACTGGGGTATTTGCCACGGATTATTCAGATGCCTCGGGAACCAATTTGTATGATCTGGAAGCTTATGATTGGTCCCCAGCCATGCTGAATGCTGCCGGGTTGGACCGATCCGTCCTGCCTGATCTTTACGAATCGACCGATGTGGTTGGACAGGTTCTCGCTTCAGTGGCAGATGAAATTGGTGTTGCCGTTGGCACCCCGGTAGTCATTGGCGGCGGGGATGGCTGTTGTGCGGCGGCTGGTGCTGGCGTGGTGAGGGAAGGCAGTGCCTATAACTACATCGGATCATCTTCATGGATTGCGACTGCAAGCGAACACCCGATCTTCGATCCCTCCCTGCGAACATTCACATGGGCGCATATGATGAAGGGTATGTACAGCCCGTGCGGTACCATGCAAGCCGCCGGGGGCTCCTACCAATGGCTGCGTGACACTTTCTGTCAACAGGAAAAAGAGGCTGCTGAACGGCTTAAAATCAGCCCTTACGAATTGATGAATCTTCAAGTTGAGAAGTCCAAGCCTGGCGCAGATGGTTTGCTATATCTTCCTTATCTTTTAGGGGAGCGTTCGCCACGCTGGAACCCAGGTGCACGGGCAGTTTACTTTGGTCTGGCCATGCATCATACACGGTCTGATATCATCCGTGCAACACTGGAGGGGATCACGTTTAACTTAAAAGTGATCCTGGACGCTTTCCGCCAGCAAGGCGCTCAAATTGAATCCATGCGTGTTATCGGTGGTGGTGCCAGTGGCCGGGTTTGGAGGCAGATCATGGCAGATATTTACGGTATTCCGATTCGCCGCCCGGCGCTTCTCGCTGAAGCCACTTCGTTTGGCGCAGCGCTGGCCGGCGGGATTGGAGTGGGCCTTTATAAAGATTGGACCCTGGCTGAAACACTTACTCCCATCGTGGACGAACTTCAACCAAATCCAGAATACTCCGGCTTGTACGAAAAGATGTATGATATTTTTAATAAAGCATATGATGTTTTTGTTCCATTGTATGAGGACCTTGCCGCAATTTAATCCTGACATCAGGTGTTATAGAAAATATTGTCGGGGAATGACCCCGACAATATCGGTGAAGGTCTTTCCAATCAATAATAAAACGCACCTGAAAAGGTGCGTTTTATTATTGAAATAACCATCGCAGCGGTACCGATGTATTTGCAGTTAAGTATGGGCTACCTTCAGCTTTCCTTTTTCCTTGCGGGTTTTAACCAGCACATCAGTATAGATGGGGTTGAAAGTAGCACAACCGATCGGAGATTGTTGAATTAGCAGTTCCAGACAATTATCGCAGGTGGTGCAATAGTTGACCTGGGATTCATGACCTTCAAGAACCTTTAATGGAAGTAACGGGTCGGCAAGCGACTGCCGGCCAAGAGCGATCATGTCCACATACCCCTTGGAAATGTTCTGGGCTCCGTATGATAATAAGGAGCTGTCCTCAGGAGTTACCGCCTGCAGTTTGTTTGCCCCTTTGCCGAATACTGAATAGTTTGAGCCAATTACAACAGTTTCTTTTTTAAGATTATCCCTGAATACTTTTGCAAAATACTGGTGCAGGTAGGCGAAATAAGGATGGTCTTTATCAGCCTGGGTAAGGCTGATGGTAATAGATGGGCTTCCTGCAGATTGGATAAAATATTGCGCGCCGCGCTCTTCCAGGCCTTTAACCAGGTCAATCGGCTCAGTAAGATCGATGACTGGGGAATCGGGCCCTGCCGTACCAAACCCGCCCGGGAAGCCTTCCCAAACCGAAATCTTGGAGCCAATGAGGAACTTTTCATCAGGAACGGCCTTTCGGATCCGTTCATACAGATCATAGGCAAACTGACGCCGGTTTTCCCATGGGCCGCCATATTTCCATTTGCGGGTGTTATATGGACGTAAAATTTGTGAGCCCAGGTACCCGTGACAGAATTTCATATCGATCCCATCCGCCCCAACATCATAGGACATTCTGGCGGCGAGAACAAAATCAGCCATGATCTTTTCGAAATCCTCTTCAGAGAAGATATCCGCTGTGAAGCCTGGCAATGGCTTGACAGAAAGGCGCTTGGAAAATTCAGGGTTGCTTAACTCCCCTGAATGAGTCAACTGGAAAATAAAGAGGGGATTGGGATTAACCTCCCGCATGCGACGAACAAATTTTCCGAGTGAATCCTGGTTCTTGGGCATGATGAACATTTGATTCATGCGCGAGCGGTTTTTATCCGTGATCGTGATCGCTTCAAGACTGATCAGGCCCGCATTCCCTTTGAACAGGTTCTCATAGCGTTGGTAGGTCAAATCAGTTGGATTGCCGTCCGCATCTGCGTCATTACACTCCATTGCCTGAATGAAGAAGCGGTTTTTACAGTCATGCTTTCCGATTTTGATCGGCGAAAGAAGAATCTCTCTGTTGTTCATTTCCTGAAATCTCCTAAGGTGTATGATCGTGTTATTAATATTTATTAATGCATTCAAAAACTGATATTGATATGGATCTATAATTTTTCGCAAAACTCCAAGGTAACGCCATTCGGGTCCTTGAATAACAAGACCCGCGCGCCGAGGTTTGGCAAGTCGCATGTTGAAAGAGTAATATCCACTCCTTCAGTAATTAAAAATTTCTCATGTGATGCAACATCTTCCACCTGGAATGCGATGTGTCTGAGACCGGTGTCACTCTCTTCATGAAGCAACCGGTTATTCCTGCCATGGTAATCAAAAAGTTCCAATCTTGATCCATTGGGCAGTTGAAAATAGGTTATATCAAAATCACCACAATTCACGGTTTGTAACCGTTTGAAACCAAGGATGCGACCATAAAAATCAACTGACTTATCAAAGTCACTGATATTAATGGCGATGTGATCAATGCTAAGGATTTTCAATCTGGGTACTCCATGACGTCGCCCGGCGGGAAATAAATTCATCGCCCGCCGGGCTGGATTATTTACATCATTTCACGTTTGCTGATTTCAGGCGACACAAAAACCTTAAATAGACTTGGGTCTTTGCGAAGTTCATGAAGCGCCCACTCCAGATCTTCCAGCGGAACTTTCATGGAGAAAAGCGGTTTCGGGTCGATCCTGCCATTGGAAATGAGGGTCATTGCGTCCGGCCAATCAGCGCCAACTCCTGCGCATGAACCGGTAACTTTCTTCTCGCCCAAAACAAAGTCAAATGGACGGATCTTCATCTCATCCTGTTCACCAACGATACCGAAGGAGGACAGCGTTCCGCCCCGACGCAGCATGGCGAATGCCTGTTCATACGTTTTCACCGAACCGACCGCCTCAACAACATAATCCGCGCCCCGGCCGCCCGTGAGTTTCATTACTTCAGCAACCGGGTCAGCGATTTCGTCGATATGGAATGCATAGTCCACGCCCATGTCTTTGGCAATTTGTAATCTCTTGTGATTATTGCCAAAGATGATAACGGGTGCACAGGCACGCAGGACTGCCATGCGGGCATGCAGAACTCCCAGGCCGCAGCCGATAATCGCTACACTGCTGGCCAGAGAGGCATTCATGGCTTTTGCGGCATGGATGACACAGGATACAGGTTCAATGAAAGCGCCTGCTTCAAAGGTCAGGTTTTCCGGAAGGATGTGTACCTGTGCAGCCGGAGCTTTGACGTACTCGGCAAAAGTGCCATTTGTGTGAATACCCAACTGTGTGAAACTATCACACAAAAGTTTATTTCCGTGCATGCAATAGAAGCACGTACCGCAACTCATATTAATATCAGCGGTAACCCGATCGCCTTCCTTTAATCCTTTGGCATTTTTGCCCAGCTTCGCGATGACGCCGGAAAATTCATGACCAGGGATCATGGGCAGTTTGTCTGCTGAATACCAGCCGTTGTAAATGCTCCAATCCGTCCCGCAAATTCCGGTCAGCTTAACTTTTATAAGGACATCATTATCACCGATCTCGGGAATGGGGACTTCCTTTACCTTCACAACACCAATTTTTTCAAATACTGCGGCTTTCATTGTATTCGCCATCGATTATTCTCCTTAATAAAATGATGAAGATTAATTGAACAGGACGTCGTTTCTGCCTTCGTATGGCTTCTCGATCATCAGCGGTTTCAAGAAGGAAATGGTTTTCGTCATGCCATCGTGCCGACTCATCGTGACATCCTCGTGTTCATAACTCATTACGTAGTCGTATCCGATCATTGAAAGTTCGGTGATCACTTTCTTCCACGGGACAGAACCCCATCCGGGTATGCGGAACCGGAAACCACGATCCAGGCGCTGCCAGTCTCCCTGGGGGATCAAACCGGAGCGGCCAACATTGTGCGTGACAATTTCTCCATCCTTTGCATGAACATGCAGGATGCGTTTGCCAAGAGCATCAATGAAGTTCTCAACATCGATGCCAAGGTAGATGAGATTGGCGGGGTCGAAGTTGTAACCAAACTCCTTTCGCCCGCCTAATAGTTCAACAGCCCGAAGCGCGGTCTCGATGTTGTAAACCAGTTCATTGGGATGAGGTTCGTGGGCGAATTTCACTCCATACTCGCCAAATTTATCAAGGATTTTGCTCCAACGTTCAACAAATTCCTGCTCCATATCAGACCAACCCTTGGAATATGGAAAAGGGAAGAAACGGCCAAAGTTTTCGCAGCCGATGAATCCGGTCACGACAGGAACCTCGAGCGCGTTCGCTGCCTGTGCGGTTTTTATCATACGTTCAGTACCATATTTAATTTTTTCTTCTTTTGTCCCCTGGAAGATCGCATCGGTATCCTTGCCATATGGGCCAAGAACAATCTGGCCTTCTGTGTGATTGGCGAGGGCCGAGATGATCAAGCCGTATGAATTAACCATCTTTTTCAGATCGGCAGCCTTGTTGCCTTTTATCACCTCTTCGATATCAAGGTGAGGGTTGTTGGCAAAGGCAGGCATCTCTACTGCCTGGTAGCCCAGACCAGAGGCAAGCTTAAATACCTCATCCAAGGGTAGATCAAGAAACGTTGCTGTAAATAGACCGATTTTCATTTTTTTATCCTCTTTAATAAAATTTTATTTATGCAGGTTTGTGTACCTGACGACGATCATTTATCCATGAAAATGTGCGGATTATTAGTTGATGCAGACCAGAAAAATCCAAGGGAGAAACACAGGTGCCATTGTAAAATATTATTAGGTTTCGATTTTCTGCAATATATCACTGATTGCTGCCTGATCCTGCCGGGGCATGATCAACAATGGATATAAATTTATCATAAATCAAAGGATTTTATTTTGTCCATTGGTGCTCGTTGATTAATCTTTGCAGCTAAATCTCGACAGAACCTTGTGCTATGCACTCTTCCATGATCCGTATGCCGCTCTTTAGGTTTACGCCGAACCGCCTCGCACCCGCTTTGTACATTTCCAATAACATATTTAGGTCGCGAATTCCTCCCGAGGCTTTTATCTTTATCCGCTCACCAACATAAGATTTAACCAACCACACATCTTCCAGCGTTGTGCCGCGGTCCGCCCACCCGGTGCCGGTCTTCACAAAGGAGGCCCCTGCTTGGAGACAAATATCACATGCCTGTTTTGTTTCCTCCTGTGTGAGACTCATGATCTCAATTATGACCTTCACCGGAATCGGCCGTACAGTTTCGATCACAGCCTGTACATCCTTTTCAACTTCTTCGAGTTCACCTGAGCGCAGTTTTCCGATGTTCATAACCATATCAATCTCATCACATCCGGAGGCGATCATCTCCCTGGCCTGCGTGATTTTAAGGGATGTGGAATCTGACCCTGATGGGAAGCTAACATTGCCAACCACGTGGATATCAGATACACCTCTTAAAAGCTCCTTTGTGTATGGGATGAAGCACTGTAATATCGAAACCTGCCCAAACCCATATTTAAGCGCTGCGGTGACCATTTCCTCAATATCGGTTTTGTTGGAAATTGTCCGAACACATGAAAGGTCGATCATTTTGGCGATTTCTTTTGGTGTTAGAAACATTTTCTACCTGCTTTTTTACTAATTATTGGACCTTGATATGACCACAATCTCAACACTGAGATTTTATTTACAAGAGCCTGCTCTTGTCCTATCGGCCTTATTTGCCTCTCACAGATGACGCGGCGAGGTTGAGTTGTTCAAATAAGGAGGGTGTCAGGTCAAAATGTAAGACCTGGGCGACGACCTGCGTCCAGCCATGCACAAAATATAACCAACCATCTTCGACTTTAACCTTGCGGCTTTCCGCCTGCGCGAGGGATTGATGGAGGTAATCCAATTCTCCGCGGTAATTGAATTCCCATGAAACACTGTTCATGGGGAATTGACCGTTCCATGTTATCGGCGAACCTGGAGTATCCTTACCCATTCCGGTCGCGTTGATGACCACGCTGTAAGGGGGGAATTTTTCCATGATCTTATCGTTCACAAGCGGGTCCGCGTTGCAGATATACTCAATCTCGATATCAGTTTTAAGCCCGCCCACCATCTCCCGCGCATGGTCCAGGCGGCCTTGAGAGCGATTTACGAATGTGAACTTCCGGGGCCTGTCCTCCTTATTCTTTTTGTTGATCAAGTGTAATAAGGTGGCGACGCCGGATCCGCCTGCCCCGAAACACAGTACATCACCGTTTGTTTTGCCAAAATACCCCTTTTCAATGATCGCATCAAGACTGGACCCGGATGTAATGGGATCCTTCGCATGACCTTCCAGCCGGCCATCCAGTTTGGAAATACTTGAGATTTCACTGGTGATCATGGCATATGGATCGAGATATTCAAACATATCTCGCGCCGCAGTAAGAAGATCGATTTTATGCGTGGTGACAAGAGCTCCGAGTGAAAGCGGATCGTATTTAATTTGGGCGACAGCTTTACGGTATGCTTCAGGTTCATCGTGGATTTTGCAATCTATGCCCTCCATCACAACGTCTTCACGTCCCAGAACCTTCATCCATAAGGGGAAAACCTTCATGATCGAGGATTTTCCCGTGGTAACCCCAATGAAATAAAAGGTGGGTACGGACTTCTTCACAACCGGATAATTTTCGTTATTCATACAAATTGCTCCTTAACCTTCGTTCTTAAGTTCTGGCGGCATTAATAACTTTTACGAATTCTGCCGCCCGTTTCGATATTTCATCAAATTTTCCTTCTTTAGCCAGTTGCGGCGGACAAAGTTCACTTCCCGCGCCTACCGCAACGACCCCGGTGGAAAACCATTCCGATACGTTCCCGGCGTTCACACCGCCTGTGGGCATCATGGGGATGTATGGGAAGGGCCCTTTAAGCGCTTTAATATAAGCAGGCCCACCCAGAGAACCAGGGAAGATCTTTACAACATCTGTCCCCAGGGTGTATGCCTGGAATACTTCGGTGGGAGTTAATGCGCCAGCCATGGTTAACAATCCGCTGGCGACCATGGCTTTTACCAAGGTCGGTTCACAAACCGGGCTGACAAGGAAGTTTGCGCCGGCTTCTTTGGCCGAAAGGGCCTGCTCGGGCTTGGTTAGGGTGCCGATACCAAGAACGATCCCATCACCAAATTTCTTTGAAAGTGTTTTGACCACATCCTCGGCGTTGGGCGTGCTGTAGGTAATCTCGATCCCGAGGACGCCGCCGGCGATCAATGCTTCCACCATTTTGACGGTTAACTCAGGGGACGGCCCGCGGATGACGGCCAGCAATCCAAGCAATTTTACTTTTTCCAATACTTCAGCTTTATTCATATTTTCTCCAATCATGATTTGCACGTCGATTATGAAACTGGATATACGGGCTGTTCCCCTTTTAATACAGCCAGACAATCTTTCATCGCGAACCAGCCCATGTTGCTTGTTGCTCCGTCCGTTTGCGCTCCAAGATGGGGCGTGACGACCACTTGAGGCAATGCCAGAAGCGGGTTCTTCGGATCAGGTGGCTCAACTGTAAATGCATCCAACCCCGCGCCCCTAAGGTGGCCGCTTTGAAGTGCTTTCAAGAGGGCGGATTCATCGATCGCCTCGCCGCGGGATGTGTTGATCAGGAATGAGCCTTTTTTCATTTTGGCTAAAAAGGTTTCATCCACAATTCCGCGCGTTTCAGGCAATAAAGGAAGATGGAGGCTGACAAAATCCGCCTGCCGGATCACATCGTCCATGGGGGCGATCTCTATATGATTTTCTTTCGCATAAGCAGAATCTGCGTAGGGGTCAAATGCCATGATCTTGCAGTCAAAACCGGTCAAGCGGCGGGCCAATTGTTTGCCAATTGCGCCTAATCCCAAAATACCAATCGTCTTTCCTTCAAGGCTTACCCCTGAATACCGGGGCCACTTCCCCTGGTGAACTGCTTCAACTGCTTCTGGAATCTGCCTGGCCAATGCCAGCATCAGGCCAACTGCGAGTTCCGCCACTGAGACAGAATTTGCTCCAGGTGTATTTGTTACCACGATTCCCTTTTTACGGGCTGCGGATAAATCCACATTGTCAACGCCGACACCATAACGTGCAATTACTTTGAGACGGTCAGCCTTTTCCAGTGCGTTTGCGTCAATGCCATCCAATCCGGCAAGGTAGCCGTCTATCCCCGGAAGAAGTTTGGCAATTTCCATGGAGGTGAGGGGCTTTCCAGTGGGGTTGTAAATTACTTCACCAACCTGTGCTTCCAATTCAGTTTTCAGGCGAGAATCATTCTTGCCATAGGAAGTCGGGGTAACCAATATTCGACAATCTTTTAGATTCATTAAACCCTCTTTTATTTACAGCGCGGGTTATCTATGATTTCAGGCCCGTTGATGCCGTCTAAAACCAACTTTCTAAAACCCTGTTTTTCGATGGTGCCATAATCATGACCGGCGTTGGCCGGGTAGGCGAAGAACGTTACGAGGTCCTCCTGACGTGATGTGCATACCGACCGGTGTGCCCAGCGCGGAGGTACATACAGGACCTTTCCTGGGGAAAGGGGCTCCACCGAGGTATCTCCTTCTGGAGTCTCCATGACCATGTACCCTTCGCCGCGCAAGCAATAATAAATTTCCGAGGTTGCGAGGACAGTATGGAAATGCCCCTTGGTCATATAGAATTCCTGCCCGACTTTTCCGGGATGAACGATCGAAACGCCCATTAACAATTCGCCCTCTACTTCAGGTCGTTGAATTTCGTATACCTCATATATCAATTTATCTTCAATGGAAAGCATATTGTTATATGTTTCTTGATCCAAAAATTGACCACGCAAAGCAGATAAACGTCTTTCGATATGGTTGTCCACTCTCGATGGAATGACTTGTGGTATTGGAAGCGTGAAAGAAAAAGGTAAATCGGTCATTTTGTTCTCCAAGTTTAGGTTAGTTTATCCCGGCAAGCCGGCGGGCAATATTTCCGCCAATCATTTGCAAACAAGCTGTTGCCGGGATTCCTTTTGATATTATTTGATCTTGTATTTGGCCAGGCAGGCTCGCCAGCCCCGCGCCACCCCCAATATGGTGGTATAGGTCTGCTTCCGCCATATCTGTCGCAAGGGCGACCCGGTCTGAATATCCGGCGTTTACCATGTATTCGATCAACGGCCAAAGTTTTTCAGTGGGGTTGTACTTTGGTCTATAAAATGTGTCATATTCAAGCAGCACCCCCAACCGTGCCAGCTCTTTGTGCAGACCGGTATCCGGTCGTTTGTCCATATGGCATAAAACCAACTGGCCGGGCGAAAGTCCCAGGTCTGTGAAATAAATACATGCTTTTTCAGCCAGGCACCCTTTTTCAGTATGGATTTCAATCAGGGATTTTGATTTCACAGCAGCTTGCGCGGCACCCTCAAGCGCAGCGTGGGGACACTCCCCCCAGGTTGCTTCCAGGGCAATTTTTATGAACCCGGCTCTGACAGCATTCGAGGTTTTCCTTGTTTCCAAAAGACCCAGCTCAAGTTCAGAAAAAAGGAAGTCGCAAATTTCCTGAGACCCGGCTTTCCATAACCAAAAATTTTCCCCGTAGTATTTTTTTCGATGAAAACCAGTGCACGCGATAATATTCACCCGGCACGCCTTTGATAGCGCCAGGAGCTGATTCCCGTTGCGCCCAGAGCCTTCCGGCTGACAGTCCAAAATTGAATTGCCGCCTTTTTCGCGGTATTCAACCAGTTCCTTTAAAATCGAATCGAACTGGTTTAATACCGGAGCACCAAGATCAGCACCATTTACAGGGTCAATCCAGATATGGTTGTGTGCGTCGGTAATTCCCATCCTTTCAAAGTGCAGGGGACCCTGCACCGAAATTACCGGGCGCGCCTCGGGGGGGGCGGGAGGGGAAGCAGTCATTTGAATTAAGGTTCCAATATGATCTTTAAAGACTTCCGATCCTCAGCAGCCGTGAAAGCTTCTAGTGCGTTTGATAATGAAAACCGCTGGCTGACAATATCTGAAAGATCGACCAGACCGGAATTGACAATTTGAGTTGCCTGCCAACAATCGGCCGTACTGCAGGCTGTAGTGGCTGTGATCACAAGCTCCTTGTAATGCACCAGATTTGAGTCAAAGGTAATCGTGGGTCGATCTTTGGGAAGCCCGCCAAAAAAATTGATCCTCCCGCTTATTGCCGCAAGATCAAGCGCGCTTTCCTGTGC
Organism: uncultured Anaerolinea sp.; assembly: GCA_964385315.1. Classification (GTDB taxonomy): domain Bacteria; phylum Chloroflexota; class Anaerolineae; order Anaerolineales; family Villigracilaceae; genus Villigracilis. The sequence goes on from CAYLOW010000015.1 coordinate 19,568, forward strand.
AGCGTGTACGGGAGCGGCAACGATAACCGCATCAGCGCCATGCCCGTGACTTTCTTCACTTAGAATCGATTTTAAGTTTTCTGAAGTGGGGTCAACTACACGATCGGCTCCCAATCTTTTTGCCTGGGCAGCACGATCTGGAATTGGCTCACTGACAATTACCCGTCCGGCGCCCCGTGCCTTGGCAAGTTTTGTATGCATTACCCCGATCGGGCCTGCTCCAATGACTAACACAACTTCCCCAGGTTGTATGTGCAGGGCGTTCTGACCCCTTAGGACGCACGCAAAAGGTTCCATGAGCGCCGCCACAGCCGGGTCTACTTCCTCATTAACAAGGATCACATTTCCCTGTTGAACGGACTTCGCGGGAATGCGAACATATTCAGCAAACCCGCCATCAGAGGTCACTCCGATCGCATCATAATTGGCACACAGATTGTTATTGCCAGTGATACATTGCTGGCAGTGTCCGCATCCGGTATTGGGTGCGCAAAACACGCGCTGACCGAGTGAGTAATGATTTACATTGGCTCCAAGTTCGGCTATCGTCCCAACCACTTCATGGCCTGGAATACGGATCGTTCCATTCGGATACATGCGATGATTTCCATGAAATATTCGCAGATCAGTTCCACAAATGCTGGCACTCATAACTTTGACGAGGATTTCACCATCACCAACCTTTGGAACCGGTACATTTTCCACGCGCAGGTCGTTCGGACCGTGATATACAGCAGCTAACATATGTTCTCCATTCCCTTAACTAATTTAACCAAGTATTTCTTTAAGGTATACAGGCCGTTCCTCAAGGAATGATTTTGTTCCTGCCAGAACACCGGCTACTGCCCAGCGGCCTTCCATTCCCCCCGCGCGCGGAACCGTATCAGTTTGGATACAGGTTATGAAATGTTGTAATTCATTGATATATGCCCATTCAAAACGCTCAGGCCAGGTTCTAAAGATGGGAGAGATCAGGCCCTGGTCGCGGTTTGTACAAACCACGATCGATTGGCCTTTGAGTTCTCCAATTTGCATGATCCCCTTTTCTCCAACGATCTCAACGCGCGCGTCGTATCCATATCCACAGGGGCAAATGCCTGATATCTGGCCTAAACCGCCGTTCTCGAATTTAATATTGACGAGGACATTGTCATAAAAATGGGGAATATCGATATTGTTGGCGGCCCCTTTGAAATTTGCGACTTCTGTATAAACTCTTTCATGATTTGAGCCCATCAACCAGCGCGTTGTGTCCCAGTCATGGCTGTTGACCTCAGCCAACATACCATTTGAAGTGCGGAGATCACATGCCCAAGGCGGCGGCAGCCCGGGACCGTGTGTATTCGATTTGATCATCATGGGCTGGCCGATTTCGCCGGCTTCGATCCGTTGTGCCGCTGCAACAAATTCAGGATCAAATCTACGCATAAACCCTAATTGTAAAAGGACTGAATTTTTTTCAACCACCCTTATGATATCGTCGCATTCCTGCAAATTAAGTGCCATCGGTTTTTCCAGAAATACGTGCTTTTTATTTTCTGCAGCCAGGGCTGTAAGCGCCAGGTGGGTGGGGGTGGGGGTGGTAATTACTACAGCATCAAAGTCAGTTTTTTCGAGCGCATTTTCAAGAGTATCGAACTGATTATCGATTTCAAACTCCCGTGCTGTTTCAGCGCGTACCTGAACCATCGGATCTACCAGAGCAACGATCTTTCCACCCGAGATGTGCCGGGTGATGGCGCGGGAATGGTTTTTGCCTACGCGGCCAGCGCCGATCATGCAAATTTTTATTGGTTTTTTCATCAAGAACTCCTCAAAATATTTTATAAGATATCTAATTTATCCCATACCGCTGGATTAAGCAGTAAAAAAAAGATTCAATGACTGTTCCAACGCTATGTATTTTTCTATCAAGGGCAGGTAAATCTCGTGATTTTCTTTTGAAGGGACTACAGGTTGCCCATTCAAAAGGGCTGCTTCTTCAGCATGGCTGGCCAGATCATTAATCAAGCCGGCCGCCTTGCCTGCGATCATGGCCGCGCCCCACGCGCCAAACTCGTTCCCTTTTAACTTTTGGTAGGGGACATTAAGCACATCTGCTTTGATCTGATTCCAAACCCCGCTTCGGGCTCCGCCTCCCACCACCCTGGCTTCCACTAACTCCAATTCAGGCAGTAATTCTTTTAGAATTTTCAGATAATATGCATATTCATACGCAACACTTTCCAGAATTGCCCGGGCAAAATGAGCCTGTGAATGAGTCCATGAAACGCCCACCCATGCGCCGCGCATATCGGGACTGGAGGGGCAGATTCGACCGCCGAGGTGAGGGGAAAAGAACAATCCCTGGGAGCCCGGGTCGACTGATCCTGCGATTGAAATCATTTCCGGATACAGATCTTCTGTTGTTGGAATAAGTTTCCCATGGGTTGTATTGTAAAAAGTATCCCGGAACCAACGGAGTGCTATCCCGCCGCCGCCAATATAAGCAAGCGGGTGCCATAGCCCGGAGACGACGGACCGCATTGTTAACAGGGCGCGGTTTTTCGCATCCGCCACATATTTATCCGTACAGCCAGCGAGAACTGCGGCCGTACCTGCCACGTCAAAAATCATACCGGGACGTACGATCCCAGCGCCAAGTGCGTTTGCTGCAGTATCTCCGGCGCCCGCTGCGATGATCGTGCCAGGTGCCAATCCAAATTCTTTCGCTGAACGTTCCGATACCTCTCCGATTACGTCACAGGGGTCAATGATCACCGGAAGCTTTTCCATATCCAATCCAAAGCGTTCACAAAGTTCGCTGGACCATTTTGAGTTCTTCGCGTCGGAAAATCCGGAAAAATGAATATAGGTGTGGTCAATAAATGCCTGCTCGGCTTTCAAGCCGGCAATTTTTCCCGCCACATAAGTCCCCGGCATTACAAATTTGGCGGTCTGCCGATAGGTTTCCGGTTGTTCATTTTTCCACCAGATCATTTTTGGACCATGGTCACAGGTGGGCGGGCATCCTGTCAATTCCGTGATGCGGTCACCAGCCTGTTTGTCCATCATTTCAATATATGGTTGACAGCGCATATCCAACCATGAGTCAAATTTGGCGACCGGCTTAAAATCCTCGTCGATCAGGCCAATTCCTGCCATTTGCGAATCAAAAGCGATAGCGGCTATTTCCTTTGGCTGAATACCGCTGGATTCAATGCACTTCTTCACGGTCTGGGCTGCTGATGTGTAGAAATCTTCATTCTCCTGCTCGACGATGCCCGGCTTCGGGTAATACAGGGGAATTTCAACCGAAGACTCTGAAATGAGTTTCCCGTCAATTTGATAAAGCGCAGCTTTTGTGCCGCTTGTTCCCAGGTCAACGCCGATCAGGTATTTCTTTTGCATGATTATCTCCAATTTCGACTATTTCAAAAAACAGATGGCCATTTGGGGTGGGGAAACAGATCGTCAATGATAGGTGTCGAAAACCTAAGAGGTATGCCCCAATTCCACGGATTTTGAGGAGGATTCGCGTGAGCGAAATAATTCGACTTCAAAACGTGACCGGTCTCCGCGATGCAGCGCGTGATAGTATTCAATCGGGTCACCATTTTCAGAAAAACTAATACTATCCAGCATCAGTAATGGAGAACCGCGTTCAATACCAAGAAGAGCGGCTTCAGATTCATTCGCAAGGACAGCCTCAAGATACCGGCGACCTTTTGCAATAAAAACTCCGCCTTCTGATTCCAGGTATTCGTACAGGGACCTATTGGTCAAATCAACCGTTGCAAGAGTTGGGCAAATCTCAAAGGGAATGTAGGATGTGACCAATTGGATCGGCTCTTCATTGATAAATCTTAAGCGCATGATATCGATCACCTTTTCGCCCGGTTTGATATTGAGGAATCTAGCCACATTTTCATTCGCAGGACTGACATGTTGATGAAGTACTTTCGTAACAGGTTTAAGCCCCCGTTCCACCATGTCCTGGTAAAAACCTGTCAGTTTTTGGGCAAGGCTCTCGCTGATTTTTGGTAATGAGATAAAGGTCCCCTTTCCTTTTCTTCGATTGATTATCCCTTCGAGTTCCAATTCCCGCAAAGCCTGCCGTACAACTGTACGGCTGACACCATAAACCTCACAAAGGTCTTGCTCGCCCTGAATTTGATCACCCGGGCGCCAATTTCCATGAATCACTTTTTCCTTCAAAATATCCATTAATTGTATATAATATGGGATACGACTCTCAAAATTTATGGTGTCACTCATGGTGTTGCCATCCCTGGCGCTTAAGATGATTTGTTGTAATCCTGTTATTACAACTTATTATAAGAATAACCTTTCCACATGTCAATAGCACAATCTTAAAAAATTTGATCAATATATTTGGATAAAAACAGAGGTTTTAGGGATTTTGAGCTCAATTCTCTTCGGAAATAAATCTTTCAACCAAAACCCCTTGCAATCCTTGAAAATTATTGTATAATAATGTAATCCTGTAATGACAGGGCTCGCCTCTCCTTTTCGTTTTTTAATTGATGGAGAGATTTCCGATTTTTGCAGTAGAATTTCAAGAATTGAACTAATGTGTGTGGTTCATTATTAAAATCTTTAGGAGGCATAAAATGAAGGTAGGAATTGACAGTTACTGTTACCATCGTTTCTTTGGAGAAGTATATCCGGACCAGAAACCGCCGGAAAAAAATATGACCATGCAGGATTTTCTAAAGCGCGCCAAGGAATTGAATGTGGATGGTGTTTCCCTTGAATCCTGCTTCTTCCCATCCTTGGATCCAGCTTGGTTTAAAGACCTGAAGGCTGAACTGGATGAATATAAATTTGACCGGGTTTATGCCTGGGGTCATCCGGATGGACTTGAACGCGGCCAAAACTGGACTGCTTATGAAGAGATGGTCGCGGGTATTCCCAATGCCGTGGCAATTGGCGCTGATGTGATGCGGGTGGTGGGAAGCAGTTTGATGTTCCGGCATGAACCTCATGGACCACAAATTAAAGCGCTTACAAAGATGTTCAAAAAAGCAGTAAAAGTTGCAAAAGACGCAGGTGTGAAATTAGCTGTAGAGAACCATATAGATTTCACATCTGATGAAATCCTTCAACTGCTTGGCGAAGTTGACTCTGAATACTTTGGTTTGAACTTTGATACAGGAAATTTCCTACGCCTGTTGGACGATCCAATAAAGGGGATGGAAAAGCTTGCGCCCTATGTCCTCGCGACTCACGTAAAGGATCTTATGCCGGATAAAAACGCACGGCCAACAGATTGGCATTTCTTCGCCGGTGTGCCTGTGGGACAGGGCTTGATCGACAATCAGACTTTGGCGCAATTGCTTCACAAAGCCGGGTTCAAAGGTTTTCTGGCTGTTGAGATCGATCATCCCCATACGGATTGGACTGAACAGGAAGATAAAGCAGTCGAGCTTAGCATTAATGAATTGAAGAAAATTTCAGCGGCATTGAATTAATTCAACCTTTCCCTGGGAAACGGCTTCGCCCGGATCAGGAATCAAATATAACAAAAAGGAGAGGAACCCTTGAAAAAAGTTAATGTGGCCATTATTGGCACCAAGTTCATGGGGAAGGCGCACAGCAACGCGTGGACTTCGGCTCCCAAGTTCTTTAGCCTCGGCTTGTCTCCAGTGCTGAAAGTTGCTTGTGGGCAGGATGAAAAAGGCACAAGTGATTTTGCAAAAAACTGGGGCTGGGAAGAATCAGCCAGTGACTGGAAGAAAGTGGTGGAGCGCCCGGATATTGACATCATTGATATTTGCACACCAACCTTCCTTCACAAAGAAATCGTTCTTGCAGCCGCGAAAAATGGAAAACAGATATTTTGCGAAAAACCGGTTGCGCTTAATTTTGGTGAGGCGAAGGAAATGTATGAAGCAGCCGAGAAGGCGGGGGTGCTGCATTATCTAAATCATAATTACCGCCGTACTCCAGCGATCACTTTTGCCAAACAGTTGATCGATGAGGGGAAGATTGGGCAGATCTTCCATTGGCGGGGAACATACCTTCAGGATTGGATCACGGATCCGAATTTCCCGCTTACCTGGCATTTACAACAGAAATTCGCCGGCGCGGGACCGCATTATGATTTGAATTCTCACAGCGTTGACCTTGCCCGATACCTGATCGGCGAAGTGGAGGCAGTCTCTGCAATGATGAAGACGTTCGTAACCGAACGGCCTTTGCCCGGCAAGGATGCCGGCACCTTCAAATCTGGTTCGGCGGCTTCAGAAATGGGAAAGGTGACTGTTGATGACGCTGCATTTATGGTCGCTGAGTTTGAAAATGGTGCCTTGGGTTCATTTGAATCAAGCCGATTTGCCAGCGGGCGGAAGAACTACAACTATTTTGAAATATACGGCAGCAAAGGCAGTCTGATTTTTAATCTTGAACGTATGAATGAACTTCAATTCTTAAACCTGGATGATCCTGCGGACGAGCAAGGCTTTAGGACGATCCTGGTTACAAATTCCACCCATCCTTATATTGGAGGGTGGTGGCCGCCAGGGCATATCATTGGCTACGAACATGAGTTCACTCATGCAGTTGTTGATTTTCTGACTGCAATGGAAAAAGGCACGAAAATTACACCGAACCTGTATGATGGTATGAAAGATATGCAGGTTTTGGAAGCGGCAATTCTTTCGGCATCTTCAGGCCGAAAGGTTACCGTCTCAGATGTTAAGTAAACAGACTTCAAAAGATTTTTGTCGTTAGACGATCGCAATTCGAGGGACGGGAAGTTCTAATTCCCGTCCCTTTTCTAAACCATCCCTTCCTTGCAATTTCTTATAGTACAGTGGAGATTATCATGAAAGCCAGACTAGTCCCAATTTACTTCAAAACAGCTGATGACCCGGATTTTTCAACCCAATTACAAAAACTTCGTACTCTCCTGGCTGATGAGGCTGAAATAACTGAACCGGTCTTGCTGGGGTCCGACCTGCCCGAAACGGACGGTGTGATCTTTCCACAGATGCTGGGGGAGGCCTATCGAGTCGTTGAAAAGATCCAAAACCTTCCCCAGCCCCTGATGATCGTTACCTCCGAATTTGGCACAGTGTCAATGTGGGATTGGGAGATCAACAGTTATTTAACCGCCAAGGGGATTAAGGTGATAGGCCCCACAAGCCTGGAAAAGACAAAACAGGTTTGCCGGGCATTTGCCTTAAAGCGGCAATTAAAGCGATCCAAATTATTGGTTTTTCAGGATAACCCCGCAAACGGCAGCGGAAACCAGGATGCGATCTTCAAAAGATTTTACTGGTGGGAGCCGGAATGTGTAAATGCGATCGAGAAGAAATATGGCGTGACGGTCGTAAAAAAGAGTTTTAAGAAATTGGCGGAGGATGCAAGAGCAATTTCTGATGAATCAGCACAGGCGGTCTGGGATCAGCGGAAGGGCAGTACGCCCATCGGGAAAATCACAAACAGGGCAATTTTGAGCGCTGTGAAGACCTATATGGCAGTAAAAGTCGAGCTTGATCATGACCCGGATATTATTGCTGTCGGCATCAATTGTCTGAATGAATCGATGTTCTCCGAGACGACCCCCTGTCTGGCGTGGAATCTCCTTTATGAAGATCAGCGTATGGTCTGGGGTTGCGAAGCGGATCTGGTTTCGATGCTAACCAAGGTGCTGGTAAGTAAGACACTGGACGTGCCCTTTATGATGACAAACCTTTACCCATTTCAAATGGGCGATGCAGCATTAAAACATGAACATATTCCAAACTTCCCGGATGTTGAGGGGGCATCGGAAAATTATATCCTGGCTGCGCATTGTGGCTATTTTGGCGTAGTTCCACAATCATTTTCAACGGAATGGAAATTGAAAGAAAAGGT
>CAYLOW010000016.1:0-27408 GCA_964385315.1 uncultured Anaerolinea sp.
ATATCATACCGGAACAGCGCGACTTGCACGTTCTCGATGATGAATTCCGCCTCAAACCGGTATCAAAGCCAAGGGGGTGGCCTGATGTGATCACTGTTTTTCTGCGTTCCTTAACGCAGTATTGGGATGGTAAACTCATCGCTATTATTGTCTCGGGATATGACGGTGATGGGGCAGACGCTTTGTGCGGCATCAAAGAAGTAGGAGGCGTTACCATTGCGCAGAAACCTGACACCGCCGCGCAGCCAGATATGCCGGAGAGCGCAATAGCAAGCGGGTGTATTGATTATGTTCTTTCACCTGAGGATATCGCCCAAGAAATTGTGCGAATAGCGCACGCGGTTGAATAGCAGATGGGCATGTTTTGCATGGTCATGACGAGCAAGTCTTCGGGCGCTCCCCGCCATATGTCTTCCGGATTAAAAATCAAATAAACGTCCTTTGGGTCATTTTCGTTTTAGTTACACGGACCCGCCCCAGCGGCACAGCTCGCAAGACGAGTCCACGATCCCGCCCGGGGAGAGAACCCTCAGGGACAATGACCGCTCCCGCGAAACGTTAAGTAACCAGGAGAAAATCACTTCTAAATCACAAGGTTCGTTTTATCGTTAAGTTGAAGGGTTACACAGAAACCGGTTTTGATGACTTAATAATTTATTGGAGGCAATATGTCTGAACTAAAAACAAAAGTCAACAATGCGAGCGTGAAAGACTTTCTTGATTCAATTGAAAATGAGCAATTACGCAAAGATTGTTTTGAGATAGCCAAGATGATGGAGAGCGCTGCAAAAGCCAAACCAAAGATGTGGGGCGCGGGTATTGTCGGGTTTGGAAGTTATCACTACGTCTACAAAAGCGGACGTGAAGGTGATTGGATGTTAACCGGCTTTTCGCCGCGCAAGCAAAATATTTCTTTATATTTAATGGGCGGATTTGACACAGAAAAAAATTTGCTCGAAAAACTTGGAAAATATAAAATCAGCGTAGGCTGTTTATATATAAAGAAGTTGGAGGATGTGGATAAGAAGGTTTTGAAGGAACTGGTGAATGCTTCTGTGAAAAAGATGAAGGGTCAGGCCAAAAAGTAGGTCGCGCTTTCAGTGCGGCTGATTTTGCCACAAATTAAAATTTGTGGCAAAGTTGGACAAATCCGCAGGACCGCCCGGAAAGAGATCGCTCCGGGCAATGACCGTTGGGTTGAAAAATGATGATCATGTGGAGAATATGAGATCAGTGATGGATCATCCAGTATTTGAAGAAATTGGCTCCCTCAAGGAGATAAACGACCTGAGGAACCAATATTTGGATAATTTGTTGGAAGCCCAGGAACTTTATCTGGAGTTACAGGTCAGAAACTCAAGGGTGTTCGTAATTAATTACCCTGATCAACGGGTGGGATATTTTTTATTGGGGGGCAGCACAACATTACTGGAATATTACGTGACTCAGGACCATCTGGATCAGGCGGACATCCTGCTGGGGATGATCATTCAAAAGGTTTCCATTCAGAAAGTGTTATGCAAGTCCTTTGATCATACTTTATTGTCCTGCTGCGCCGGATTCCAGAAAAGGGTGAATGTGCTTGGAATTCTCTTTAGGGAGCAGGTGGAAAAAGCCGCCTGTTCAATGACCGAGGTTATCACGGTTCGCCTGGCAAACGCCATGGATGAGCAGTTGATCATACGAATCAACGAGGAAATTTTTGAACACGATGAAGAAGTGAGCGAGTATATTCGGAAGGAACAAATCTTTCTCTTTGAGAACGGCGGGGAATTTATCGGCTTTGGTATTTTTGCACGGGTAATTGAGGGTAGACCGGAATTTGATATCGGTATGTTAGTGGACAGGAAATATCGCCGTCGAGGATATGGAGAATTTATCATTCGTTATTTGGCGGACCACTGCCGGCAAAATGGATGGCGCCCAATATGCGGATGCGCGATAGAAAATGCGGGCTCGAGGAGATGCCTGGAAAACGCAGGTTTTATCAGCAGATATCGATTGTTGGAGTTAGTTATTTAAAGGCTTACCCTAATCCCGCTGATTAGCAACATGAGGAATAGTTCTGAATGGATTAAATTTGGACCTGTTTTTTTTTATCCCCTGAGGTTAAATTTCCCCGCGCAAAGTCCAGTCCACTCGCTCCGGGTCAGATACTATGCCCCCCAAATCCCAATGCGGGGACGATGTACGATAGTTAAAGTTTTATATGGGATGCAAAGACTGGAGATCGTATTTACAGGGTGCTGCGAATGAAGAGGAAAGGCGTGATGCTCCATGAGTTATTTGCTCCCAAGGAGAGTCCACACCCGCCCAGCGTCACACCCCGCGGGATTGGTCTGCGATTCCTCCGGGAGGAGTTCCCTCGGGGAGAATGGCCGCTGGAGAGACCTTACTGTCGAGCAAGTCTGGGAACTCTCAAAATTGTGGTATCAAGACCGGCTAACCCCTGAATTCAGAGGAAGAACCATACCGGAAACGCATACTATATTTGAAAAACTTGGCTTGAAAATCGATTTTTGGCGGTTAGAAATTTCCGGTTAGCATATATGATATTTATGCCTGCATTTATAATAACCCGTGAGATTACAAATTATCAATGATCATAGAATTTGAAGGCGAAATTATCTATTGGCGCGGTCCCGCCCCCTTTCTTTTCATTGTTATCCCGGAAAGGCCAAGCGGTGATTTGAAAGCGATCTCCTCCATGGTCACCTATGGCTGGGGAGTAATTCCAGTCCATGTGCGAATTGGAAAAACTGAATGGAAGACTTCCCTTTTCCCAAAAGGCGGCCGTTATCTTGTTCCTATAAAAAAGAGCATTCAAAAATTGGAAAATCTTGATGTGGGCGACAATGTGGTTCTTCAGGTCGAAGTTGCCTAGCAGAGATTCTCACTCTGGGCCCCAAAAATGCCCGTTGCCCCTTAACTGCGGTGCGGACCGGTAACAGACGATGATAAGCATGGAGCTTTTATCGAGAATTCTTGGTTACTTTTCACTGTTCTTGCTTTTATTCACATTAATCAAATCTCCTGCCGGGATTTTGGGAGGCATATTATGGCTGCCCAAATTATGGGCGAGCGCATGGGCTCCATTGCTGGCTTTGATAGGTGGTTTTGGGGTAATGTTTGGATTTGCCTCCGGTGATATTAGCGCGATATTGACAGGTGCGCTTGGCGCCGCGCTTGGTGTGCGCCATACGATGCTCGTCACCAGATCTTATGGCAACTTTGCACAGGCTTTTGGGGTTGGGTGGGAGGATCGGATCCCGCCGGAATTAAAGGCTCGGCTGGGGGCAAAGCGTTATCGTTTCATCCAACCCGCGTCACCCCCGGTGCCGGGAATAAAGAATGTAAATCTAGGGAAATCCGGCACTACAGACGAATCCCTCTTGTGCGATATTTGGACACCCCCAATCGGCACGCCCGGAACGAGGTTGGCTATCATTTACCTGCACGGCGGGCTATGGCAGGCACTGGATAAGGATTTTTTGACGCAACCCCTGTTTCGCCGATTGGCGTGCCAGGGGCATGTGATCATGGATGTCGCCTATTCCCTGGCGCCGGGCGCCACCTTGAACCGAATGCTGGGGGATGTGAAACAGGCGATCGTCTGGATGAAATCTCATGCCAGTGAATATAAGATCGATCCAGATCGGATCGTACTGATGGGTGTATCGGGCGGGGCACATTTAGCCTTAATGGCAGCCTATGCTCCGAATCACCCGGCATTCCAAAGCAACCTTCCGGCGGCTGATATGTCAGTTCGTGGAGTCATTTCGATGTTTGGCATTACCGACCTGAACAGCTTTTTTCAGGAGTACGGAAGATCGAATCGCAGACAACCCGAATTTATTTCACAAATCACAGATGACTTGCTCCCACGCATCCATGACAAAACCTGGTTGGATCAGTTCATGACCAACAGCCGGGCTTTTCCGGCGTATCGGTACGGCAATATGCCCGGCGGAGCATTATTATTGATCAATCTGCTTAGAGGCACCTTAAAGGAGATTCCGGAGGTTTATCGGCTGTCTTCTCCGATCGCTCACGTTGGAACCCATTGTCCGCCCACGCTGCAGATATTTGCTGAACAGGATTTTGTGATCCCTCCCTCCCATGGCCGGCGTTTACATCAGGCACTCCGGAATGTTGGCGCAAAATCTGTTTATATAGAGATTCCCGGGACCGTTCATGGATTCGATCAATACTTTGGTGTTTCACGGCGCATCGCTCCCGCCGCGCAATCCGCCGCTTATGATTTGGAAAGATTTCTGGTTTTGATGGTGTGATCCATTGGAGTGATTTTTCCAAAAAAGGGTCCCCTTTCCTCTTGGCAGGGATGATATGTACCGATTCTTGGGAGAACCATAAATTTTGAATTCAGGTTGATATACAGGATCTCAATTCTCATGTAAAATCTTCAGGGTATCCGAACTTTATTGGCGGGAATTGGGTTTGGGTGGGGTTTCCAAAACAGTTTCATTTGGATCGATCAGATGAGGAAAAGGTAAGGCATATTTACCGGGGGACGCCGCAGCGTATATCAAAAAGAAATCCTTGCGCGGGGTCGAAACCTGCGCGAGAAAACAATAGGAGACCATACGATGAAAGAGACTGAAGGAAATTTCAAAAGCATTCGTGATCTGAAAATTTATTACAAGGGCTGGCTGCCCGACGGGGAAGTGAAAGCCGTCCTGCTTATTGTGCATGGAGTGGGAGAATACTGTGAACGGTATACTAACGTGGTCAATCACTTTGTGCCGCTTGGCTATGCCGTCTATGGTCTGGATCACATCGGTCATGGGAAATCGGGCGGCGAGCGCGAGATGATCGACCGCTTCGAGGATTTCATCGAGCCGCTGATGACCTATACCAGGATGGTGAAAGGCTGGCATCCCGAAAAGCCTGTTTTTATTTACGGTCACAGCATGGGAGGCCTGATCACATCCTTCCACCTGCTCGATCACCAGGCGGATTTCAAGGGAGCCATTATCTCGGCCCCGGCTGTTAAAGTCCCCGACAACATTTCACCGATGGTGATCACCATTGGCAAAGTGCTCTCGGCCATCGCACCCAAAGCAGGTCTCATCGGGCTGGACACCTCTTATCTTTCACATGATAAGACCGTGGTGGATGCCTATAATGCCGATCCGCTGGTCTTTCACGGCAAGATGCCGGCCCGCCTTTCCGCTGAAATGCTGCGCGCCATGGCACGCGTGACCGCCGAAGCCGGGAAGATCTCTCTGCCGGTGTTCATCCTTCAGGGCGGCGGGGACAAGATCGTTGACCCGGCTGGGGCACCGATGCTGTACGAGAAAGTCAGCTCAAAGGACAAAACCCTCAAGGTTTACGAAGGGCTGTATCACGAGGTCCACAATGAACCGGAACGCGGGAAATTGTTCGAAGATCTGGAAGGCTGGTTCAAGGCTCAGGTGTAAAAGCGTACTTTCTTGAAATTTGGACCGTTCATTCCATGCAGCTCATTCAGATGGAACTGCAGGAACAATTCTCCCCTGGTACGCGGGGTGATGCGCGGGTTCAACTGAGGTTTACAAAGGAGAACTGATGAGTGAAAAGACAAAGATCGGGATCATCATATGTGACCGTTATCGCACTTGCGCCGGCGGCAAATGCCTGCGGGCGGTGAGAAACAGGGAAGGTGCATTTGAGCAATACGCAGATTCAGGTGTGGAACTGGTCGGATACACAACCTGTAGTGGCTGCCCCGGCGGCAACGTGGAATATACCGGAGAGGAGATGGTAAAGAATGGTGCAACGGTCATTCATCTGGCCACCTGCCTGTTGGTGGGTTATCCTCCCTGCCCTTATATTCATACCTTCAAGGATTTTCTGGAGCTGCGTTACGGGGTAAAAGTTGTTGTTGGCAGCCATCCCATCCCGAAGAAATATTTGGATATACACACCAAATTGAGGACATGGGAGGATGCCAGCGAATGGCAGCCGCTCCTGGAGGCAGCCATGACGGATGAGGAAACCCGTAAAGCGTACGACTGAGGATGAAAACCATGCCCGGTATCATCCCGGCCATTTTTCTGTAAATCTTCCTCAATGCTGCGAACAGGTCAGGAATTATGACAGAGAAAACAAGCCGATCCCTATTCATGATCGAGGCTGTGCTTATTGCCCTGCCCTTGTCCGGGCTGGGGATCTTAGAGTCCGTGTCCCTTATCATGGATATATTCCACTACCCAGAGTTGTTTTATGTTTGGGCGCTGGGCCTATTGGCTTTTATTTGTTTATTGTCCATTGGATGCGGTATAAGACTTTTTGTTGTATTTATCCGCAGGGGCATATCTGCCCTCCGAGAACAGCATCTCGGGTGGTGGATTATTGTATTTGCAGGGGTGCTGGTCCTTATAGGTTCACTATTTTCCAATTTGTTACCGCCTTCCATTGAATACTCGGAATGGTGGAATTTTAGGTTTAGTTTCGATTTATTTATATTTGGTTCGCCGGTATTAATTCCGCTTTGCCATCTTGCATTGGAAAGATATTATCGATAAGTACACGCGAATATAAAAAGCAGGATCATCATAAATTATTATTAAAATTTGAAACCCAAGACCTTTATCCTGGTGCAGCAATTTCTTCCCTGCCTGTTTTGGGTGACGTTGTTCCTGTTTTCTTCAGCGCAGGTTGATATTTCGAAGGTGTTTCCTTCCCTGGCTCTGTTCAAGGACCAGATCTCCTTGAGCGCCATCCTTTACTTTATTGGCCGCCATTATGGTGGTCGGAATGCCCCTCGGATTGTTGATATAAACGGCAATACCGAATTCATGGCTGCCATCTGTGGAGGATTGGAATTCCCCGGGTAAATTCTCATTCCTCGCAACTGTTCCGAGTCTCGTTTTTGGGTACCTGTTCATCGGGTTGGGCGTGGTGAAATATAAGATATTAACGTACGTAAGAATACTCAAAAACGAACCGGCTGGCCCCGATGAGGTGCCTCTGGCTGTCTAAAATACGTTAGTTTTCGGATGACAAGCCATGACCGATGATCCTGTTCATCAACTTAAATATGTCAATGCCCTGCGGTGGCTTGCCAGGGTGATCGGTTCTTTTTTTTTTGATATTTGCCGCCTTGTTCTTTGCTGATGGGCTGCCAATATTTCTGTTTGCGACCGACCCGTTTCACATGACGGCATTGAGCCTGGTGTTGATCGGTTTTTTAATTGGCTGGAAATCAGATCGGTTCGCTGCGTTTTTTATCCTTTTGGGTACCTTCGCCGATTGGGTCATCTTAAGCGTAAAATTTGGCAGCCTTCAGCCGAATATGGGACCGCTTGTTTCGTTCTTTCCCGTCATCGGTTTAATTTATCTGTATTGTTGGTGGCGCAGCAGAAAGACTTCACCGGATTAAGCATCCGTCCCGCAAAATAAAAGGGAAACTCAGAAAAACAATGAAACCTTTGCATATTGAAACTCCCCTTATAGAATCACGATCTTTAAGTATTCACACAGGACGATCCATCTGGTTAAAACTTGAAGCATTGCAGCCGCCAGGGTCTTTCAAGATCCGCGGCATTGGTTTAGCCTGCCAGGAATATGCCCGGCGGGGAGCAGTCCGCTTTATATCCTCCTCCGGGGGGAATGCCGGTATCGCGGTTGCCTACGCCGGACGCATGCTTTCCATTCCAGTTGTTGTCGTGGTCCCGGAAACCACCACTGAGAGGGCGAAGCAATTGATAAGGCAGGAAGGGGCGGAAATTATTGTCCACGGTCCATCCTGGCAGGAAGCAAATGCCATGGCCGTATCCATGCTAAAGGACACGGATGCCTTCCTGCATCCATTTGATGACCCGCTGCTTTGGCGGGGACATGCCACCATGATCGATGAGGCGGCACGATCTGGAGTAAAGCCGGATGCTGTTGTACTTTCGGTGGGTGGCGGGGGATTATTGTGCGGTGTCATTGAGGGCCTGCATCGAAACAACTGGCAGGATGTCCCTGTGATCGCGGTTGAAACCACAGGAGCAGACTCCTTTGCCAGATCTGTTTTTGCGGGACATCGGATCGAATTACCCGCGATCACCAGTATTGCCACTTCATTAGGCGCCCGGCAGGTATCTGAACGAGCATTTAGCTGGTCAAAACAACACCCGATTTCCAGTGTTGTTGTATCAGATAAGTCGGCTGTCTCAGCTTGTGAAAGATTTATTGTTGACCACCGGATCGTCGTTGAGCCCGCCTGCGGGGCGGCACTTGCCGCCGTATATGAACAAATTCCGGAAATAGAAGCATATAATTCCATCCTGGTCATTGTCTGCGGCGGGGTCACAGCATCCATTGAGCAATTGCATAAATGGTCAATGGCGTAATATTTAGCGCGTACCCGCAACATATTAATTGAGAAAAAATGGTATCGCTCGCTGCCAGATACAAGATAGAAAGTCAAATTGCCCGCAATAACTTGCAGGCAGGAAGTCGACTATTCAATACTTCCTCAGGGATGGTTGAAGCTGCGCTTACTGGCCAGGGAAGCGCCGTTTTGATATCCCATGGCAGCGGCGGCGGATATGATATGGGACTCTGGCTGGCGCAGTTAATTGGGGGGCAATTTCAATATATCACCCCCTCCCGCTTCGGATATTTGCGCTCCCCCTTAACATCCAACCCAACACCAGAAACCCAGGCGGATATCTATGCGGCATTACTGGATGCGCTTAAAGTCGACTCTGTCGTGGTCATTGGGCTTTCTGCGGGTGGGGCCTCTGCGTTGCAGTTCGCGCTGCGTCATTCAGGGCGCTGCCGCGGACTTGTCATGCTGTCAGCCGTTAGCCGACCGGTTCCTCCTTTGCCGCCAATCCTGCAGGCAATTTATCCCTTTATGCTAAAGTCTGATTTTATCCCCTGGTTTTTCTATGCCGCAGCTCCCCATGTGGTTTTTCAATCAAATGGAGTGAGTCATGTGTTGCTTGCCCGCATTAAACATGACCCTGGGAAAATGATTCTGCTTGATACCCTTTATAAAACCACCTTTCCTTCAACCCTGCGACGTGAGGGTATGATCAATGATATGCAGCAATTGACTAATTTCCCTGTTGCTTCCCTTGAGCAAATTACTGTCCCTGCGCTTGTTGTTCATGCAGTTAATGACCCGATCATCCCTTTTGAGTCGGGTGAATTTTCAGCCCGGAAAATACCCAATGCACAATTTCTTAGGATGGAAGATGGGGGGCACTTTGTATGCGTCACTCATCAGGAGGAAATCATGCCGATCGTTCTAGATTTTCTGGATCGGTGTGCCGTTTGATTGTCTTTCGTAAAGGCCTGCCGTGTGACGAAATTTTCCGGCTTTGAGTTTGTTGAACGATCGAACAGGCTTGAATTCAATGATTGACAATATATATTATCGATGCTAAGGAAAAAATATGAAAACATTTATCAAGGGAAATGCGATGTCGGGCAAGGTATGTCTGGTCACAGGGGCCACTTCGGGTATAGGCAAGGTGACCGCGACCGCCCTGGCTGCGCAAGGTGCTGAGGTGGTCATTGTCGGGAGAAATCCGCAAAAAACAAGGGATACGGTCGAACAGATCAAATCTGAAACCGGGAGCCGATCGGTTCAATATCTTATTGCTGATTTCAGCGATCTCACCCAGGTGCGAGATCTGGCCGCAACTTTCAAGGAGCGCTACTCACAATTGGATGTACTGCTAAATAATGCAGGGACATACTACAACATCCGTGTGGGAACATCCTACGGAGTAGAAATGACGTTGCTTGTCAATCACCTGGCGCCGTTCCTGCTAACCACCTTGCTGCTGAATGTGATCCAATCCAGCGCGCCGGCCCGGATCATCAATGTCTCTTCAGACGCGCATAAATTTGGCACCATGGATTTTGATGACCTGGGGTTTAAGCATGGTTATTTCGGAATGAAAGCCTACGCGCGTTCAAAATTGGCAAACCTCTACTTCACCTATGAATTAGCCAGGCGGTTGGACGGCGCAGGGGCGACGGTAAACGCGGTCCATCCCGGGGCCGTTGCCACGGATATTTGGAAGACAAATTTCTCAATAATTGGACCGGCATTCAAATTTGTGATGAGTTTGTTTGCACTGAACCCGCTGCAGGGCGCCGATACATTAATCTACCTGGCTTCATCCCCTGATGTATCAGGGGTAACGGGAAAATATTATTTTGAACGAAAAGTGATCCCTTCCTCATCGGTTTCCCTGGATGAAAATAAAGCCCGAGAATTATGGGAGATCAGTGAAAAACTCACCTCAAAAAAATAGGCTGAAAATGAGTATGGATAAGATCAAACCTATCGAGGCAATATCGTGACCATTGTTTTGAATTATTCCAGGTGGCAGAGGGGGGAACTTCAGGTAATAAAAGAATATCCAAAATAAATGGGCGCACGCACCTGTCCGCCCATTTTAATTCCCGGATCATGCTTGAAACCCGGCATGAAATATTGTAAAGTAATATTGTGATTTTGCAAAAGGTTTCTTTTCTTTCATTGTTATTCCCGCCCGCGATATAACAACACGGCTGGGGCATCGGTAACCCCGGCTGTTCCCGGGCGAAATTATACGAGTGTTAAGGAGGTATAACCCCATGGAAAATTCCAGCATCTCCCGATCGGAACTGATGAAGTTGGTGGTCAGCAGGCTTGTGCTTGGGATTCCCGTTTTGTTGATAATTCTTTTTCTGCCAGCGGGAACATTTTCTTTTTGGGAAGCGTGGGTTTACCTGGCGATCCTGCTGGTCCCGATGTTTGCCGCCATGGTCTATATGATAAATAAGGCGCCGGAATTATTGGTGCGGAGAATGAAATTTAAAGAGAAAGAGGTGGAGCAGAAATTGATCATTAAACTATCCTTTATTCCTTTTCTATTGGCGTTCATCCTGCCGGGAATTGACAGGCGCTCAGGCTGGTCCAATGTTCCCGTCCCGGTCATTGTTGGCGCCGATATATTGGTGATCGTTGGTTATATATTTGTGCTCATGGTTTTCAAGGAGAACCAATATGCTTCACGTGTTATCGAAGTGGTGAGCGGACAAAAAGTAATTCAAAGCGGTCCCTATCGCATTGTTCGGCATCCCATGTATTTGGGATCGGTCCTGATGTATGTCGCCTCTCCGCTGGCCCTGGGTTCGTATTGGGCGGTGATTCCAGCGTTATTTATTCTTCCAATCCTAATGGCAAGGATCGTAAACGAGGAGAAGGTTCTTATAAAAGAACTTGAAGGGTATTCGGATTACAAACTAAAAACAAGGTATCGTCTTTTTCCAGGTATTTGGTAGGTGATTTGATTCATAGGCGGGTTGATGATATCGAAATATACGGGGATCCTCGTGAAATGATTTTTGGATTGCATCTCCCTGGACAACTCAAGTGGTTTTCCCTTTTGGGGAGCGCGGAACGATGGGTTTTAGATCTTAGATCGTCACAGGTAATTTGATGAAAGTAACGGCTGGACACTTTGTTGTAAAATGGACCGTAACGACGATCCTTTCGCTTCTGGCAGGGGCGGCAGCGGGATTTGCTTTCGGGCAATTGTTCTTTTGCATGCATATTGTCGTAATGGAGGTGGTGGGAGCCATATTTCTTGGCTGCTTCGTGGGCCTGTCCGTTGGGATTGCCCAATCGCGCCTGCTCCAGCATGCCATAGGCCGGCCACAATCGTGGTTGATCGCATGTGTTGCCGGGTGGGCGGTCGCGGTGTTTCTATTTGAGATCAATTGGCCAATATCAAGCTGTCTGGCATCCTCGAATGCGCCGCGCTATGTACCGGGAAATTTGATCAAATCCTTACATGACCCGATCTTTATAATTGCTGGAATGGTTGAAAAAGAGCTGACCGGCGAAATTATTTATGGCGTTATTTATAATCGTATTGTCCTGTTATTAATGGGTGCTATGATGGGCGTTATCCTCGGTTTGCCTCAAGGGGTGGGGCAATGGCTGGCGCTTAAGAAGGAAATGCCCCGTTCCTCAATGCTGGTGTGGGAAAATGTGATAACCTGGTCAATTGCATTTTGGTTCATTGGAATAGGCGGCAGCCTGTTGAAATCGCTCGGCGCATTTGGGATGTTGATCCTATTAACCATAGCCATGATTCCACCCGCAGTTGTGCCTGCTTTATTACTTGCCACCATGCAAAAGAAGCAAACCCCTTAAGGCTGCCCGGGAGTAATTTACAAACCCGGCAGGTTTATTTATGTTGGACAGATTTTCACGAGAACGTCTGGTCGGTTTTTGCGATGCATAAAATATTAACGAAACTTCAAGGTGCTGATCTCCGGTCCATCGGCAGGGTCAACGAAGTTGTAGCTGAGGTCATTGCTGATCCCCGTTTGTTCAGTGTGGTTTTTGATGGCATATTTGACGATGATCCAGTGATGCGCATGCATTGCGCTGACGCGGTGGAGAAGATCACCCGCCAACACCCGGAATATCTGGCGCCCTTCAAGGAAATTCTAATTCACCAGGCAGCGAAAGTTGAGCAGCAGGAAGTTCGATGGCACACTGCCCAATTGTTCTCACGGTTGACCTTGACTCGGGCCGAAAGGCGCAAGGTCCATGCCATTTTGACGGGGTTTTTTATCGGACCCAAGCCGGATCGTCAGGACCTTTGCCATGCAGGCCCTGGCTGATCTCGCAGAAGGGGATGCGGAATTCCGTGAGCCCATCATTGCACGACTGGAGGAACTGACCCGCACAGGCAGCCCTGCCATGCAAAATCGCGGTCGAAAGCTGTTGATCAAGTTGAATAACAAAGGGTAGGCTTTCTGTCGGCTTTGCTGAAAATTCCACTGATATTTACACAAGGAAAGTAAAATGCGTATGGATGCCAAAATGTCGAAGAAATTCATCGCCATATGCGGCATGAACTGCCGCCTCTGCAGCGCCTACCAAAGGGAGAAAAATCACTGCCCAGGGTGCAGGGCAATAGCGGGATCAAGAACGGATTATTGTGACAGGTGTAGGATCAGAAATTGTGAAAAAGCTGTTGGCGGGGATCTATTGTATTGCTTCAAATGTGAAGCCTACCCATGCAATAAAATAAAACACATTGATATACGATACAGAACCAGGTATGGCATGAGCATGATCGGAAATTTTGAGCTGATTAAGCGATCCGGTATTCACAAGTTTTTGGCAATTGAGAAGGCAAAGTGGACCTGCCCCAAATGCGGACAATTATTGTCTGTCCATAAGACGTACTGTCTCAATTGCGAATTTATTTACCGCGAATAGTATTTTAATTACAGGGATCGGTCATGCCGGCCGGGTCGAAGGATTCGCCTCCATAAATGCATATGATCCTGATTAGGGATGTGCCGTGATTATTTTCAGCAGTCAACGGTGACAGGACGTCACCAGACTGGACGTCTTGTTAGCAAACCTCATTTTTGAATAAAAGGTGCGAATTTTGATACAGGGAAAAATATTCTCCCTCATTGGATGAACCATTCCTGGAGAATTGATGTAGTCATCATAAAATTGGTGAAAGGTATTTTTATGATTTGATTCCCTCAGGGGTCCGCTAATCCCTGTAAATAATCCATCGAAGGCAGTAGTAAAATTCAATCAGACACTTAATTGGAGTTAATGTGAAACAATCCATTGTACATATCGCGTTGGTTGTAAGGGATTATGACGAAGCTATTGCTTTTTACACAGGGAAACTTCACTTTACACTTATTGAGGATACCTATCAGCCTGAACAGAATAAACGTTGGGTTGTGGTGTCACCTCCAGGTTCCATTGGGGCAACATTGCTTTTAGCCAAAGCCTCAAAGCCGGAACAACGACCCTTTGCCGGAAATCAAACAGGCGGGAGAGTATTCCTGTTTCTTGGCACTGATGATTTCTGGAGGGATTATGAGGAGATGGTCTCCCGGGAGATAAAGTTCGTCAGGGCGCCCAGAGAAGAACCGTACGGGTGGGTTGCGGTATTTGAAGATCTATATGGAAACCTGTGGGATCTCCTGCAATTTAATCCAAATCATCCCCTATTTAATCGGGGATGAGGAGTCTAATTATTTATACCGGCTTCGCTTCCCTAAAAAAATTTGGTTCGATATAGGATAAAAGGTAATGGACAAATTATTACTAGAAGATCTCACTCAATTTGATAAAGTGTTGATGAATGTGGTTGTTGAAGCAAACCGCTTCCTCTCTGAATTAAATACAATGCCTGCTGGTACCATCCTGCCGGCAAAAATGGATCCTGTTTCGGCGCCTGATGAAGGTTTTGGTGCACTCAGGACCCTGGATTATTTCAGGGAGCGGTATGCTTCCTGGTTAAGCGGCAGCGCCGGACCGCGATATTATGGCCTGGTCACAGGCGGCGTTACACCGGCAGCCCTTGCGGGTGACTGGCTGGCAAGCGTTTATGATCAGAATAATACCGGCTCGGATGAGTCGATCGCACCGCAAATAGAATTGGATACCATAGGGTTATTGCGCCAGTTGTTCGGACTCCCGGTTGAGTTTGGCGGTTCCTTTGTAACCGGGGCGACCATGTCCAACTTTGTCGGTTTGGCATTGGGACGTCAATGGGTTGGCAGGCAAATGGGAATGGATCCGGCGGAAAATGGTTTATGGGGTATGGCGCCAATTCATGTTTTAAGCGGCAAACCGCATTCCAGTGTATACAAGGCGATGGCAATGCTGGGCATGGGGCGCAGCACGCTGAAAAACATTCAGTGCCTCCCGGATCGCGAAGCAATAGACACAGGTATACTTGAAGACCACCTTAAAAACCAGAATGGCGGGCCCTGTATCGTAGTGGCGAATGCCGGAACCGTAAATACAGTGGACTTTGATGACCTTGCCGCAATCGCTGAATTACGGACAAGATACAGGTTTTGGATGCACGTAGATGCGGCGTTTGGCGGATTCGCCGCCTGTTCACCAAAATATCGTGATCTGGTCCACGGCATGGAATTTGCCGATTCAATCACAATCGACGCCCATAAATGGCTGAATGTGCCATATGATGCAGCTATGCAGTTCACCCGGCATCAGAAATTACAGGCTGAGGTATTTCAAAACTCGGCCGCTTATTTAGGACAAAAGAACAGCAGCAGCAATTTTGTCCATTTAACACCGGAAAACTCCCGCCGGCTTAGAGCACTACCGAGCTGGTTCTCCCTTATGGCGTATGGCAAACAGGGCTATGCCGAAATCGTTGAGCGAAATTGTCAATTGGCGCAGTGGTTGGGAAAACAGATCGATACATCAGACGGATTTGTTTTATTATCCCCGGTGCGTTTGAATGGAATAGTGTTTACCATAAAAGTTGAAAAAGAAGAATTATCAGTTGAAGTTGTAAAGGAGTATTTGAACCGGCTGCAAAGAAACGGTGATGTATTCCTGACGCCAACAGTTTACAAGGACATTCCAGCAATTCGGGTTTCCATTACCAATTGGAGAACGACCCAGGAGGATGTGGAACTGGCATGGGCTGCGATGCAAAAGGAATTAAAAGGTATTAATTCATGAAAAGATAATCAGAGCATGCCCCACGCTTCGCGTTAATTTTATTTTCAGCGAACCGACCATTTGGGCATGTGAGATGCTTTGAATACCAAATCTCAAGTTGTCAAGTATCAGGAGAAAAAATGTTAAAACAGTTTGTAAACGCAGTAGGCTGTATTACGCTCACAGCCTTGCTGGTAAGCGCTTGTAAAGCCAGCCCGACAGCCCTCCCAACCGTGATCCCTACAAACCCACCGGCGAACACAGCCCCACCTCCGGCTACGGTGGCGCCCAGCGCAGTACCTGACCACCCGCAGAATGATCCCAACGTGATCCGGATCGAATTCGGCGACACTACCATGCGTGTTTCGCCGGGAGATATTGCGCCAAACATCACGATCCAATTTGTGTTTGGGGCATCTGCCGGTCAGACTGTAACCGTCAACGCGGCGGCTGACCCGTCAAATAGCTTGATCCTATCGGTTTGGGGCGCAGATGGGGCTGTGCTGGCGTCAGGGGCATCGGGGAGTTCAAGCTGGCAAGGCATGGTCCCCACCACACAGGATTATTACATTGCAGTACATTCTGTTGCATCGCAAACCATTAACTATACGTTGTCGCTGACCATCCCGCCGCTGACCCCGCCGGAGGCTTCGCGCATTCAGTTCCAGCCTGGAACAACTTCCTGGTACACACCGGGTGACCTGGCACCGAATACAAAGAAACGCTTTGTGCTCGGTGCGATGGAAGGTCAACAAATGACGGTTAACCTTTTCACCGAGCCTGTGGATGGAGCCTTCCTTTACATTTGGGGCGCGGATGGAACGGTATTCACGCTCATGTCTCCCACTCAAAATTGGTCAATTCCACTTCCCTTGACCCAGGATTATTTTATTGAAGTGCGTTCGGTTTCCGCCCAGCAGATCACCTACCAGCTTAACGTGGAAATTCCCGCCGGCGCTGCGGTACCATCTCAGACCATGCGCGTGGACAAGCCGATCCGCTTTGCAGTAGGGCCGATGGATGTTTCGGTGAATGGGGCTGTTATTCGAGGTGAGCGTGACCGCTATACCCTAAGTATGATAGCCGGCGAAATCTTAAGCGTTGTTATCTACTCAGTTGAAGGAAATGCCTCATTCTCCATCCTGGACCCGAACAATAATCCCATGCCAGGGACCGAAGAATACAAAGAGGCCATACAATGGTCCATTCCCATTCCCGCCGATGGTGAATATGCCATCATTGTTGCCCCAACACGCGGCAACGCAACATATACACTCAACGTTCAGGTGAGCGTTCCCTAGCTCTCATATAGATGCGGCACGCGTGGCTGGTCTTGAGTATTTTGACAGCCTCAACCACCGTCCACGCCTGCCCGCATCCCATTTATTCCCTTTCTAAAACCACTGCCTCTGGCAGTGGTAAGGTAAAAAGGTTCTACCGTGAGAGTAATTGATAAATGAGTTATGATAATTTTTCTTGCGCCAAAAGTGGTAAGTCGCTACAGGTTTCATGCCTACAACCTTTTGCCTTTCAGACTCTTTATCTATGATACTTGCCAAAAGCCACCGCCTATGGCGGTGGTAGTTTACTGGCCCGTTCGGCCGTCCATTAAGATTAATATTCTGGCCCGCATCCACATTTGTGCTCATCAGCCAGAATCGGTTGAGCGTGGAAGCGGATCGCCGCGCTGACCTTGATTTGCGAATCGGGTTGCTTTCCGAGTACGAACTTACGCGGGTTCTCAAGATGCCGGCTGAGATACAGGATAAAATGGGCTTTGGGAATAATGCCGATCGGGAATTGATCGAGCTGGAAAAGAAATACCACCCGGAAGATGTGTTAAAGGAAATGAACCGATTGCAGCAACAGTTGAGTCGATTGAAAAAGTGAATATTTCCCCCACGCTGGCTTGTGCCTGGCTGGATCGAGAGGCGATCACGCCGCAACCGGTGTTTGTGTATTAATTGAATTTCGTGGTAAAACCTATGGAAGTTAAAGAATGAAAAAAGGATATTGATTATATGAGAAGAGCGAAGATCGTGGCAACAATTGGACCCGCCTCGGAATCCGAGGTGGCACTCGAGTCACTGATGCTGGCGGGAATGAATGTTGCCCGTTTGAATTTTTCACATGGTACGCACCGGGAACATGAGGCCAAGGTTGCCAGGATTCGCGCGGTGTCTCAAAAACTTGGCATGTCCATCGGCATATTACAGGATCTCCAGGGACCGAAAATCAGGGTCGGCAAACTGCCTGCTCCGCTGCAACTTTCAGTGGGTGAGCAGGTTTGTCTCTATGCGACCCAGGATGATCCGCCAAAAACCGGAAACCAGCTCATCCCGGTGGATTTTCCGGAAATCTTTGAATCAGTCCACGCGGGCGATCGTTTGCTGCTTGATGATGGACGGCTTGCGCTCGAAGTTCTACAGTCCGAAGGGCGTGTGGTGTGTGCAAAAGTCCTTGTGGGCGGCACTCTGACCTCCCATAAAGGGATCAATCTGCCCGGGGTTAAACTTCGGATCGCGGGTTTTACCGACAAAGATCGGGCGGATCTTGCTTTTGGAATCTCTCAAAATGTGGATGCGGTTGCCATTTCCTTCGTCCGCAGCGCGGAAGACGTCAAAGCCGTGCGGGCTGCGATGGAGGAATTTTCCGCAGGCAACGGTAGACGTGTTATGCCGTTATTGATCGCCAAGCTTGAAAAACCTGAAGCCATGAATGAACTTGAGGCGATCCTCGATGTCGTGGACGGGGTCATGGTTGCCCGCGGCGACCTGGGTGTTGAGCTTCCTCCGGAACGCGTGCCGTCGTTGCAAAAACACATTATCCACTCTGCCAATGCTCGCGCAAAACTTGTCATCACCGCCACACAGATGCTCGAGTCAATGATCCAGAATCCGCTGCCCACAAGAGCCGAGGCTTCTGATGTGGCCAATGCAATTTTCGACGGGACAGATGCTGTTATGCTTTCAGCGGAGACGGCATCTGGAGATTACCCAACCGAGGCTGTTGCCATGATGTCACGCATCGTCACGGAAGCCGAGGAGCATTTCCCCGAATGGGGCAGCCGGCAGGACGCCAGGGCAGGTCTTGGCGAAAGTGACCCGGCCTCGATGGCACGCGCTGCGAATGTACTCACCAGGGATCCTGAAGTTCGCGCAGTGGCAGTCTTTACGCTGCAGGGACGTTCTGCCTGGCTGATGTCCAAGGCACGGCCATCAAAGCGCATCCTGGCTTTTACCCCGGAACAGGATACATACAGGCAGCTTGCATTTTTATGGGGTGTTCAACCTTTTCTGGCTAAATTCGCCAGCACCATGGATGAGATGCTCGCAGATGTTGACCTGGCGCTGCTGGCGCAATCGGGTATTCAATCAGGGCAGCAGGTCGTCCTGATCTGCGGCTATCCTGTTGGCGCGCAGCTACCTCCCAATATGGCGCTGCTTCACACGGTTGGTAATCCGGAGTAAGCACAGGAAAAATAAACTATATAAGAACATTGTGGAATTAAAAAGCGCTGGAAAATCCCAACGCTTTTTTGTTTTTGAAAAATTTTCCGGCCTGGTTAGGGCAATCTTGTTGCGCCGCTAATTCCTTTCGCTCGTTGCTATTAAGATCCCAACCCCGATTAAGGCACCTCCGGCTAAAAAGAGGGGCGTGATCTTTTCGGAGAGAAAGAACCAACCAAGCAAAGTACCGACGACGGGTTGTGCGAAGAAGGTCAGCGAAGCCATGGCTGCCGGTAGTTCTGCGAAAGCATAATTCCACATGAACATGGCGAGTGCTGTTGAGATGATCCCTAAAAATAAAATGCCCAGAATAATGCCGGTAGTGATCACGCCGACGCCCTGGGTATGCACTTCCCATGCTCCGAGCAAAATACTTGAAGGAACCCCGCCCAAAAGCATGATCGCGCTTGAGGTTAACAGGTCCCCGGACTTTGAGACCTTACGCACCAATACAGAATATAGCGCCCAGGTTAAGGCCGCCGCAAGCAAGCTCATATTGCCCCAAAACAAAACGGGGGAGAGTTCTGCATGGCGCGGGTCAATGACTGCCACCACCCCAAGCGTGGATACTGCAAGTGCGAGAATGCCGCGTTTTGTGGTGCGCTCGCCCAGCAGAAAAGGCGCAAAGATCAAAACAAAAGCTGGCGTTGCGGATGTCACGAGTGATCCATTGGAGGCGGTTGAAAGGTCTGTTCCCACGAATTGAAACCCAAGTGATATGCCATACCCCACAAAACCGACCAGAGCGCTTTTCCAAAAGAAATCTTTTGTGAGTGTTGTTTTGTCCTTGCGAAAATAGATCACTATTCCCAGGGTCAAGGCGCCCATGATCAGACGGATCGCCAGTAATGTGAACGGCGGAATGACTTCCATGACGACTTTACTGACAACGTACATTCCACCCCAGATCGAAGCGGCGGCAAGACCCGCAAATAAACCGGCCAGCATGTTATGCTTTTTCATAGTCCCCCGATTATATCGAAGTTATTTACTTTGCCGCTCTCTCTTTCGACATGGATTCCGCTATACAGGAACTTCCGGCGATTTGATCTTCCAGTTTGTTTTAAAACCGCCGGGATCGCGCAACAGGACAGCACTGCCATCCGCCCGCCGCCCGAAGATCCTGTACCCATGCAATTCATATTCGATGATCTCTGTCCCGTCCTGGAGCGCAAAAGGCAGAGCGGGCCACATCTCGAGATAATTGGAGCAGATCCACATATCGCCATTGTTCACATAGGGATTGGTCATGAAAGGAGTGTAACAATCCACCCCCCGCGCAAGTTTTATCATTGACCTGTTCCTGGTCACCGCATTGAATTTGTGAACTACCAGGCGCATATCCTGGTCGAAAAAAGTTCCACTCAGTTCCTGGTCATAGCAATTAGAGGCAAAGATATTGGAAAATTCAACATTGCCGTTCCAGCGTGTTTCTTTTACGATAACCAGGTTGGCTGCCCAAGTGATCCTTTCAACTGTGGGCGGTTCCGTGGGTTTGTTGATCCAACCTGCATTGGGAATTAGGATCCCATCTTTTATTCTTTCGCCATTCAACATGGTCAGGTAACTCACGACCTGCTCTGTCAATGGAATACGGGGTCCCTTTGACCTGTTGCGGATGGCATTAAAAGTAACGGTTTGCGGATAGGCATTCAATGGCCCGACGTCCCGGGATGTAAAGCCCCACTTTGGGTTCTGCCAATCCACCAGCAATGTCGCGATCCTGCCCATGCGCTTGACTTCGGTAACCAGGCTGGGTACGTCTGGCTGGACTGGAATGCCCGGGTCAATCACGACCGGTGGGGGTGGGGGTTGGACCGTGTCAGGGACAACCTCCCATTTTATATATTGCTGCTTTGCCCCGGCATTTACCCAACCACCGTTGATGAGGTGAAGCATCTGATATTTGTTTTCTTTCGCATAGATCACAACATTTGCGCCAATATATCCAACGACTTCGCCAGTGCCTGAATTATCATATATTTCCCGTTTTTGCAGGGTAATGCCTTTGATCATATGGACTCCTGTTCGGTGCCGGTCTACCAGTTTATTGCGTTACTTTTATTATATATTGTATTGGGTCCTTGGTTGTTGGTAAAAGTACCCCTATTTTTCGTTTTGGTTTCATGCAAGTAGGGAATTTTTGAAGCAAATTACGTGTAGCCAATAAATAGGTTAAGTCATATTTTGAATCATAAAAAACCTTAAGGGTATATTTTCAGGGTAAGTTTATTCATTCAGATTTATTGACCTACTGCGAAATTTTTTTGTTTCTCCCCTTTTCTTTTTCTCCATCAATCTTTCCTCTTTTGAGGCCTTAGTCGGTTTTGTCTTTTGACGCAATTTTGGTTTCTCAGCGGCTTTTCGCACCAGGGCGTTAAGCCGCTCGATGGCGTCCTCACGATTTTTTTCCTGTGTGCGGAATTTGCCAGCCTCAATGATCAATACTCCTGCGTCTGTCATCCGCCGGCCCGCCAGCCTCATCAGGCGTGTTTTTACATCTTCTGTCAGGGTAGGCGAGTTAAGCACATCAAAGCGTAACTGGACCGCCGTGGCAACCTTGTTTACATTTTGACCGCCTGGCCCGCCGGCGCGAATGTAGTCAAGTTGAAGTTCCTTCACCAAAGATCTCATGCAGAAAATTATAAAGGCAAGGGGGAGGAATGTAAACGCGGCAAAATGGGATAGCCCTGTTGTGTTTTGATCAAAGGGGGAGGAGTTGTCCGTCGAATTGATGAATCATCTTTTTGGAACGATATATGCCCGGTACTGAAACCAAAAAAAAACTCCCCCAAATCCCATTTTCGGATTTCGGGGGAGTTCGTGAAGTTTAGAACATCATCGCGTTGACTTTGTCTATCATTTCGCGCTCGGGTCTCAAGTCAGCCTCAGTCAGGCGGTTGAGGGGTGTATCCACAAGATCGAACATTGAAGTCAGGTTAGGCTTGGTTGTGTCCAGATAAAGCAACCCGGTGATCAGCCAATTGTTTTGCTGTGCTTCTTCCATAACGCGCATGGCCTCTAGACGATTGGATGGGTCATAGCCTCTTTCAAGATTTTTCAAGACAATTACTGAGCCGTCGTGCATGGCTACTTCACATGTCGCGCCTTCCTCCAACTCGCGCTCAAGCATGATCTCATTGCGCGGCGCGATATAGGATATCTCATGCAGGGGTTCCTCGTGGTCCTTGCCCCAGGAATAGGAATGGTAGGCATTATCCTGATTGTTGAAGGTAACACATGGGCTGATGATATCCAATACGGCGATGCCGTCGTGTGAAAGCGCTGCTTTCATTAATTCCTTGACCTGTTTGGGATTCCCCGCGAAGGAACGTGCGATAAAGGTCGCGTTCGATGCAAGGGCTTCCATGCATATATCAACAGGCAGGTAAAGGTTTTCACCCTGCTTCTTTAATTGAAGTCCTCTTTCTGCTGTCGCCGAGAATTGACCTTTTGTGAGTCCGTACACCCCGTTATTTTCGATGATATAAAGCATATTCACATTGCGCCGCATAACATGTTTAAACTGCCCCATGCCTATACTGGCAGAGTCGCCGTCACCGGAAACGCCAACCCCTTTGAGGTGCTTATCGGCAAACAGCGCGCCTGTGGCAATGGACGGCATGCGTCCATGCAGGCTGTTGAAGCTGAACGAACGATTCAGGAAATATGTCGGTGATTTTGATGAACAACCAATGCCGCTGAATTTTACAATATCTTCGGGCACGATGTTCATTTCATACAACGCGCTTATGATCTGATTTGAGATCGAGTTATGTCCACAGCCCTGGCAGAGGGTGGTTGGTGCGCCGCGATAATCATTTTTTGAAAGGCCGGCGAGATTGACACTTGCTGCTGTGCCAGCCATGGGAAGGGTTTCAGTCATTTCGTTTTGCTCCTATTCATTGCCAATTTACTTTCGGACCGCTTTTTTAACCGTTTTACCTGAACCGGTTTTTTTTGCCTTGGAGGGTGAGGTGACCACCTTCTTTACCGAAGCTTTCTTCGAGACCCCTTTGTTGGCAGGTGCGGCTTTCTTCGCAATTACTTTCTTCGCCGGCTTCTGGATTTTGGGTGTCGTCTTGCTGTTCTTTTCATACTTTTCCAGGATGCCCTTGCGTACCCAGTCAGCAGACGCTGGCATTCCATCGCCAAAAGCCACGGACTTAAACTTGGGAGCGAATGCAGCGTATTCGGTTTTCAGGATTTGATCCATTTGTCCGTCGCGATTCATCTCCACGATGAAGATTTGATCATGCTTTGCGAGGAACACATCCACTTCCTTCGAGAAGGGCAGGGCGCGGATGCGCAGGAAGTCGGTTTTGATGCCGTGTTCTGTATCCAATTGGTGCCGGGCTTCATTGACAGCTGCTTCCGTTGAGCCATAAGCGATAATACCGGCGGTTGCACCTTTCATCGTGTGCAGGACCGGGGCAGGAATGAACTTTTTGGCGGTTTCCTGCTTTTCCTTTAGGCGGTTCATGTTCGCCGTGTACACGGTGGCTTCCTCGCTGTATTTGGCGTATGCATCATGACCGGTACCGCGAGTAAAGTATGCGCTGGCGGGATGTTTGTTCCCGGGGAAGGTTCGGTACCCGATCCCATCGCCGTCTTTATCGAGGTAACGTCCCCAGTTTCCCTTGAGTTCTTCAATATCCTTTTCAGTCAATACTTTGCCGCGGTCCATTGGCTCTTCAGGATATTCAAAGGGCTTGCTGATCCATTGATTTGTGCCCATATCGAGATCAATCAATACGAAGATGGGAGTCTGCATTCTTTCGGCTATGTCAAAAGAGCGCCAGCCGAATTCAAAACATTCGAATACATCGCCCGGCAGCAAGATTATTGATTGAGAATCACCATGACCGATGAAATAGGCGAAGGTCAGGTCTCCCTGCGATGTGCGCGTAGGCAGTCCCGTACTCGGCCCGATGCGCTGCACATCCCAGATAACCACAGGAACTTCGGCATAATAAGCGAGTCCCGCAAACTCTGTCATAAGTGACAGGCCGGGACCGGAGGTATTTGTCATGGAGCGCAGACCTGCCCAGCCGGCGCCGATGCACATGCCAAGTGCGGCGAGTTCGTCCTCGGCCTGCACAATGGCATAGGTCTTTTTACCGTCTGCGCGTTTTCGCAGCTGGGGTAAATATTCATTTAACTGCTCTGCAATGGAGGTCGCAGGGGTTATCGGGTACCAGGCAGAAAATTGCACGCCTCCGAAAATGGAACCAAGCGCGGCAGCGGTATTCCCGTCCGCCATGATCAGACCATCTGTCTTATTCATGGGTTCAATAAAGAACGGGTCTTTCTTTTCCAGGGTGGCTTTTGCCCACTCAGCGCCGGCCTTGAGCGCATTAAAGTTCATGTCAATTGGCTTTTGTTTCCCTTTGAAGTGAAACGTCAAAGCCGCCAGGATCTTATCCATATCCAGGTTGATCATTTGCGCCAACACACCAACATAAATCATATTCCCTACGAGATCACGAAAATTAGCCGGGATCGTGGGGTCGTTTCGCAATAATGTCTTTACCGGCATCGGGTAGATAGCGATGTCAGTTCGGTCGACGGGCTGTTTAATATCATCTGAATAATAAAATGCGCCCCCCGGTGTTACAGAAGCCAGATCGCGCGCAAATGAAGCGGGATTCATCGCGATGACGATATCGCGCCTTTCGTTGTGGGCAATAAATCCATCCTTGTTGGCACGGATGGTATACCAGGTTGGCAGACCCTGAATGTTCGAGGGGAAGAGATTTTTCCCCGAGACGGGGACTCCCATCTTGAAAATGGTGCGTAAGATGGTGTTGTTGGCTGTGGAACTGCCGGAGCCGTTCACTGTGCCGACGGTAATTGAGAAATCGTTAATGATTTTGTTCATGTGACTCCTTGTTTTATAACGGGCGGTTTGCGAAGAGGTCAATGTGTGTGACCAAAGCCTGATATCCCGCCGCGTAATTTCCATTACAAATACTTTCAACTATGGCCGCGTGGTAGCCCCAAACTTTTTCAAGATAATCCATGCCGCCTGCATACATGTTCAACCCGATGGATTCGTATGCTTCCCAATAGGCCTCCAGGAGCCCGATAACGAAAGGATTATCGAGACGACTGTA
Source organism: uncultured Anaerolinea sp. (assembly GCA_964385315.1). Classification (GTDB taxonomy): domain Bacteria; phylum Chloroflexota; class Anaerolineae; order Anaerolineales; family Villigracilaceae; genus Villigracilis. The sequence continues at coordinate 25,095 of CAYLOW010000016.1, forward strand.
AATCAGCAGGTGCAGTCTGCGGTGCTCATCGTTTGGGATCTGGATGGGGTTGCCGTGCAATTTTTCAAATGCAAGTGCGATAATGTTTTGCAATTCGTGTTTATCATCATTTGTCAGTAATAAAACCGCTTCATCCCAGTATGCGGTCTCAATATGAACGCGAAGTTCCGAATATTTTTTAAAATGGGTTTGATTCAAAGCCAGGGCGTAAGCCAGGCTTTGCTTGACCGCTGGGGCGAATGAATATGCGAGTCGCCTTGTCCCTGTACGGGGGCGGACTTCAACCAGTCCCAGGGCGCGTGCCACTTCAAGCTGTTCGCGCAATCCGGCAACACTTATACCAAGTTCGCGGCTTAATTCATTCAAAGTCGGCAGGCTGTTTTCTGCTTCCGGGTGTGATGCGAGGTAACGCAAAAATTCAGAAATTTCAGGGGAGGTTCGTTCACGTAGTATCATCATAGTTATCCGATTAATCAGATTAATAAGATTTTACGACGGGTGAGGCGGAAAGTCAAGGAATATAAGCATCCCCTGAGCTGGTTGTACTCAAGCTCAGGGGATGCTTAATTCGTGGAGTGGTTTATAAGTTCTGGAATTAATCTAAGGCGTTATTGGTTAATCGAAACTGTATGCGAGCCCGACCGTTCCCGGCCCGGTATGAGTGCCTATTACCGGGCTGACTTCAGTAAACAGGGTTTCGATGGGGTTGATTTTTTTGGCCGCGCGGTCCAGCAAGGCTTTTGCCTCTTCGCCAGCATTGGCATGTAATGTCGCGAGGCGAATATTTGATTTTCCTTTCACTTTTTCCGCGACCAATTCAATCAGGCGGTCATGCGCTTTTGTTTTCGTGCGGATCCTCTCAATCCCTTCAACTTTTCCGTCTTTCAGCGTCAGGATCGGTTTGAGATTCAGGGCAGAGCCAATAAACCTCTGTGCTCCCCCAATACGACCACCACGATGTAAAAACTCAAGTGTATCCACGGCGAAGAAGACACCCGAGTTTTCGCGAATTTTTTCAAGAATTGCAAGACAATCACTCAAGCTCGCACCGTTTTCAAGCGCCCGTGCAACAGCCAATACATGAAATCCCAAATTCATTGATGTAGCCCCGCTGTCCACGATCGTTACTTTATCCCGGCCGGCACCCATCATTTCTTTGGCCTGCTCTGCCGACTGGATGGTACCGGAGAGTTTTGACGAGATAAAAATTCCAAGCACGTCAAATCCCTGATCTGCGAGATTCATAAATGCGGCATGCATGTTACCTACTGAAACTTGAGATGTAGACGGCATGGATTTCGAAGTTTTCAGCCGGGTGTAAAACTCAGCCGACTGAATATCTATCCCGTCCTCGAAGGTCTTCTCATCCCAAATGACAACCAGGGGGACGATCGTGATGGCGTATTGCTTTATCAACTCTGCCGGCAAATAAGCGGTACTATCTGAAATAATTGCAATTTTTGTCATTGTATCTCCTTTTGTGAAAATAAAATTTAATGCCCGTTATTTTACTCCCTGTTATTGAATGCGTATATGGAATTTGATTATCTCCATAGTAATTGTTGGAATTTCAATCAAACGACGGGTGAATATGTATTATTGACGGGTAGGACAGATATAAAAAACATTTGGAAATTACCTTGAAGTTTAGTTCCAGTAGTCCAATGTAGGCTTCAAGACTAGATGAGTCGTTCTATCGAATGCACGTATTCCCCTAAAATGGTCATCTTCGCTCACTCGTACACACTGAGGGAATAAAAATGTAAAGTTCAGGAAATGATACGGGGTCCGCCTTATGGGAATTTGAGCGACTCATATTTTTTTTATTCAACCCTTCTCTTCAAATCTCGGATCAAATGCTAGACAGATAAGTCATCAGTTCTTACTCAAAACGAATATACATGTGAATAAAGACACAGTGCCGGGCTTATCATGAGGTGGACCTAGAATAATTTGATGTAAGAGGAAATTTTGGCTTCAGAAAAATCAGATTATCTGTGATTTGGCTTCGTGTAGGAAGCAATGAACCTCCATTCCCCGATCTGGAATGAGAAATATGGTATTCAAATCCCGGCGTGGGCCACGTCAACCGCTCCCAATGGTTTTTCAGTGCTCATGGTATAATTTCCCGTTAGTCTTATGATTATGCAAAGAATATCCCCCAGGAGTTCCGTTTGGCCTTCAACCCGATAAATTGGCTGTTAGGCCTTTTCTCTCTCGATATTGCCATTGACCTTGGTACCGCGAACACTCTTGTTCATGTCCGCGGTAAGGGGGTTGTTATTAATGAGCCGTCATGGGTGGCGGTTGACAA
>CAYLOW010000017.1:0-12567 GCA_964385315.1 uncultured Anaerolinea sp.
ACCTGCTTGATCGGGCGGTCCATCACATCGGCGCAGATCTGGCACCACAGGTCCGATTTCGCCCCGCCGCCCACCATGCTGATCGATTGGACCGGCCGCTTGTTGAACTGCTCCACATATTTCAGCAGCCAGCGCGAGTTGAACGCCACCCCTTCGAACACGGCGCGTACCATGTGCGCGCGCGTGGTGCCCAGCGACTGGTTGAAGAATCCGCCGCGCACCAGGTGATCATCCATCGGCGCGCGCTCGCCATACAGCCAGGGGGTAAAGATCAATTTGTCACTGCCGGCCGGAATGCCCGCGGCAAGTTCATCGAACAGTTGATACACATTCGCGGGTTTCGCCCCTCTCGATAACGCATCCTGCGGGAAGAAGATCTGGTCGCGCAAATACTGCAGGCAGCCGCCCGCGGTTTCCTGTTCGTTGGTCAGCAGGTAGCGCCCCGGTATGGCAGAAGGCAGCGCGCCCATATTGTGAAAAAGATCGGTCTTCTTAAAGGGCACATGACATGTCAGCCAGCTCGACGTCCCAATATAAAGATGAGGCTCAAAATCGCGCACTGCGCCCGAGCCCACCGCGGCAGAGTGCACATCCGGCGACCCCATCATCACCTGCACATCCTCGCGCAATCCCCAATCGCGGGCAATTTCGGGCAGCAAAGTGCCTAATATGGCATTGGCGGGTTTCAGGTCGGGCAGTTTGGCGCGGTCAATGCCGGTCAGCCGTATCAGCCCGTCGTGATAACTCACATTTTGAATATCGCGGTTATCCGTCACCCAATGCAGCACGATCGAATTGAAAGACGCGGCAAATTTCCCCGTCAGGCGCAGGCCGATAAAATCGATCGGCTCGAGAAATTTATACGTGCGTTGATAAATATCCGGGTGCACATCCTTGAGATACAGGATGTGCGCGATCGGATCCTTGCCCGAGCCGGCCGGGATGCCGCCCGTCAACCGGATCCACTTGATCAGTTTCCCCAGTGCGTACCCCTCCACTTTTATGGGGCCGTCCACCATTTTCTTTATGTAAAGCGCGCCGCGCGCATCCATCCAATTGATGGCATTCCCCAGCGCGTTGCCGTCCTGGTCCACGGCCACCGTCCCCGACCATTGGGCCGTGGAACCGATCGCGACAATATCGGCATTGGGCACCAGGCCCCTCGCGAGCAGGCGTTTGCCCGCGGTCTCGATCGCGCGCCACCAATCCACCGGAGATTGCTCCGCCCCTCCATCGGGCAGAAGCATAACCTTTGTTTCCTCAAATTCACTGCCAACCAGGTCGCCATCAGTGGAGAACAACGCGACCTTCGGTCCCGACGTGCCCAGATCAATTGCGAGAATATATTTGATTGTGGATGACATACTGCCTCGAGTGGGGGTTTGTTATCTTATGGCATGATACCCGAATATTGAGGAAAAGCCAATAAGCTGCCATTTTCAGAATTTGGCGGCACCTGCCTGGTGTGAGGTACAACTTAAAAACAACCGGCATACAAGGTTAAATTTTCTTCCCGCCATTCTCCCCATATCGGCTAAAATATGCCATATGAGATTCACTGATCTAAAATATCTTGGCTATGGTCTTGGGATTGGCGCGCTGCTCGCCAGTCTTTTTTTTGCAGTCGCCTTCCTTAAACCGCAGTTCAGCGCGTATGGCGGGAACTCCCTATTCGGCGTCAGAAGCACGCCCAGCCCGGTCCCGACACTGACCGTTCCACCTTCACTCACCCCGGCCGCGACCAACACGATCGCACCCACGCTTACCCTCACGCCCACGCTCACCCCATCCCCCACAGCCACATTTCTTCCGACCGCCACATTGACCGAAACTGAAATGCTGATCGCCAATGGAGAGATCAACATCACAGGGCCGTTGACGCGCAGTCAGCAGATCAGTTTATACGAAGCATCACTCACCTTTCTGGCGCCCACCTACGAACAAAGCAAAGCCATGTCAGTGATGATCAATCAACTCCGCTTCTCAGACCCCAGCACCACCTGCGGACCGCTTTCGATCGCCATCCTGCAAAAGGCGGGGCTGGTCAATAAACCAGACCTTGTACCGCATGACTTCTTCCTCCTTAATCCCGACCTGGGAAAAGACCGTGCCGTGATCGACTCTGTGTTTCCGAAGGACAAATATTCAAATACCCGGATCAGGCAGAGGATCGACCAGATCGATTGGACCGTAAACCCGCTCCTGCCCGGTGATTTTGTTTACATCTACGCCGGCACAGGCGGAAATTTTGAGCACATGCTCATCGTCAATCGGGTCGACAGCCAGGGCAGGGTGTATGCAGTAAACAACTACCTCACCACGCAGGGTTTCGTGATCAATGAAGCCCTGCTATATGACCCGGCAGATAACAACGCGGGATTGTTCTCAAGATGGACAGAGAAACAGTATGCAAAACTTGGCTCCACCGGCTACACCGGCATCGAAGTTTGGAGATTAAAGGAATCTCAATGACAGCGCAGATCCAGGCGGTTATTTTCGATTTTGGAGGTGTACTTATCGGGTGGGATCCGCGCAATCTATATGCCCGTTATTTTCCGGGGCAGCCCCAGGCCATGGAGGATTTCCTCGAAGAGATCAGCTTTATGGAATGGAATACACGGCAGGATAAAGGCCGCCCCTTTGCCGAGGCCGTTGCCCTGCATTCAAAAAAATTTCCACACTATGCGCATCTGATCAGCGCTTATCAGGAACATTGGAAGGAAACCCTGACGGGAAGCATTGAGGGAACCGTTAAGCTTCTGCGGGCTTTGAAGGAAAAGCAAGTAACCTTATTTGGCCTGAGCAACTGGTCCTCCGAGACCTTTACCATTGTGCGCCACGAATTTGAATTTCTCAACCTGTTCGACGGGATCATCCTTTCAGGCGAGGTGAATCTGGTCAAGCCTGAGCCCGAGATATTTGAATTGTGCCTGCAAAGGATCGGCAGGCCGGCGGATCAATGCCTGTTCATTGACGATTCTGCAACGAACATCAATGCCGCGGAAAAACTGGGGTTCGATACGGTCCAATTTATTTCACCTGAACATTTAAAAAATGAATTGGAAATTCGCCGCTTATTGTAGGCGCGTCCAGATCAACGCACAAGAATTGACAGAGGAAGAATATGAACCTGAAACAACACATCGAGATCATGCTGCCCGCCATTGAGACGGAACTTCAGGGTCAGGTTGCGCGTTTGAATACCCCCCAAACCCGGCAGTTTCACGAGATGCTCACCTATCACCTGGGTTGGACCGGGGAAGGCGCGGGAAGGGAAGCCACCGGCAAACGGATCCGTCCGCTGATCGTCCTGCTTGCATCTGCATCCGTGGGTGCCGATTGGAAGCTCTCCCTGCCCGCCGCCGCGGCAGTGGAGCTTGTGCACAACTTCAGCCTGGTGCATGACGACGTGCAGGATAATTCCGAGAAGCGCCGCGGCCGGCCGACCGTCTGGACAAAGTGGGGCATCCCCATGGCCATCAATGTTGGCGATGCCATGTTCGTCATCTCATACCAGGCTGTCATGGACCTGAGCAGGTCGCACCCCGCGGAGTCGGTGGTGCAGACGGCATCCATTCTGCATGAAGCCTGCCTGAACCTGACACGCGGCCAATACCTGGATATGTCCTACGAAGAGCGCAACGACCTCGGCCTTGATGATTATTGGCCCATGGTCGGCGGGAAGACATCCGCCCTGCTCTCCGCCTGCACCCACATCGGCGCCCTGCTCGGTAACGCGGGCAAGGCAGAGCAGGAAGCCTACCGTCAATTTGGCTATCACCTCGGGCTCGCGTTCCAGGTACAGGACGATATCCTCGGCATTTGGGGTGATGAAGCGCTGACGGGCAAATCCACAGCCAGTGACCTGGTTGAAGGCAAAAACTCCCTGCCGGTCCTTTATGCGCTTGGCAGGCACGGCAAATTCTCCGCACGCTGGAAGCAGGGACCGATCACAGCCGGGGAAGTGAAGGCAGTTGCCGCGCTGCTTGAAGATGAAGGTGCCCGGGCCTATGCCGAGGAGATCTCCGAAAAGGAAACCCAGGTCGCCTTGAAATATCTTGGTGAAGTCAACGCGCGCGGCGCGGCCGGCGAGTCCATGCTGGAGCTGGCGAACATGCTCCTAAAACGCAGCCAATAACCCGGCGCCCCGATCACGATTTTTTATCGTGCTTGACATGCCTTTTCCATGTAGCGTATAATCCATTTTGTTCCCCCCAAGCGGGTGTAGTTCAGTGGTAGAACGCTTGCTTCCCAAGCAAGATATCGAGGGTTCGATCCCCTTCACCCGCTCAAAGACAAGCCGAGGATTTTCCGCCTCGGCTTTTTATATTATTTGCAAGGTTGCTGTTATGAAGGCAAGCATAACTTAAAGTAGAATTCAAACCGGAGATAAGCCTTATGGCACTTGAAGTCAGAAAAAGTACTGTGCTTTATGTGGAAGATAACCCGGATAACAGAATTCTGATCCGCAGGGTGCTTGAAGCAGAAGGCTATTCTGTCCTTGAAGCCATTAACGCCAGACAAGCCATGGAAGTATTGGAAAAAGCCCATATTGACCTGGTTTTGATGGACATCAACATGCCGGACATGGACGGCTATACCCTGACCGCCAAGATCAAAACGATCGACCAATTTTCAGGGATCCCGATCGTTGCGGTTACAGCGAATGTAATGCGCGGTGACCGTGAAAAATCGTTGGGGGCTGGATGTGACGGATACATTCAAAAACCTATTGATATCGATACGCTCTCGCAGCAGATCGAGCGATTTATTTTAAGGAGCACCAATGTCTGACCATACCCCCGCCATTTCTGATACACAACCCATCCGCAAACCCAACATTCCAAAAGATGCGGCGGTCCTGGTCGTTGAAGATAATGTTTCCAATTTCGTACTGATCGCGCGCATCCTCGGCTACCTCGGCATCCATTGTGAATGGAAGACTTCAGGCTACGAGGTTGTGGAATACGCAGATACCCTGCCCCGCCTTGATCTTATTATGATGGATATCCGCCTTCCGTATGAAGACGGCTATGGAGCCCTGAAAAAAATTCGCGCATCAGAACGGTTCAAAAAAATACCGATCATCGCCGTGACCGCGGAAGCCAGCCTTGAACAGATGAACAAGGCAAAAGAGTCCGGCTTTGACGGCTTTTTAGGCAAGCCCCTTGACCCCGACCGTTTCCCTGATCAAATTCGCCGCATTTTAAGCGGAGAGGCGGTCTGGGAATACAACTAAGCCATTAATGATAACGAATCAAGCGAAGCCCATCCATGACGCTAAACAAAAAAGAATTAAGGGCAGCCTGGCAGGAACTCTTGTACGGACGCTCTTAATATTTACGTTCATTCCCCTTACCTTAATGGCAGGGGCCGCTTATCTCCGCGCCCGCGCGCTGCTGCAGGAACAGGCGATCGCCCAGTCACAAAAACTGCTTTCAGTACAGCTCAAGATCATTGAACATGAAATATTAAATAAAGAGACCCAGCTTCAACTCCTGCTTGAGAACAGCGACTTTACCATCCTGACAGAGCTCGCGCTTCACGCGAACCCGAAAAGCAGTGAATTCGATAATATTCGCGGCAGTGTCCTGCAGGAATTCAGGAATTTGAATTCAGCAGAAGATTCGCCCTCCTTCAATCAATTCCTGCTTCTGGACCCGAACGGGAACATAAAAATTTCGAGCAATACCGAATGGGAGGGAATGGCGCTCGACCCTTCCGTTCTTGAGAAGACCGGGTCAGAGAATCACTCGATCGCCCTTTATGGGCTTTCCCCTTTATATCAAAACGAATTCATCCTTGTAACCAACCAGCAATATAAGACCAGGCGCGGTTCCCTGCTCGGTTATTTTGTGGGGATCACGGAAAAGAAAAATCTGCAAAAACTTGTCCAGCCTTTGGATGGGCTGTCGCCGCAAGCCGCCACTTATTTCGTTCTATCTGACCGGCATTTCGTTTACAACAACCCGCAGACGGGTGAATTCACGCTTTTCGAATCACCATCGCAGGACAGCATCAATTCCATGTTTTCTGACTTGATGGTGCAAAAAACCCCGCTGCCCGAGACCCTCGAAATAACAGAGGCCGGGGGTGAAGACACGCTCGCGCAGGTCCAATGGTTTCCCGGAATGCAGTCCGGTGTTGTGCTTGAAGTAAAAGCCAGGGATATCTATGACCAGATCACCGGTCTCATTCCCTTCACAAGTGTGTTGATCCTGGGCGCCCTGCTGGCAACCGCCCTGGTAATGGCCCTCAGTATTAACCGCGTGGTAAAACCCCTGCGTTCCCTTTCAGATATCGCACTCGCCTTTGCCGATGGAGATTGGAGCCGCCGTTCAGAAGTGCGCAGCGATGACGAGATCGGCGTTCTGGCCGGTTCCTTCAATAAAATGGCGGATGATCTGGAAAAACTATATCATTCTCTTGAACAAAAAGTGGATGAAGGCGAGCGTCAGATCCGCACCACCGCAGAAGTGGCGCAAAACATAACCGAATTTTCCGACCTGAATGAAACATTCAACAGAACTGTTGAACTGCTGGTGCAGCAGTTTGGCTACTATCAGGCCAGCATATTCCTGGTGGATCACAGCGGAAAATATGTTGATTTCAAAACCGGGTTTGGCAACGCCACCGAAACCCTTGCAAAAAATAAATACCGTCTGGAAATAAATTCAGCATCCATTATCGGATGGGTCAGCGCGAACAATCAACCGCGCATCGCATCAGATGTTCAGGAAGACATCCTTCACCTGAAGAATGAACTGCTTCCCGAAACCCGCTCGGAAGCCGGCATGCCGATCTCCATTGGCTCCGTGGTGCTGGGCGTCCTGGATGTGCAAAGCACGAAAACAGACGCCTTCAGCCCTGAAGCTGTCATCATGCTGCAAACCCTGTGCAGCCAGATCGCCACAGCCATCCAAAACGTTGAATTGACCGGGTCAAACCAGGTCAATTTTGAAGAGCTTGCGCGTCTTTATCGGGCAAGCAGGTTGATCGCCCAGGCGGAAACAGAACAGGAAATATTGATCATTGGCAGCCAGATCCTGGATAAAGCGCCCTATCCCGTTCTGCTGTTACAGGTACAAAATAAAAAGCTGACCGTGTTCTCCTCATCCAATGGCGTTGTATCAAGGGAAACCCTTCCGATCTTCAGTGAAGCGGATACCAGGGATATCGATGAATACCTGTCCAATGGAGAGGTGTTTGCCTCATCAAACAGCATGGATATGCCCGACGCATTCAAAGAGATCATGCACAGCCTCGAACTCGAAAGCGCCGCCTTCCTACCGGTGAGAAAGAACAGGGAACTAACCGCGATCCTTATGATCGGCGGGCGTGAACTAAATCTTTCGAGTGGCACAACCCAGCCGTACATCAATCTTGCCGACCTGATGTCCATCTCGATGGAAAAAACGGAAGCGGTCCTGCAAACCAGGAAGCACCTGCGCGATGCCGAAGCGCTGGCATCCATCAGCGAGGCCGTTTCCACCTCCACCGATCAACAAACATTCTTTAAGGCCCTGCAAGGCAAAATTCAAAAGATCCTAGGTGATTACAGCCTGATCGTTGCGCTTTATGATGAAAAAAGCAACACCATCAGCATCCCCTTCAATTATGAAGACGGGCAAATTTCGAAAATAGAATCCTTCCCCCTCGGAGAAGGTCTGACATCCATATTGATCGGCACACGCCAGCCCTTGATGCTTGTGGAGGATACGGAACGTAAGGCCGTTGAACTTGGGGCAAAAATTTCCGGCAAACCCGCCCGCTCATGGATGGGCGTCCCCATGCTTGTAAAAAACAAACCCATCGGCGCCTTGATCGTCCAGGATACGGAACATGATCATGCCTTCAATGAGGATGATCTGAAATTCTTCACTTCCATCACCAGCCAGGTCGCGGGCGTGATCAACAACGCGCACTTGTTGGAAGAAAGCCAAAACCGGGCATTACAGCTTGAAACCGCGGCCGAAATCGCGCGCGACATCAGCGGATCCCTCAATCTGGATGAATTGCTGGTCAAAGCTGTTAATTTTATCCACGAACGTTTTGATTTTTATCACGCGGCCGTATTCCTGCATGACCTCGAGGGGGAGTTCACCGTGGTCCGCGAGGCGATCGGGGAAGCCGGCGCGCAGATGAAACGTACCGGGTACAAAATAGCCATTGGTTCAAAATCAATTGTCGGATTTGTCAGCAGCGGAGGTGACCCCCTCGTGGTCGATAATACGGCCAGGGATGCCACCTACGCCGTCGATCTGCTCTTTCCAGACACCCGTTCAGAAGCGGCCTTCCCGCTAAAAGTTGGTGACCGTATTTTGGGCGAAATTGATGTTCAAAGCATTCACCCATACGCCTTTACAGAAGACAAACTGCTCAGTCTCAAAATCCTTGCCGACCAAATGGCGATAGCCGTCGTCAATACCGAGTTATTCTCAGAGACCCAGGAACATCTTTCCCAGCACCGGCTGCTGCATCACATCACAACCACGGCAGCATCCGGCACAACCCTCGAAGAGGCGCTGTCTGGCGCCGTGAATGGTTTGCAGGTCACGCTGGGTGGAGACCGTGTCACCATCCTCCTCGCCAATCGTGAGAAACGCACCCTGGAAGCCAAGGCATCCACCGGTTACGCGGAAGACGCCGCGCAGGTGGAGGTCTCAATGGGAAGCGGTATCACCGGCTGGGTTGCCGAACACAGGCGCCCGCTTCGCATTAAAAATGTGGCCGAAGACCTGCGCTATATTATGGTCAGTTCAAATACGCGTTCCGAATTGGCCGTCCCGCTTGTTTATCGCAATGAATTACTGGGTGTGCTCAATGTGGAAAGTGAGATCCTTGACGCCTATACCGAGAATGATGAAGAAATGCTCGGTACGCTCGGTGGAAGTCTCGCCGCCATCATTGCCAATGCGCGCCTGCTCGAACAGATCCGTTTACAGGCTGAGCGCGACCGCCTGGTCTATGAAGTGACGAGCAGGATCCGCAGGTCAACGGATATTCAGTCGATCCTCGCCGCGACAGCCAATGAATTGACAAGGATCACCGGCGCAGACTACGCGAAAGTTCAGATCAATCCTTCAACCGGCACGAAACAGGAAGATATCAAATGATCCAAACCGATCCTTCCCAAATCACCACACCCAACCCGGAAGAAGCCACCCGCCTGTTATACAAGAACTGGCGTGAAAGATTTGTAATGCCTCTTCTGATCGGCACCCTTCTACTGGGGGCCATCGTCCTAATTCCCGCTGTAACCAGCGCCGGAAGCTTTTTCATCAAGGCGATTTTCATCGCAGCGTATGGTTTGACAGGCCTTGTTACCGTTGTACGCTTCCCGTACAACTTCCGCATTAATGTATTTCTCCTTTGTATTTATGCATTGGGGTTAAGTGAATTATTCAGGTACGGCATCCTGGGCGACAGCGCGTTCTTCTTTTTGGGATCGATCCTTTTTGCCACCATGCTGCTCTCCCCACAGGCCGGTATTATCACGCTGGCGGTGGATATCCTCACGATCACATTATCCGGCTGGTTGATGATGAATAAAATTATCACGCCGCTTGCCCCCTATACATTCCCCGCCCTCCTCGAAGATTGGATCAGCGGCGGCGCCATGATCGTGATGTTCGGGATCGTCATTATTTTGGGTTTCCAGCGCCTTGAACGATCACTGATTGAATCCCAACGACAAATTGATGAAAACCTGAATACGATCAAAAACGAACGCAACAATCTTGAAATTAATGTAACTGAACGCACCCGGCAATTACGCAAGGTGAACAAGATCGGACGTATGATCACAAGCATTCTTAACTCCGATGAACTGCTTACAAACGCCGCGAATTTGATAGGCGACGAATTTGAATGTTATTACACTGCCATCTTTTTGACCGATTCCACAGGCCAATGGGCCGAGTTAAAAGCAGGAACCGGTGATGCGGGGAAAGTGCTGCAGAAGAACAAATACCATTTAAGTATTAATGGAAAAAACGCGATAGGAACCGCCATCCGCACAAACCAGGCTTGCATTATGGATATCGGGCCGGCCTCAAACCGACTTGATAACCCCCTATTGACATACACCCGCTCCCAGATCGCGCTGCCGCTTGCCATTGGGGAACTCGTGGTCGGCGCACTTGAAATGCACTCAACCAGGCAAAATGCTTTTGGCCCGCAGGATGTAGATGCCTATCAAAACATGGCAAACCAGGTGGCGATCGCGCTTGAAAACTCACGCCTTTTCACAGAGGCCCGGCAAAGCATCAGTGAAATGAGCGCGACCCAGCAGCAATATACCCAGGGGGCCTGGCTTTCCATCGCTGCCGACCAGAATTTTGAATACACACTGGGTGAGAAAGATTCGGCCGGCAGGAAAGACTTTGAAATACCGCTTACCCTGCGCGAGCAGGTCATTGGGCAGATCAATATGTCAAGCCTTGAGGAATGGACACCCGAGCAGAAAAAACTGATTGAATCCATTGCATCGCAAGCCGCCCTCGCGCTGGAAAATGCGCGCCTTGTGGAGGATAGCCAGTCAATCGCCATGCGTGAAAGATTGGCAAATGATGTTTCATCAAAAATATGGGCTTCCACCACCATAGACAGCATTCTCCAGACCACTGTCCGCGAATTGGGACGGGCGCTGGAAGCCGCCGAAGTAAATATTGAAATATCAATGGGTGGTGAGAATGAATAATGCACCGTCTTTACCGCCCATCAAATCTTTTGATTACAAAAGCTGGCGCGAACAATTTATTGCAACCATCCTGCGCATTGCGTGTGTTTTGGGAATCATAATCATTGGCGCCTCGTTTTCCACCGCAACAACCACTGACCGGGTTTTATTCATCAGCCTCTATCTTATTTTATTGACGATCACAGTTTTTAAGGTGAAGTACTCGATCCGTGCATTTGCCCTGTTATTTATGGTATTTACGGTCGGAGTAAACTCGATCCTTGCGTGGGGCCCATGGCTGGATGGAAGCGTCTTCTTTATAGCCTTTATCGCCTTATCTGCTTTGTTGTTCGATGAGCGTGTCGATATCGCCGCATTGGCGATCAGCGCGGCTTCATTCGTGATCATAGGCACCCTTCAACAACTCGGCATTTACCACTTCAGTTCACCGGATGTACCCGGCACCAGGTTAATTGACTGGGTTGCCTACACAATTAATTTTTCCATAATCAGCACCATTCTTATTATCGCCATCAATCAATTCAAAAAGGAATTCTCGCATGTGACCCGGGAAATGCAGGACACTTTCCAAATGCTCACCACCGAACGCGCGCAAATGGAAGGCCGGGTGCGTGAACGCACAAATGAACTGGAATCACGCACAGCACAACTCCGCACCTCCGCATTCGTCTCCAGGACCATAGCGGAAATGCAGGACATAACCGAGCTGATGGAAACCGTTACCAGGCTGGCTTCGGAGCGGTTTGAATACTACCAGGTGGGGTTATATCTTTTGGATGAGCGTAAAAGGACTGCCTTCCTGCAATCTGCGTCATCAGCCGCGGGCAGGGAATTGATCGGGCAGGGTTTTCGCATCGAACCAGACAGGCTTAACCTGTTCTATCAGGTCATTGAGCACAATCGTCCATATATCACATCAGATGTCGATAATATAAACTTTTCCCGCGAGGCCAGTTTCCCGCTCACCCGTTCCCGCATGGTTCTGCCTCTTACGGTCCGAAACAATGTAATTGGCATATTGGACATGCACTCAGACCAGCCGCAGGCCTTCACCATGCAGGATGCGGAAATATTGCAGACACTTGCCGACCTGGTGGCAATCTCAATAGATAACGTCCGCCTGATCGGTGAAACCAGGAATCTGGTACGCCAACTGGAATCCAATACCTCCGAGCAAACTCACGAAACATGGACAAAATTTACCAGCCGCCGCAAACCCGCATATCAATATACCCCGGCAGGAGTACGTCCGCTTTTTGTGAACAATAAACAAAATGCCGCCGATGGATTACTCGTCCCGCTTGTGCTGCATGGGCAGACGATCGGCAAGATCGTCCTAAAAAGAAAAGGCGCCGTTGCCTCATGGTCTGAACGCGAACGGAGCCTGGTGGAAAAAGTTGCAGATCAGGTGGCACTCGCGCTCGAAAACACCCGCCTTGTAGATGAAACACGCAAAAGCGCCCTCCGCGACCAGGTCATTGCAAATGTATCAGCCCGTGTCCGTGAAACTCTGGACGTTGAGGCGGTATTGCGCACGGCAACCACCGAGCTCCGCAGAGTATTTGACTTGAAGGAAGCTGAGATCAGTATCGGCTCGCTGCAAATGGAAAAAGCGGCTGATAAGAAAGTTCAAGCCGAGAATAAGGGCACTCCCCGATGAATACAAGACGACCGTCCTTAATCAATATCCTGAATCGCTCCCCGCTGGGTCAGATCAGCTTGCGGGCTAAATTGACTTTTGGCAATACGTTGATCACATTCATTGCCGTTATCGGAATGGGATATTACGTCTATTACCGCACACAAGAATCAAACTCCTTGTTGACGACACAACTTGAAGCAAGTGTCCGCGCCAAGGTTCAAAA
>CAYLOW010000017.1:12667-27294 GCA_964385315.1 uncultured Anaerolinea sp.
TAATGATCCCCGCAATTCTTGACAATAATCCGGATATTATCGCGATCTACTTTGGAGGAATTACCAGGGAGGTTGTTTACTATCCAAATGTAGACCTGGCCGGTATCGTGCCTGCCGATTTTGATGTTACCGGACGCCCCTGGTTTGTAAACGCATCCCCCGCACAAAACAAGGCAGGGGGCGCGGTTTGGTCAACACCCTATCAGGATGCGGCCCTCCATGGGCTAGTCATCACGACCAGCATTCCAGTTTTTGGGCCGCGGAACCAATTTGAAGGCGTCACCGCAATGGATATTCAGCTGACCAAGATCACAGGGCTGGTCTCCAACATCCATGTTGGAGAAACCGGGTATGCTTTTCTGTTGGACAAGGAAGGCCGATTGATCGCTTTACCCGAGGCCGGGTATCGTGACTTTGGGGTCACGTCTGAAACCGTGCCATTGGGCGAAAAATTGGACGGAACAAAATTACCCAATGTTTCCCCCAATTTTTTCGATGTGATCAAAAAATTATTATCCGGCAAAAATGAAGTCATCACCGTAAATTTGGGCGGTGTGGAACGATATGTCTCCTATCACCAGATTCCTGAGGTGGAATACACACTTGCAATCATCGTCCCGTCGGAGGAAATGCTCGCACAAGCCACGGATGTTAATGCTCAAATTGCCCGGGAAACAGCGAACACCATTCAATTCAGCATTATCCTTATTGCAGCAGTCCTGATCCTTGCAACTCTCGCAGCCCTTTGGGTGGGAACCCGCTTGATGGCTCCCTTAAAATCCCTGACCAATGTGGCCAATGCGATTATTGGGGGCAATATGGATGCCAAAGCCGAGGTTCAAAGCGGGGATGAAATAGGAACACTCGCAGAAACATTGAATGTCATGACATCAACTTTAAGGGGTTCGATCCGTTCGCTTGAACAGCGGGTTGCCGAACGCACTAGTGAAATTGAGCGTCGCAGCAACCTGTTTAAAGCAGTGGCGGGTGTGGGAAAAGCCATTACCTCTTTTCGTGATCTTTCCGAACTTTTACAACAGACCACTTACCTCATCCATGAGAATTTCGGCTATTACCATGTCGGCATTTTTTTATTGGATGAACATAAGGAATATGCGGTATTGAGCGCATCCAATAGCGATGGCGGCCGACGCATGTTGGAGAAAAACCACAAGCTCAAAGTTGGTGAAACGGGTATCGTGGGGTATGTCACTCAAAATGCAAGAGCCCGCATCGCCCTCGATGTCGGCAAGGATGCCGTATATTTTAACAATCCCGATCTGCCGGAAACGCACTCGGAAATGGCACTGCCGCTGGTGATTGGCGGCCAGATCCTTGGCGCGTTGGATGTGCAAAGCACGGAAACCGGGGCTTTTTCAGAGGAAGACATTTCCACATTACAGATTTTGGCTGAGCAGATCGCCATTGCCATTCAAAATGCCAATTTATTCAACGAAACTGAAAAAGCGCTTGAGACTGCGCGTATGGGTTACGCTGAAACAAGCCATGGGGCTTGGAGGAAATTGCTTCACGATCAGCCGCAAATCGGCTTCCTTGCCACCCCGCCAGCCACGGTTCAAATACATTCCGAGCACCTTGAGCCAAACATCGCCAAAGCAGTTGAAATGGGAGATATTGTCATTGGGAATGACGGGTTAACTGTCAGCATACCGGTCAGGGTACGCGGTCAGATCATTGGCGCCATACGCTTGAAAAAATCAGAGATCTCGGAATCCTGGACTCAGGAAGAAACGAACCTGGCGATGTTGTTATCAGACCAGTTGGGAGGCGCGTTGGAAAGCGCGCGCCTTTACAAGGCATCCCAACAACTTGCCGTGCGTGAATCACGCATCTCGGATATTTCTGCGCGAATTAGTGCTGTATCACAGACAGATGCGATCCTGCGTGAAACCGTACAGGAGCTGGGTCAAACCATTGGGAACGCAACGGTCACCTTCCAGTTGTTGGATCAATTCAGTGAGCAGAGCAGCGATAAATATCCTGCCGCCGGCCTGAGCCGGAAGGCGAGGGAATAGCATGAATACGCCCGCCAACCTGCATGACTATCTGTTCAATGATCGCCCCGGCGAAGATCCAGGACAACGCGCCGAGATCCTGGTGAGCCTGGCAATGGGAATTCTGGGGACATTATTGCCGCTTCTGATATATCGAACCCCGATAACAGTAATGGCATCTGTGGTCACCAATGTCGTTGCCCTGTTTATTTTTTCACAGGCGCTTCGGGCAAAATATGGCTATTTGATCTTATTCCCGGTGGCGGCTTCATCTTTACTTTGCCTTGTCACAGTGGTTGAAGGAGATGGTTCGCACGATCTGCTTTGGATGGGAAATCTTGGAATTTTATTGCTGGCGGCCATTCAGAATAGAAAAAATCCGGTTTCCATAATATTGTTGGCGGTCACAATGGTCGCTGCTTTCGCGCTCACAGGAATTGCCGAGATAAACGGTACGCTGGAAAACCGGCTCAATACAACTCCGCAATACATCTTCCAATATTCATTTTCCTTCGCGCTGATCATGACTGCCATCGTTGTTATCTTTCAACGGCATTACTCACTTTTACAGATCGAAAAAGAAAGAAGAAGTGAGCAGATCATTAAAAACCGGGAACTTCAGGAAGCCAACCAGGCCCTTGAAGAACAGGTGGAGCTGCGCACTCGCGAGTTGAATGAAACCAACGAACAGATCCTTCAGCGAACATCCCGCCTGCAAACCATCTCTGAAATCTCACAGGAAATCTCATCGCATGCAACGCTGCAGCTTCATGAATTGCTTGATGAAATTGTCCAGTCTGTCAGTGAAAAACTTAATTTTTACCATGTAGGCATATTTCTACTGGATGAAAATAACGAATATGCCGTGTTACGAGCCTCGAACAGTCCGGGTGGAAAGCGCATGCTTGAACGCCGTCATCAATTAAAGGTCGGCGGAGCCGGCATTGTCGGGTATGTATCGCAGGCAGGAACCCCGCGTATTTCGCTGGACACCGGTTCAGATGTAGTTTTCGCTAACAACCCTGACCTCCCGAAAACGCGTTCCGAGATGGCGATCCCCCTCAAGTACGGATCGCAAATGATCGGCGTGCTGGACATACAAAGCACCACACCCTCCGCTTTCAAAAATGAGGATACAAATCTTTTAAACACACTTGCCAGCCAGATTGCAATTGCCATAAATTACATGCAGGGCAATCAACAAGCCGAATCTAAAAGCCCCAAGCGCAATGGAATAAGACAAACACCCCGCAGTAAAAAACAATTTGGTTATTCGTTCCAGTCTGACGGAACAATTTCAACCGAAATTCCGGTAAACAACCAAATTATGGATAAGGCCCTCGAATCCGGTGAAATAACGATGGAGGCTCACCCTTCAAGCAACTCCCCCTCCACCCTGGCTGTTCCTGTGAAATTCAGAGATCAAGTGATCGGCATTATCCATATTGAAGCCGCAGAAACAAATAGAAAATGGACCGAAGATGAAATCACAGTCGTGCAATCCATTTCCGAACGCGCAGCTTATGCGCTTGAAAACGCCCGCTTATTTGAAGAAACAAGCCGCCGTGCAAAACAGGAAGAAACCATAGCACACCTCACATCTCAGATCGGGGCATCCACTGACTTCAATCGAATTCTGCAAACAACGGTTGAAGAACTTGGACGCACACTGGGTACAACACGCACATTTATCCAACTGGAAACATCCTCCGAAGATAACAACGCACGATCTCATGAGCCTGCGACGGATTAAAAGAAAATATTATGGACACACCTGTCATCCGCAACTTACCTGAAAAAAATCAACCTGCCCCCAATAGGCTCGAGCGTCCACGGTCTAGTGGAGGTCTTCAACGCAGGGTAAATTTGAGCATCAAACTTCCCTTAATGGTGATTTTTCTGTTGTCTTCCGCTTTTGTATTGTTTACATTTCTAACCATTCGTGCAACGCAAGCCGCTTTAATTAATACCTTGACGAATGAATTGACAGGTCAAACTAAATCGAAGGCTGAGCTCATTCGCGCCAACCTGACCTGGACAAGAGGGGTTGCAAAGGATCTGGCTTCCACAGCCGGAATTTCGAACTATGATGAAGCGACGGTCTTGAAGGTTATTCAAAGTACTTTAATGAATAATGAACAGGTCTTTGGTTCCACAATCGCCTATGAGCCCAACAAATTCCAACCTGACCTTTACTACTGGGCTCCTTATTACAGCCGCTCATCGGTCACCAATTTGGACCTGAAGTTCACCCAATTGGGAAACCCTGATTATGATTATCTCAATTGGGACTGGTACACCGATGCAAAAATAAACCGCACACCTGTCCTGTCGGCTCCCTACTTTGACTTCGGCGGCGGGAATATTTGGATGGTAACCTGGAGTGCTCCATTTTTTGACGAGACAGGAAATTTCAAAGGCGTGGCAACAGCCGACATTGCTTTTTCTCAAATTCAGGAACTTGTAAAGCAAATTTCGGTTGGGGACAAAGGATACGCGTTCCTGCTGGATTCCGAAGGAACGATCCTGGGTATTGGCGAAAATGCCGGGGGTTACTACGAACCCATGTCCGATTCCATGTTGACTTCCACCTTCTCGGTTAAAGGCAAAGGGTGGTTGGAATTAGTTGACAATATGCTCGCGGGCAAGGTTGGTTTCGAGGAAGTCACTGACCCTCAAGGGAAACCCGTTTTGGTTGCCTATGCTCCCATCGAACTGGGGACAGGCTGGTCTCTTGCGCTGGCCTTTCCACAAGATGAGCTTTTTGCGAAAGCCTCCGCGCCACGGAACACTCTTATTCTTTACGCCGCCGTGACCGTCCTGGTATTCGGCGCCCTGCTTTTTCTACTCACCCGCTCCATTACCAACCCGCTGCGCCGTTTAACCCGGCACGCAAGCCAGTTAACTGCAGAAAAGCTGCAATTGGATGGAGGTGAATTTGCCGGGGAAATCCAAATCCATACCCATGATGAGTTGGAAGACCTGGCACAAGCCTTTAACCAAATGTCCGGTGAATTGGCTCAGGCCTTTGAAACCCTGGAAGATAAAGTCGCAGACCGCTCCCGCAGTCTGGAGCGCCGCAGCCTGGAGCTTGAGACAATCGCTGAAGTCGCACGGGAGATCACGATCATTCACGACCTTAACACGCTGCTAAATGTGTCGGCAAATTTAATTCGCGAAAGGTTTAAGTATTACCATGTCGGCATCTTTCTTGTAAATGATCGCGGTGATTTTGCCGTTTTACGCGCCGCCAGCAGTATCGCCGCCAGTCAAATGCTTGAACAAAACTACAAATTAAAGGTGGGGCAGGAAGGTTTGGTTGGCAGTGTGACCAGAACGGGACAGGCACATATTGCCCTGGATGTTGGCTCAGACGCGGTTCACTTTAAGAACCCCTATCTTCCGCAAACCCGTTCTGAAATCACACTGCCTTTACGAAGCCGCAACATTACCATCGGAGCCTTGGATATTCAGGCAGACTTTCAGTCAGCCTTCAGTGAACAGGATACGAAAGTCCTTCAATTGCTTGCAGACCAGCTGGCGGCGGCGATCGAAAATGCCCAATTGGTGCAGCAGGTAAATCAAACCCTGGCCGAACTCAACAATGCCTACCAACTACAAACCCAAAATATATGGCAATCCACCATCAATCAATCTGAGCGTTCCGGTTACGAATATGATGGACTACAGGTACGGTCTGTGCCACGGAATTTATCAGAGGACCTCCTGCATCAATTGAAAAATGGTGAACCGATTATCCTGGAGGAAAACCACGAACAAAATGACCGGCAAACAAAGACGACCCTCATGATCCCAATCATGGTGTTGGATCAGATCATTGGTGTAATTGGCCTGGAACAGGAAGACCCGGGTCATGTTTGGACAAATGATGAGATTGTCATTGCACAAGCCGCCGCAAACCGCGCAGGCATCACACTGGAAAATGCCCGGCTGCTAAAAGACAGCCAGAGGCGCGCAACAAAAGAACGCGCGATCCTGGACGCAACCTCCCGTATTGGATCCGCGCTGAACATTGGCAACATTCTGTATACAACCGCGGAAGAAATAGAACGCATTCTTGGCGATTCGGAAGTAACCTTGCAATTCGATAACGAGAATGCTTCTTCAATAAATGAAGAATAAAGATACTATACAATAAGCTTGGGAAACCGGTTTTTCAAAATTTTCAAACTGGTATTTATCCTTCCGACATTTCTTAACCTGGATCTTAGTAAAATGAATCGTTTACCTGACACTATAGAGTTTTCAGAAGCAAATTGGCGATCCGGATTCCTGCGGGTCACCTTAATAGGGGCGTGCATACTGGGATTGGCAGCGGTAATCAATGGCGTACTTGGCGCGCCCCTCCCCGCACTTGCCTGGCTCTATATTGGCATCTATTTTGTTTTGTTACTAATTACCTTCCTGCCCATTCAAAATTCAATAAAAGCCGGCACTCTTATCAGCTTATTCTTCAGTCTGGGAGTTTTAGGGCTTACAGGATCGGAAACGCGAATTGAGGCCCAGACGTGGCTGCTGGGTGCAATAACCATGGCATCACTTTTGTTTTCATGGAAGACAGGCTGGATGGTTACTGGCATCGCAATGCTGGCAATTTTCATTAAAGGGGTGGACATATATAACGGTGTAATGACCATAACCGTACCAGGGGTAGTTGTAAACTGGGCAGCCGGAAGCGCTTCGATGCTTCTTCTTGCTGTTGTTATTGTGAATGGAATACGCTTGACACAGGTCGAATTTGGTAAAGCAAGGCAGCAGACTCAATCTGTTTTGGAAGGGTTCCAAAGTGAAAAATCCAAGCTGGAGCAGGTTTTGGAAAAGAAGGCCCGGGACCTGGCTGTTGCCAATCAGGTAAATGATCATCGCGCTCAATTGTTTCAGGCAATTGCACAGGTAACACGTACCATTGTCTCCTCCCAAAATTTGCAGGACCTCCTGCCACAGATCACACAAGCCACAAGCCGGTATTTTGGCTTTTACCATGTCGGTATTTTTCTGATCAATCTAAACAAGGATTACGCTGTTTTAACCGCTGCCAACAGCGAAGGCGGACGAAAAATGCTTGAGCGTAACCACAAACTGCGTGTCGGTCAGGTTGGTATCGTCGGGTATGTCGCCGGGACGGCAAAACCACGCATCGCGCTCGATACAGAAGCAGACTCCGCCTTCTTTAACAATCCAGACCTGCCGGAAACCCGCTCTGAAATGGCGCTGCCGCTCATTCAAACCGGCGGTCAAATCATTGGTGTACTTGATATACAAAGCACGGAACCGAACGCCTTCAACCGCGAGGATATTGAGATACTTATCACACTGGCTGACCAGGTATCCATGGCAATTGCCAATGCACTCCTTTTCGAAAAAACGCAAAAGAGTCTGCTCGAGTCCGAGCTTCTTTACCGTCAGGATCTGCAAAGCGGCTGGAAAAAATTTACATCCATCCAAAAAATCGCGGGTGTTCATCGGAGCGGAATGAATACAAGCCTCTATAAAGATCCCCTGGTCCTTCCAGGCGCAAAAGAAGCCAGAGACTCCGGAACCATGTATATTAAAAATGTAAAGAATTCACAAATGACGATGCCGGTTAAATTGCGCGGCGAAATTGTCGGCATTCTTAATGTTAAAACAAACGATGAAAGCAGATTGACCGACGATCAAATAGACATCATCACCGCCATCGTCAATCGTGCCGCCCTTTCAATTGAAAGCTCACGCCTGTTGGCTGAAAGCCGCATGGCCGCGGAGAAAGAACGCGCGATCAGCGAAATTTCAGCCAGGATCAGTGCAAGCACTGAAATTGAAGCGATATTGAAAACCGCCGTTCAAGCCCTGGGCAGTCAAATCGGAGACGCCCAAATATCGGTTGAAATTGAAAACAATGACGAATAAACAAATCCTGCCGGTTAAAGTCTTTAACTATTTTGAGGTAGTCCTGTGAATGAAATAACAAAACGCGCGCGAATAAATGAAACTCAGCGTTATGCCATGCTCGGCATAGCTTTTGGATTCACATTCCCGCTGGTGGGGACTATTTTGGAAATTTTAATTTCCGGTCATCCAATGGCTTTCGCGAGCATGCTCGTTATTCAACGCACGAATTCTTTGTTATGGATCGTGGATACAGCGCCTATTGTGCTGGGCTTGTTTGCCGGATATGCCGGACGAAAACAGGATATTTTGGTCAAAGTCAATGAACAATTACATGAGCGTGAAAATGAGCTGAAAGCCAACCAGGTAAAACTTCAACAATACGCAAATGAACAGACTGCCGGGCTGGCAGTTGCCAATGAAATTAACGAACGCCGCACCGCCCAGTTGGAGGCGATCGCACAGATTTCCCGCACCATTAGTTCCATGCAAATTCTGAGTGAGCTCCTGCCGCAAATTACACGGACGATCTCCGAGAGCTTTGGTTTCTATCATGTGGGCATCTTCCTGCTGGATGAAAGCAAGGAAAACGCGATCCTCTCGGCAGCGAACAGCGAAGGCGGGAAAAAAATGCTTGAGCGCAATCATCGTCTGCGTGTGGGAGGGACTGGCATTGTAGGTTTTGTAACCAACACCGGGCAGCCGCGCATCGCCCTGGACGTTGGGATGGACACGGCATACTTCAATAACCCGGACCTGCCAGACACCCACTCTGAAATCGCCCTTCCCCTGGGCATTGGGAATAATGTGTTTGGAGCGCTTGACGTGCAAAGCACAGAAACGAACGCTTTCTCTCAAGAGGACATTAACATCCTTTCCACATTAGCCAACCAGGTTAGCATCGCAATCCAAAATGCGCGATCCTATGAACAGACTCAGGAAGCCCTGATGCAGGCAAAGGCAGCATCCACCCAGGCAAGTCAACAACAATGGAAACAATTCCTGACCCAAGAACCGGTGGAAGGATATACTTACGACGGCATCGGTACAAAAAAATATGATCCATCCGTAAACGAAAAACCTTATGGTTTTTCCGTACCGCTTATCCTTCGGGGAACACGTATTGGCACCCTAAAACTCAGCGCATCAAATCCAGAACGGAAATGGACGGATGATGAGATCGACATGGCTAAAGCCACTGCCGAACGCGCCACAATAGCCCTTGAAAATGCGCGTTTGATCCAGGAGGCAAAGCGCCAGGCGATCAAAGAACAGACCATCAGTGAAGTTACCGGAAAGATCGGCGCATCCATCAATTTAAAGAATGTATTACAAACAGCCGTGGAAGAATTGGGACGTGCTCTGCCCGGCTCGGAAGTTTTCATAAAATTTGAACAAAACGAAAAATAACCCGGATTATTAGTATCATCATTAGGAAGTCGAGTTTTTGCAAGGAGTATTTTCGTGGAGAACCAGCCAGGACGACGCTACATCAGTTTGCAGGCTACGATCACAATTGGATTGATCGTGTTTGGGGTTGTTGCCAGTGCAATTGTTACCGGTATATTTTTCATTAACTTCAGCAATCAGGTGCGTGAAGATCTAAAACTGCGCCTCCGGAACATTGCAGATATTACAGCGGCTCAACTCAACCCGGATGAATTGGCCGCTGTGGTGGACAAATCCGGTCTTGAAAACGAATCCTATATTAAGTCTCAAAAAGAGCTTTCTGATATCATCACAGCCGGCAATGACGTCATCAATATCTATACCATGAGGCAAAATAAAGATGGCGGCATCTATTTTTATCTGGATGCTGGCGGCGCTGATTATGTACCGGATCCGCCCGGAGTCATTCCATACGAACAACCGTCAGACCTGTTATTGAAAACTTTCGCATCACCTTCAGGGACTGTGGTTGAAGATGATATTTATACAGACGAGTTTGGATCTGTTATTTCCGCCTACACACCTCTTTACAAATCAGACGGCAGCCTTGAATCCATCCTGGGGCTGGATATGAACGCTGATACCGTCATAAAGGTGAATGAAAAAATAAAGCAACAGGTATTAATTTATTTCGGCATAACCATACCCATCATTACTTTACTCGCCTGGTTTTTTGGATACCGCCTTTCGTACCAGTCTGTTGCTTTAAGCACTGTGGCTGCCAAAATCGCGCAAATATCTGAAGAGCATCTTCAAACGATCCCGATCTCATCGGCCGGGAACAGCAAGGAAGCATTTGATCTTGTTCTAAGATTCAATGCATTATCTGATAAACTTCGGAACTTAATTCAAAACCTTGAGCAGGCAATCACCGAACGAACCTTTGATCTACAAAAAGCAGGCGCCTTGAATGAAAAACGCGCCAAACAATTTGAGTCCATTGCCCGAATCTCAAATACGATCGCTTCCGTTCAGAACCTGCGGGAATTACTCCCTCTTATCTCTGAAGTGATCAGTGAACGGCTTGGCTTTTACCATGTCGGTATTTTCCTGACCGATGCCAATGATCAGTATGCAGTGCTCAGCGCTGCAAACAGTAAAGGTGGAAGGAAAATGATCCAGCGCCGCCACCAGCTAAAAATCGGTGAACAGGGCATCGTTGGTTATGTGACCCAAACCGGAAAATCACGCATCGCATTGAATGTGGGAGTGGATGCTAATTATTTTACCAATCCCGAGCTGCCATTTACTCAATCTGAAATGGCTCTGCCGCTCAAGGCAGGTGAAAAAGTCATTGGCGCACTGGACATTCAAAGCACTGAAGCGGGTATATTTACCGATGAAGACTTTAATACCCTTTCCACGCTGGCCGACCAGGTCAGCCTTGCCATTCAAAATGCGCGGCTCTTTGACCAAAGTCAGAAAGCGATCTCGGAATTTGAAGCCATACAACGCCAGTACGTACATGAAACATGGAGTCGCCTTCCACAAGAGGAGAAAATCACCGGATATGGCTATTCAACGAGCGGTATCATTCCAATGGACAATGAGTCAGAACCTGCCCGAAATGCAGGCACTGCGGACAGGCAGGAAATAAATGTTCCGATCACCCTGCGAGGTGAAATAATCGGTACGTTGTCTGTGCAAGCACCTCAAAACACACGCATAAACCCGGATAAAATGGATTTGATCAAGGCCGTTGCGGAACAGGTCGCGCTCTCCGCTGAAAATGCCCGCCTCTTTGATGAAACAAGCCGCCGTGCCGAACGCGAACATCTTGTGTCAGACATTACCACCAAGATACGCAACTCTTATGATCCCCAGGAAATGATAAAAACCGCAGTCGAAGAATTAAAGCATGCACTGGGCGCCACAAGAATAGAGCTCGTCCCTAAGAAGATTACACCTTCACCAGACAAATGATTGGAATAAAACAGCCATGACAAAGATAATTGCAATATCCAATGAAAAAGGCGGCGTGGCAAAAACCACAACCACCATCTCTCTAGGCGCTGCCCTTGTTGATCTGGGTTATCATGTTCTGCTTATAGACCTTGATGCGCAAGCCAACCTTACGCTTGCCCTCGGGTTTGAACCGGGGGAATCTGAGAATACTTCCAGCAGTGTCATGCTGGACAATGCACCGTTATTAAGCGCCCGGCTTAAGACCGATGTGGAAAAACTTGACCTGATCCCGTCCAGCCTGAGGGTGGAAACATCCGAGCAATACCTGCCGATGCGCACCAATTACACAACTATTTTAAAGCGGGCGATCGCCAACACCCCTAATTTGCAGTACGAGTTCGTTCTCCTTGACTGCCCGACTGCCCTTGGCGCAATTACCCAGAACGCGCTTGCCGCGGCAGACCTCCTGCTTATCCCAACTCAGGCGGAATACTTCTCGGCATATGCCCTGCGAAATATGATGAATCTCGTACGCCGTATTCGGGAGGAAGATAACCCTGGTCTCGCTTACCGCATCCTCATCACAATGCTGGATAACAGGAATCGAACACACCGCAACATTCACGATCAACTCCGCTCAACATTTGGCGAAGGGGTATTTAGCACAGTAATAGAAATGGACACGAAATTACGCGAAAGTTCCATAGCGGGTATGCCGATCTCAATTTACAAACCCGGCGCACGCGGGGCCACTCAATATCATATACTCGCCCAGGAGTTAGTCGAATATGTTAAAGAAACCGAAAATCGACAAGCGGCTTGATAAATTATTCAAGGGAATTCCCCTTGTTGAGAGTGACGCAAAACCCAAAGAGGAGTCTAAACCTGAGACAAAGACGCTGCCGGCGTCTGTTGAACCTTTAAACGCTCCCGGGCAGCTCCTGGCGACTGCCCCCAAAGCAAAAGAAGCAGCCGTACCCTTTAAACGTCACACAAGCACGTTGGTACTACCCGACCCTGTCACCAGGGAGATCGAAAACACCGCATCCACTTACGATGTGAACCTCCAAACCGGATATCAGGATTGGGCAACCCTGCGAGTGATGGATGATACAAGCGAAAGAAAGTGGACTCCCGAAGAAAAGCTGTTGGTAAAACAAGTTACAGATCAACTATCACTTGCGCTTGAAAACGCGCGTTTATTTCAGGAAGCTCAAAAATTTAAACTTGGAATTGACCGAATCGACAGCGCTGTATTCATTACAGACGTTCAGGGTGTGATCCAATACGTAAATCCAGGCTTTGAAAAGGTATATGGATTTACCAGTGAAGAAGCGCTGGGCAAGACACCCCGCATAATAAAATCCGGGGTTATTCCGGATATGGAATACAAACATTTTTGGGCAACACTTCTCACCGGCGGCACAATTACAGGCGAGATCATTAATAAAGCAAAAGATGGGCGGATTCTTTCCATATCAGGAACGAATAACCCAATTCTTGACGAGAATGGAAAAATTCTCGGGTTCCTGTCTGTACACCAGGATATTACCGAACGCAAAAAGTCTGAAGAGACACTTCGCAAAAGCCAGGAGCAATATGCACTGGCGGCAGAAGGCGCAAATGATGGTTTATGGGATTGGGATATTGTTGCCAACGAAATCTACCATTCCCCGCGCTGGAAGTCCATGCTGGGGTATGAAGCCGACGAATTAACCAATGGGTTTGAAGATTGGGGAAATTTAATCCACCCCGAAGATCATGAATATGCTACAACCGCCCTTGAAAACTACCTTACGGGAAAAACAGACGCATATGACATTGAGATCAGACTTCGGCATAAGGACGGTACTTGGCGCTGGATTCGAGATCGTGGAAAAGCACTCCGTGATGGGAACGGAAAAGCGATCCGCATGGCCGGGTCCCATTCTGATATTACCGAACGGAAAAATGCCGAAGAATCCATCCGCCGCAGGAATGAATATCTGGCCGCGTCTTCTGAGATCGGTAAAATCGTCACATCTACCTTGGATCTAAATGCGATCTTTGCCCGGACAGTAAACTTAATCATTGAGCGATTTAGTTTTTATCATGCGAGCATCTTCATTGTCGCAGAAACCGGTTTCACCGCCATTTTACAGGAATCAACAGGGGAAGCTGGCGCTGAAATGAAGAGAAACAAACACACGCTTCAGTTGGACAATAAATCCATTGTTGGAAAAGTAACGCTGGACGGAAAAGCAGTGGTTGTAAACGATGTACGGGTTGACCCCCTGCATAAATTTAATCCATTACTGCCTGACACCCGCGCAGAAGCCGCCCTTCCCCTGCGAATTGGGAACCGCGTTATTGGTGCGATTGACGTTCAGTCAAAGTGGGTAGACGCCTTCGCAGAAGATGAAGTTACCGTGCTTCAAACGCTTGCGGACCAGGTGGCTGTAGCCATTGACAACGCGCGTTCCTTCGAACTTTCGCAGAAGGCGGTCATGGAAATGCGCGAGGTGGATCGCATGAAAAGCCAGTTCATTGCGAACATGAGCCATGAATTACGCACACCGCTCAACTCGATCATAGGTTTCTCGCGTGTGATCATCAAAGGAATCGACGGCCCGGTAACCGAATTACAACAGCAGGATCTGACAGCCATCTATAATTCAGGCCAACACCTGCTGGGGCTTATCAATGATATTCTTGATCTATCCAAGATCGAAGCAGGCAAGATGGAGCTGGCTTTTGACGAAGTTAACATCTCTGACATCGTCAGCAGTGTTCTTTCCACCATGAGCAGTTTAATCAAAGATAAGCCAATTGAAATAAAGCGTATCATTCAGCCTGATCTGCCAACGGTACGGGCGGATGCGATCCGTATCCGTCAGGTCATGATCAACCTGCTTTCCAATGCGGCCAAATTTACTGATGAAGGCAGCATCATTGTGGAAGTGGGACTTCAGCCTGACCAGGAAGGGCATAATGAAGTGAAAGTCAGTGTTTCTGATACCGGGACGGGGATATCGAAGGAAAATCAGGAAAAACTCTTCCTGCCCTTCTCACAAGTGGACACCTCACCCACCCGTAAGACAGGCGGCACGGGTCTCGGGCTTTCCATCTGTCAATACATTGTCAACATGCATGGCGGAAAAATATGGGTTGAAAGTGATGCGGGAAAAGGAAGCAAATTCCACTTTACCCTGCCGCTTTTCCGCCCACAAAGGGAAAACGCCACATTCTCCACCGGTAATAAAGTTATCCTAACCATCGACGATGACCCGCAAGTCATTGGGCTGTATGAACGGTACCTGCATTCCAAGGGGTACCAGATCATCCCATTAACCGATCCATCACATGCTGTGGAACGCGTTAAACAGTTAC
>CAYLOW010000018.1:0-26826 GCA_964385315.1 uncultured Anaerolinea sp.
TTAGTTATCTTCAGCAAGATGGAAGCGGTGCATAAAACGATGAACAATAGGCGCCGCTAGAACACCCACCGAAGCCAGTAAAACCACCCCGGAATACAACGCATAAAAAGAGGCGAAGATCTTCCCTGCAGCGGTCTGCAGCGGATTGACAGGCCCCATACCTCCGAGGATCATGGATGCGTTGAGCAAAGAATCGATCCATGAGAGCCCTTCAAGAACATGGTAACCGATCATCCCCATGCCCAATGAAAATACCAGCAGGGCCAGCCCGATCAACCCGTTCAAGGCCAGACGTTTTGCAAACACTGAAGGTTCGGCCAGGGGCTCCGTATGATGCTCGTACATTCGACCTCCAGAAGAAAAAAATTATGAGGACAGCCCGTTCTACATTCTTGGAGCGTACACCGCAAACCCGCGCGGGGCGGCAAAGAACTGCGCGCGTCCCTCCGGATCAGTGCGTTTAATCAACGGTTGTTCCATGTGCGACCGACTCCACCACGCCACAGGGATAAGGTCCATGTTTCGCCACTGTGTCGTCACCCATTGACCATCCCAGCGATCCCCGCGATTATTCAGGACATAGATCAAGCCGGGCTGGCCGCCGTATCCGCTGCGCTGCATAATATAAAGGCTATCGTCAAGGTACAGCGTGCTGGTTGCGCCAGCGGCATATTTTTCATGGGCAGAGACAAGGGCGGCGATGCCGTTGGCTGTATCTTCGAGCGCAAGGTTGAAATTGTAATAATCCTTCCAAAACACACAAGGATACCCTTCGTGGGTCAGGATGTAGGAATATGCCAGCAGTTTATCGTTGGTGATCGGGCGTCCCTCATCGCGCAGGTCATGATTCTCGACAAATGTCACCGAACTATATTGCTGCTGCTGCAAAATGGATTCACCCCCGACCAGGCTCCTCAAACCGAACCCGTACTGGTCACATAAATTCTTGAGTAGTTCTCGCAGGGGGAAATCAAACACATCGACAGGGTTGGAATTTAAACGATTGGCCTCGTTCGCCCAATGCAGCGTGTTGCCCGCGCTGTCCCAATACTCCGCCACACCATAGGGCTTGATAACCTGCCCATTACGCATATAGCGATATTCCTGAATGGAATGGACCGTGGCAGCGGCAAAGCCTTTGACGAAATCGAAGCGGAAACCGTCGAAACCGATCTCTTCGATCAGCCAGCGGGAGAGCTTGAGCAGTTCGCCAAAGACATACGGATTGCGGTGCGAGAGGTCGGGCATGTCACCAAAGGTCATCTCATCCCACGATTCATACATGCTGGGATGAAAGCACTCCCAGTTGCGCGGAAATTTTCCGCTTTTGGGATTGAACACCGTCCAACGAGATTGGCCCGTGATGGGATTCACTTCCTGGGCATCGGCGCCTGAGTTATGATTTAAGACCATATCCGCGATCAGGGTAAGACCGTGATCATGGGCGTTGACAATGAGACTCTCCAATTCCCCGCGTGTGCCAAACCAGGTTGGAACACCGCCCTTCTGGTCAAACTCGCCGAGGTCGTAATAGTCATAAGGATCATAGCCCATCGAAGGTCCGAACAAATTCGCCGCCTTGTGGACGGGAGGAAGCCACAACGAGGTGAAACCCACCTTTGCCAACGAGGGGACCTTTTCGTTGATATGGTTCCACCATTGAAATTCCTTTTTGTCCTCACGCGGACAGTCCCAGTGGAAGGTCTGCATCATGACGCCCATAAGAACCTCTCTTTATCAATATCTTTTATGGTTGAAAATAAAAAATTACGGTCCAAACATCCAGAAAAATCTACGCAGGTCAGCCATGGAATGGACGGTGGTATGCATTTGGCCATCGCGAGTCTCGCTTGATCGTTGATTAAACCACACGGCAAAGATACCCAGTGAATTTGGAATTTGAACATCCTTCTCAAAACTGTCGCCGACCATCAGCACATCCGCAGCAGAGACATTCAAGTCCGCCAGAATATGCCGATAAAATGCCTCCCCTTTTTGCAGGTGCATATCCCTGGAACAATAGATGTGCGAAAAATACAAGTCAAGCCCGGTACGCGCAAACGCGCCGCGAATCTCACGCACTCCTGAAACCATGGCACCAGTCGCCAAAATAACCTGCCGTCCGCCGGCTTGAAGGTCTGCCAGGACATCAGTGATGCCTTCAACAAGCCGGATCTCCGCCCACTCCACCATCGGCACTGTGGAGGCGGGATCATCATACATTATCGTGTCGCCCCAGTCAAACAGGACGATTGGGTAGGGTTTTTGGACCATGTTGGAATTGAAATATAAGACCGTAGGGGTAAGGTCACCCTTCCAGCCCTTCCGCCATCCCTTCATTCGAGAGGAAATAGGTCTGCGCGGGGAAAAGCAAATGCTTGCGTGTTTCGGTCGTATACACTGTGGTGCAGGATGAACGCACCAGGCGCTTGATCAGCGCCGAGTCATACAACAGGATGGAACGGTTGGTAATGCTCTCGATCACCGTCCAATGGTCGTGATAGCCCTGCAGCCCCAGAATGATCGCGCGTCCCGGCGTGCCATCCAAAAAATATTGAATGGACCTCCAGAAAGTTGTCAGGTCCGGATTGGGGACACCGCGCCAGGGGATCTGTACGTTGGATATTCTCTGCCTGCCGACAACCTTGTCCAACAACTGCAGCATTTCGGTATGAATAATCCCCCCGATCAACAACTTGCTTAATAATTTACGGCGTGAAAGAAAATGAACAAGGTCATCAAATAACTGCTGCGTTTCATCATCGGTGGAATGATTGATAAATCTCTCGGCATTGACAATACTGTACAACCCGCAGAGTGAATCCAGGCCGCCCTGTTGAAACGGGGGGAATTTCGATGCTGTTCGGGAATGCGCTTTCATAAAACCTCTCGGTTGGAAGGCGAAAGTATACCCCTCACTTCACCAACCTCCATAATAATAGACTTGCGAACAAAGCAAGAACCGCGCCAAATAGAAAAGGGGCCCAGGCGCCAAAACCCGCCCAGGTGCCGGCTCCCTGCCAAAGCAGCCCGGCAAGCAGGGAGGCAGGCAGGGCAGTGAT
Source organism: uncultured Anaerolinea sp. (assembly GCA_964385315.1). Lineage (GTDB taxonomy): Bacteria > Chloroflexota > Anaerolineae > Anaerolineales > Villigracilaceae > Villigracilis. The sequence continues at coordinate 3,063 of CAYLOW010000018.1, forward strand.
GCCGATCGCAGCGTTGAACAACCCATAGGCAGCGCCGCGCTGTGTATCCGGCACAAGGTCGGCAACCAGCGCCTTCGCCACACCCTCAGTCGCAGCGTAATAAATTCCATACAAACCAAACAGCAGCCAGATCTGCCAGCCCCTCTGCGCCAGGGCAAAACCCAGATACACCAGACCATACGCGAGCCAGCCGCCAATGATCAACTTCCTTCTTCCGACCCTGTCTGAGAGCGCCCCCAGCGGGCTGGAAAGCATCGTATAGATGGCGGTGAAAGTCATCAACATGAACATGGTTTGCAGGACCGAGAGCCCGCGTTCCTGCGCGCGCAGGATGATAAAAGAATCGGAAGAGTTCCCAAGCGTGAACAGGACCACGATGAAGAGGAAGGATTTGAAACGTGAGTCCATGCCCTGGAGCGATAAGCGCAATCCCACAGCCGCTTTGCCAGGTCCGCCCAGATCAGCCGCCCCCAGGCCCAAAACAATCACCCCTAAAACCGCAGGGATGATACTAGCCAATACCGCGATCCGAAATGTTTTGACGCTTAACAAAGCCTCGTTGGTCTGCGTGAGGTAGATGATCAATGCCGCAATGGCAATGCCAAGGAACGCGCCTGCCGTATCTCCGGCACGATGCAAGCCAAAAGCAAACCCGCGGTTGGTCTCGTCGGTACTGGAAGCGACCAGCGCGTCACGCGGGGCAGTGCGGATGCCCTTGCCCAGGCGGTCCGCAAAACGGACACCCATCACGCCGCCCCAGCCAGTGACAATATATAAAAATGGCTTGGCAACCGTTGAGATGCCATAACCCAGCACCGCCAACCACTTGCGCCTGCCGAGCCTGTCCGAAAGCGCGCCCGAATAGATCTTGACCAGACTCGCGGTTGTCTCCGCCACCCCGTCGATCAACCCGATAAACGCCATCCGCACGCCCAGCACGTTGGAAAGAAACAACGGAATAAGATAAACAAGCATCTCCGAGGAAATATCGGTCAGGAAAGATGTGGCGGTAACAACCCAAATATTGGGATGCAGCCTGGCCCGCCTGTTTTTCATTCTTCAGACCTCATTCCTTTTTGCCGAAATATCCGAACGCAATTAATACCGCGGACATCAACGCGACGGAGGCGCCGATCCGCAGCAGATCATTGGAGTCTTTCACTTCAAGCAATTTTTCAAGGAATTTTACCGACATCACAAGTACGATCATGCTGCTCAATTTGGTCTTCAGGTCATACAGGTCATGAGCCAACATCCATTCGGGCAGGTCCAGTTTGCCTATGAACAATTCATACAAGCTGACGGTAAAGAACAACAAGGCTGTGGCGATCAAAAAACTATCCACGATCTCGATCAGTTCGACCGTAATGGCCTTGTCCCTGCCCATGGAACTTATGACCAAAGATATGGTGCCCGCGGTCTTCAATGTGCCCCAGGCAAAGGCTGCAACCGCCGCGAACAATAAGGCGACAACACCGATCAAAGCAAGGTATTTTGATTTTTCAAGAATAATTTTCAATTCACTTCTCCCTGATCTTCCATGATGCAAAATGTTGCAGGCAGGAGTTCTGCACTGCAACATTTCTTTTTTCAAACATCCTATTATTTAATCTTCGCTGTGCATCTGACGGTATAACGCCCGCAGGTTGCGCCGATGCAGCGTCTCTGCCAGCCCGCCGAGATGCACGCGGCTTTTTCCGCAGCTCTCGATCGTGATCGTCTCAAGATATTCTTCCACATCCTTGCGCTTGCCGGCGGATTTGACAGCCTTCTTGATGTTGTTCAGGTAATTCGTGTTTTCCTTGACTGCCGCATCGATCTCACCACGCAGGATGATGTCACCATGCCCCTGAATGATATTCTCAAGCCCCAGCCGCCCAATGCGCTTGATGGAGGCAAGCATATCATCTATATCGCCATCCACTATATAAGGCAATGACATAAACGCATCGCCCGCAAAAAGCACACGGTCTTCCTCGACTAAAACAGAAATACCGTCCTCGCTGTGACCAAAGGCATGGGAGAAAATCAGGTTCTTCTTACCTACACGCAAAGTCATCTCACCGGAGTCAAAGGTCATGTGGGGGGGAACGATCTTGACCTGCCTCAGATTCGGATTCTGCTTGCGGGCTGATTCCAACGATGGCACACCGTACTCGAGCAACAATTCGCGGCACTTGGAGTGAGCGATCACTGTTGCCCCCGGGAAAAAGCAATTGCCCCAGGTATGGTCGGCATGGTAGTGCGTGTTGATCACATAGCGCACCTGTACATTCAATTCATGCTCAATAAATTCGCGCATGCCCAGGGTTTCTTCAGGCAGGGCCAAAGTATCAATCACCACCGCCCACTGCGGGCCTACAATAACCCCGGCCGTTACCTGCGCATATACTTCACTTTGGAACCAAAACACATTTTCAGACACTCGTTCACGATGCATACAACAACCTTTATTATGAATTTAGACTCTATTGTTAATAGCACAAATCAGCATTAATTACAAGTTGTATATACAAATTTAGGTGAATTGGCGTACATTTAATCTGTCCGTTATAATGCGCCCCATGGAAAATAAAAAACAGCCTTTTTGGACGAGCGACTCTTCCATTCTCCTTGGCGGATTTTTCGTCACCATTTTCCTCATTGTTTACATTTGGTGGCCGCTGGCTGAAGAATATCTCTCCTACGTGGATTGGAACGGACCCTGGTGGCGTTATATGGACTGGCTGCTGCTCGGCATTTTCTTTTTTATGTCCATCACCATCGTGGCGCGCGCAAATCTCAAAACCGACCTGCTGATCGTATTCGTCGGCATTTGCGGCGGACTGGCCATTGAGTCATGGGGTACGCAAACCAATCTGTGGCATTATTACACCGCCGAACGCCCGCCGCTGTGGATCATCCCGGCCTGGCCGATCGCCTCGCTTTCGATCGATCGGATCTCACGCTTCTTGCTATCCTTTAGCCGGGCAGAACAAACAGCGACCTCGATCTTCAAAGCCCTTTACTGGATCACCTTTACAGCTTTTCTGGCCCTGATGCTGGTCTTTATTTCCCCGACTTTTGACAAATCTTATACCTGGTTGTCGTTAATATTGTGCAGCCTGCTGATCCTGACCCCCACCGACCACCGCTTTGCCCTGATAACATTTATCGCGGGCACGGGGCTTGGTTATTTCCTTGAACTGTGGGGGACAACCCGCGAGTGCTGGACGTATTACACCTATCAAACCCCGCCGCTGTTTGCCGTCCTCGCACATGGCATGGCGGCTGTCGCGTTTTGGCGGGCCGGTCTTTTGGCGCGGATGGTGTGGGGAAAACTCAGGTCGCAGCACGCCGGCAATTTTTCTCCATGAGTGTCCCCTTTTTCACCGGTATGATTCCCCATCCCGCCCCCGTCAGGGAACTCAACAGAGTCACAAATAGCCGAACAATAGCACAGGAGAAATTATGAGCATATTGATTCAACTCGGTTCCGTTGAGGGGCATATCGCAAAGCCTAAAGGAAATGGACCCTGGCCGGCAATGATCGTGATCCAGGAATGGTGGGGACTGGATGCGCAAACCAAGTCCATTGCGGACCGTTTCGCGCAGGAGGGCTATCTCGCTTTTGCACCAGATCTATATCACGGCGAGCTTGCACAACCCGGCGATGGCGGCACGGCAATGAAACTCGTGCAAAAATACGGACCCAACGCGTACCTTGACCTTCAATCCCTTTTTGACGCGCTCAAGGCTCACCCTGATTGCAACGGGAAAATTGGCAGTGTTGGTTTCTGCTTCGGCGGGCGCATGTCGCTGACCCTCGGCTTGAGCCGGCCCGTTGACGCCATCTGTACTTTTTACGGCGGCGGGATGCAAACCATCTTTGACCAATTACGAACCCATCTCAAAGCCCCGGTACTGGGGTTATTCGGCGACGCGGATGTCTCCATTCCCGCAGGGACCGTGGAAGAATTCGACAAACTGCTTGATGAAACCGGGGTGGAACACGAAGTCATCATGTACCCGAACTCAGGCCACGCCTTCTTCCGCGACAGTGATCCGGACGTTTACATCCCCGAAGCATCAAAGGATGCCTGGGAACGCGCGAAAAAGTTCTTCAAGAAAAATTTGAATTAGGTTTATAAAAATAATTTGAGCATGGCGTCGTCCTGCGGGCTGAGCAACCCGCAGGACGTATGGTTTAACCGCAAAACACAGTCCGCTTGACAGGCAGGGAAATCGGCGTAGAATATGACTTGCAGGTCACATGACCAAGAGGTCACACCACATGCCCAAACAGACATTCCTCAACCTTTCCGAAGAAAAAAGACAAACCATATCCAACGCCGCGATCAATGAATTCGCAGAATTCGGCTTTGAGGCTTCATCCATCAACCGGATCGTGGCGAACAGCGGGATCTCGAAAGGCAGCTTCTATCAATATTTTGAAGATAAGATGGATGTTTTCAAATATCTGCTTGAGGTACTAAAAAATGAGAAGATGGTGTACTTCAAGGGAAAGCACCCCCCGGGCGCGAACATGGACACCTTCGAATATTTCCGCTGGATGGTAAAAACGGGCATGGAGTTCAACTCGGCCTACCCGCGCATGACCCAGGCTGTCACCCGTGTCCTGTTGACCGAAGGACTATACTACGGAAAAAACTTCACCGAATATCACAAACTAACGACAGATACTTTTTTCATGATGATCAAACAGGCAATGAAGAAAGGTGAGGTAGACCCCAGCGTGGATGTGGAACTGGCGGTCATGGTCATGGATACCTGGACAAATGCGATCACCAATCACATCCTGAACGAAGGCATGAAGCAAAAAGACATCATGAAATGGGTGCGGTCGGCTAAGACCCAGGAAAAGATAGACAAGTTATTGTATGTAATGGAATATGGCTTACGTAAAACAGAATCGAAATTCAAAGCAAGCACCTAGAAAAGGAAAACATAATGATCTTATACCTGCGCCTGGCATGGCGTAACATTTGGCGGCACAAACGCCGCACGATCATCATTATCCTCGCAATGTCGTTGACCCTGGCATTGATGATGTGGTATGACGGACTGATGGCCGGCTTCACCGATGCAATTTACGGCAATGCTGTAAAGGTGCTCGGAGGCAACATTCAAGTCCATGCGGAAGGCTATCGCGCCGAGGCGAATTCAAACCCGCTGTTCCCGCTGGCTGATCCGCAGGCCGTGATCAAAGCCGCGGAATCGAATCCGCTGACATTGGCAGCCTCACAGCGCATTCACACCGGCGGGCTGATTACCAGCCGCGAAGGCGCGTTTTCAGTGGGTATTATTGGCGTCGAGCCTGAAAAAGAAATAAAGGTCAACATCATCGGCCAGAATGTTAAAGAGGGACGCAACCTCACCGGAGACGATCTGGATAACGTTCTGATCGGCAAAGGACTTGCCGATGCGATGGGCGTGAAGGTGGGTGACCGTGTCACCCTGGTCGGGCGTTCACATCACGAGCAGATGCGCCAGCGAACCATGACCATCATCGGCATTTTCGACCTGGGACTGGCCGATATTGAGAAGCAAAGCGTTTACATCTCGCTCGGCGAAGCGCAAACGCTTTACGAAGTGACAGGATCCACTGAAGTGGCGGTCTTCCTTGACAAACTCGGACAGGAAAGTAATGTGATCGACGCGATGAAACCCGGTCTGCCCGGCTATGAGATCGAATCGTTTCAGGCAAATTATCCCGACCTCGCCTCCGCGATCAATACCAAGAGCGGCGTGATGAACATCTTTAGCGTGATCATCATTGCCATTGCGGGTGTCGGCATCCTCAACCTTTTACTGATGGCTGTTTACGAGCGGACGCGGGAGATCGGTGTGTTGGGCGCGATGGGGCTCAAGCCGAATCAAATTTCCCTGCTGTTCATTCTTGAGGGCATCATGATCGGGCTGGTCGGGGTCGCGGCAGGCATACTCCTGGGGCTGGCGATCAACGGCTATTTGATGAAAGTCGGGCTTGATTTTGGCAACATGACCAGCGCCGCGAGTTACATGGCGCTGATCCAAAGTCGTGCTTATCCCACCTGGGGTGTCGAGAAATTGCCCTTGCGTGTCTCCATGATCGTGCTCATATCCGCACTGGCAGCGCTCATCCCTGCTGTTGAAGCCGGGCGGCGCGAACCTGCCGAAGCCCTGCATTTTGTATGAGGCATTCCTATGATGCAAATACTTAAAATGGCCTTTCGCGATCTAGGCCGCAACCGCCGACGAAGTTTCTTTTCCGCGCTTGCTGTGGGCGGCGGACTTGCGCTGTTGATCCTAATGTCGTCTGTGGTCGAAGGCGAGATGGGCAGCGCACTTGAATCCGCCATCAACCTGCAAACCGGACACATCCAAATCCGCTCAGCCACTTACGATGAAAATAAGTCAAGTCTTAAGTGGGAAGACCTGGTTGCCAACCCGGACGAGATCGCGAACAAGATCGCCGCGATGGATCAGGTCAAAGCCGCGACACCGCGCTTGTATGCAAGCGGATTCCTTTCCTCCGGGACACAATCCGCAGGCGCGAAAATTACAGGTATTGACCCGCTGTCACCCGCGAGCGACCCATACCGCAAAGGAATCATCAGCGGGAATTACCTGAGTCCCGATGACCGCGACGCAGTATTGATTGGCAGGCCGATGGCGGAGAAATTGAACTTGAAAGCAGGCGACAATGTCAGCCTCTCGCTCAACACCGCTGATGGCAATGTGCAGGATCAAACCTTTATCGTAAAAGGAATCTACACGACAAACACCTATGGTTTCGACAGCGGGACCATTTTCCTGCCGCTGGCAAAAGCGCAGGCGATGACACAGACGGAAAATCACGCCAGCACAATATATGTGCTGCTCAATAACACAACAATGACCGATACCGTCGTCCCCTCGCTTAGTGTTCCCTCAAATTTGGAAATTAAGACATGGAAAGACTTGAACTCCCTGTTCGTTGAATATGAGGCCTTCGCGCAAAGTTACATCGCGATCTTTTACATGATCATCCTGGCGATCTCCGCCTCGGTCATCATCAACACATTGATCATGTCGGTCTATGAACGCACACGCGAGATCGGGATCCTATCCGCGATCGGTATGAGAGGCGGACGCATCATGATGCTATTCCTGGCGGAATCGTCCATGCTGGCGATCGGCGGTGTGATCATGGGATTAATTCTTGGCGTGCTTGGAACCCTCTATTTCAACATCAACGGATTCTATATCGGTGATATGGGCCTGAGCGGCATGGCGATCGCCGATACGATCTACGCCAAATTGACCCTGGACAATCTTATCAACCTGACAATCATGTCCTTTGTGGTCACGATGTTGGCTGGACTTTACCCAGCAGTGATGGCTTCACGCATGCAACCGGTCGAAGCCTTGCGTGCTGAAAAATAAACGCGGATCTGGGTCCGCAAGGAGTACAACATGGAAGTCGTAAAAATAGAAAATATCACCCGCGCATATCAAGTTGGGAAAGTCGAAACACAGGCGCTTCGCGGCGTTAACCTCTCGATCAAGAACGGCGAATTCACCGCACTGGTCGGTCCATCCGGCTCCGGGAAAACCACCCTGCTGCAAATGATCGGCTGCCTTGACCAGCCAACCTCGGGACTGGTTTTCATCAACGATAAGAACGTCACCAAACTCAACCGCAACCAGCGTGCAGACATGCGCCGGGGAACGATTGGATTCATTTTCCAATTCTTTGCGCTCATCCCCACCCTCACTGCATATGAAAACGTGGAAATGCCCCTTCTGCTTAATCGACATTCCGCCGGGGAGCGCCGCGAGCGTGTAATGGAATTGCTCAAATCCGTGGATCTGGTTGACCGCGCCAACAACCGTCCTGACCAATTATCCGGCGGCCAGCAGCAGCGTGTGGCTGTGGCCCGCGCACTGGCATCCAAACCAACCCTCATTCTGGCTGACGAGCCCACTGCCAACCTAGACACGACCAATGGTCATCAGGTGATGGATATTATGAAGAAACTCAACAAGGAAACGGGAGTCACCTTTATCTTCGCCACACACGACCCGCGTGTCATCAGTTACGCTGATCGTGTCATCACGTTGGAAGATGGTTTGATCGTAAAAGATTCACTGGGTTAAAAGAACTGAACGACTTTCACAAAAAGCTTGTCACCCAAGCCCTCTTGATTTGCACGGACTCGATCATTCAGTGTTGGAATATAACCGCCAAGACTTTTCGCAAAAACCTGTGCAAAATCTGTGCAATCTGTTAGAATTTGTTCGGATTAAAAGTCAAACAAGAACACTGCATGGAGAATTATAAATAATGAAAAAGGCATTCTGGATACTCGCAAGCGCTTTGTCGCTTTTGCTCGCCGCCTGTGGCGCATCTGCCACGGCAACAGCCATTCCCACCGTATCGCTTGATACGGCATCACAACCCGCCGCCTCGGGGAATGCGTCAGCTTCCGCGATCGTGGTCCCTGAGGAGAAAATTGAATTATCCTTTCCCCAGTCCGGCGCGGTAAAAACGGTTGAAGTGAAGGAAGGCGATTCGGTTACTGCCGATCAGCCGCTGGTCACACTTGAAACCGTGATCCTTGAAGCAAAAGTCAAGGAAGCCGAAGCAAGGGTCGTCACTGTTAAAACGCAGCTCGCCTATTTGATCCGCACAGGCACATCGCAGGAAAGACTTGACGCCGCGCAGGCCGATATTGACAGCGCCCAGGCTCAAGTCGATATCGCCAAAGCGCAGCTCGCGCAAGCCGTGCTTGCCGCGCCTTTTGAGGGCACGATCGCTTCGGTCAATATTTCGCCCGCAGAGTTTGTGAATCCCGGCCAGGTCGTGATCGTAATGGGCGACCTGTCGCACTTCCAGATTGAAACAACAGACATGAGCGAAAAGAATATACCCTCGATAAAGATGGGGCAAACCGCAAAGGTATTTATTGATGCGCTTGGCAAGGAATTCAGCGGCAAGGTGGTTGACATCGCGCGTTCCTCTGAAACGGTCGGCGGTGATGTGGTTTTCAAAGTCACGATCGAACTCGATAACCAGCCCGAAGGCCTGCGCTGGGGCATGAGCGCCGAAGTGAATATTGAAACAAAATAGCGAGCTCCCTATGAAGAAATCATTCTGGATGGTGTCCCTTGTGTTGGCCGCGACTCTCGCGGCATGTGCAAGCGCACCGATCGCAACCCCGCCTCCTCCCGCCGCGACCGCAACGGAAGCCGCCCCTGTAGGCCTCGTCCTGTCTGGCGGCGTAGTCGCTTCTGCCGAGGCCGTACCCACTCAGGTTTCACAGATTAGCTCCGTTATTCCCGCACCCGTGCAGGAAGTGCTTGTAAAGGAAGGAGATGAGGTCAAGGCGGGGCAAACCCTGCTGACCCTCTACTCGCCCAGTTTTGAACTTGCGCTCACATCCGCTGAATTGGATTTTAAAGCCGCAGAATTGGAATTCCAATATTGGATTCCCCCCCGCCACAACCGTCCACCAGAACGACGCCAACAAGCCGCTGCAGAACTGGAAGAATCACGATTAAAATTGGAAACTGCAAAGGCAAACCTGACCCAGACCTCCCTGATCGCGCCGTTTGACGCGGTGGTAGTGGAAGTGAAAATACAACCCGGTCAATTTGCACAGGCGGGCCAGGTTGTGATCATTCTGGGTGACCTTGCGCACATGCAGATCAAAACCACAGACCTGAGCGAACGTGACGTGCTTGCCGTACAAACAGGCCAAACCACAAATATTTACATTGAAGCACTGGATGTCACGGTCACCGGCAGGGTCCTGAACATTTCCCCCATGTCAGAAACCGTCGGCGGGGATGTGGTATTCCCCGTCAAGATCGAAATGGATAAACAGCCTGAAGGCCTGCTGTGGGGGATGAACGCAGAAGTCGAAATACAAACGAAGTAGCAGCATCAAGCATTACAATTGGCGTACTGGATTTCTCCAGTACGCTTTTTTTATTAACTGGTACCACCCTATCATCCCCGTGGGATCGGATTTTTCACATGTATCCGGTAAATCCATAAAAAGGAGAACAGCATGACCAAGATCACCGTCATCGGCGCCGGCAGCGCATCATTTGGAGAAAACACGCTTGCAGCACTGATGGGATCCAAAAAACTTCGCGGTTCACACCTTGCACTGGTGGATCGCAACATACAAAGCCTTGACATTGTCCACAGGCTTGCGAACAGGCTAAACAAGGAATGGAATTCTGGTTTCACGATCAGCGCCCATGCGAATCACAAAGATGCGCTTGAAGGGGCGAGGTTTGTTGTCTCAGCCATTGAAGTCGGTCCGCGCGAAGAGCTGTGGAAGTCGGATTACGACATCAGTTTGAAATACGGTGTGCATCAACCCTACGGTGAAAATGGCGGACCCGGAGGATTTATTCACGCCGCCCGAAATATCGCGCCGCTGATGGAAATTGTGCGTGATATGGAGCAGACCTGCCCTGATGCATGGTTCATCAATTTCACCAACCCCATGGTGAGGATCTGCGATGCAGTTCACCGGTACAGCAAAATAAAAGTTGTTGGATTATGCCACCAGATCTACACGGGCTATGCCATGGCGGGAGTTGCCCTTGCGAAAGACCTCGGCATCGAAGTCCCCGAAGGATTGGAAGGCATGCAAGCTGACATCCTGCAGCACCCGCTGCAGCAAATGATGAAGCATCAAACCCTGCCCCTGATCGACATCCGCGCTGCGGGGACAAATCATTTCTCATGGATCGTATCCATTCACGACAGACGGACGGGAGAGGATCTGTACCCGCTATTGAGGAAACGCTTCTTTGAACTGGACGAAAAATTTGAACCACTCACCCGCCGCATCTTTCAAGACTTTGGTTCGTTCCCCATCCCCGGAGACACCCACCTCAGCGAATACCTGCCGTGGATGAGCGACCCAATCACAAGGCCCTGGGAAAAGTTCAAGATCCGTCTTTATGACTGGGAGATGATGGCCGGCCTGCGCGATTTCAGCCTGGATAGATTAAATGAGATGGCAAATGGCAACCTGTCCATTGACGGCCTGCGTGACGCGGACTCTGAAGGCGCGCTGGAGTTGATAGAAAATATAGCCTGCGCAGGGGAACATTATCACCTTGCCGCGAACCTGCCAAACAGCGGTCAGATCACCAACCTGCCATCCGGCGCAATTGTCGAAACCCCGGTCATGGTGAATGGCGCGGGCATTCATCCTGTTCACATGGGCGCGCTGCCGGAACCCGTGGCCGAACTTTGCCGCCGCGAATTAATGACCGCACAGCTTGGCATTGATGCCGCCGTGGAAGGCAGTTATGATAAAGCATTGCAGTGCCTTTTACTGGATCCTGTGATCCATGATCTTGATTCTGCCAGGCTGGTTCTGGATGATTACCTGAAAACATACAAGGAGCACCTGCCGCAATTCCAAAAAGCCTGATCGCGCGCCCAGCCCATAACAAAAAGCCCAAGAAATAAGACACGGAACCGTATTCCGTGTCTTATTTCTTAAAAACGTTAACAACCTTAAAAACCTTAATGACACATTTATGACGAGGCCGAAGAGGTCCGCTGATATTTTAAGATAACTGTATGCTCAAAACCCTTTACATAAATCAATATATAGTTACAATGGATATATAAATAATAATATTTTTACATGATCAACAGCATAACAACATCAATCATATAAAAATAATCAGCGCATAAAAATCTTTATATAGTTTAATTGATAACAACAGAGGATAGACATTATGTACATCTGTGTATTGGCAAGCATTCCGGACGACAACGATATTCCTTACGACCCATCCGCGTATATGAACGGGTACCGCTGGAAGCAGCATCTCGTGCAGCCCAAGGATGTTGAGAAACAAATCCGCGATCTGATGGAGGAAGGCGTTGAGACATTCATCAACCTGTGCGACGGCACTCCCGACGATGCGCTTTCGGGCATCTCACTGGTGAATGCGCTTGAAAAATATAACGCCGCTTTTACCGGTGCGGATTCAAAGTTCTTTGATCCCACGCGCGATGAAATGAAAAACGCCGCCCGCCGGGTATCTGTCCCCACGCCCAACTGGATCTTTGTGAACCGCGTGGAAGATGCCGAAAAAATCGTCAAACGCCTGAAGTTCCCGATGCTGGTCAAACCACCGCATGGCTATGCCAGCGTGGGCATTCGCCGCAATTCACGGGTTGAGAATATTGAACAACTTCGCGAGCAATTAACGGTTGAGATCGGCGAATTTGGGCGCGCACTGATCGAAGAATTCATTGAAGGACGCGAATTTACCTGCCTGATCGCGGAAAACCCAAACGACCCGAAGAAGCCGCTCACATTTACCCCGGTTGAATTCATATTCCCCAACGGGGAATCCTTCAAGCATTATGATATGAAATGGGTTGAGTACGAAAAAATGTCCGTGGCCGTTGTGAGTGACCCGAAGATCCAAAAGGTCCTGCGTGAACAGACCATGCGTGTCTTCAAGGAATTGGGCGGCAATGGGTACGCCCGTTGTGACTACCGCATGGATGCCAGCGGTACGATCTACATGCTCGAGATCAACCCGAATTGCGGTATCTTTTATCCGCCTCACGAGCCTGGCTCGGCGGATTTCTCCCTGTTGAATGACCCGACCGATCACACCAAGTTCATGAAGCTGATCATCCGCAATGCTCAAATGCGGCAGGCACGCGTCGCCGCGGAAAGATCGACGAAACGCCAACCCCGTAAACGCCCGATCGAAGTCGAACAAATGGCATACAGCTAAAACAAAAAAATGGACACGCAAAACGTGTCCATTTTTTATTTGGTTTATTCAAGGCGCCGCCGCCGGATGGTCTTTCATCTTTCAACCAGGCTCGCCCCCTCACTCGCCTTGCAGACATAAACGCTCGCATCCAAACCTGATAATTGCTTGTAGGCGGTTAATACAGCTTTGGTAAACTCGCGGGTGTTTTCCTCCGGTACCAGCGCCACTGCACAGCCGCCAAAACCAGCCCCCGTCATGCGCGCGCCGTAACAAGCGGGTTGTTCCTGAGCACACGCAACGATCTGATTCAGCGCTTCGTTGGTCACTTCAAAGTCATCACGCAGGCTGGCATGGCTGGCATTGAATAATTGCCCCAACCGTTTTACATCCCCTGCTTTCATCACCTGGACGGCTTCCAACACGCGCGCGTTCTCTGTGATGATATGCCTCGCCCTCTTCGTAACAACTTCACTCAACCCGCTCCGTTTCGTATCAAACTCATCCACGCTTACATCACGCAGGGCCTTCGCCCCAAACCAGCGTGCCGCTTCTTCACATTGACTACGCCTCTCGTTATAAGCCGAATCCACCAGTCCGCGTCTTGTGGATGTATCCAAAATCACCACAGCCGTGTTTTCGGGCAGGGGCGCATGTTGATACTCCAATGAACGGCAGTCCAAAAACAGGGCATAGCCGGCCCTGGATGCCGCGCTTGCCATTTGATCCATTATGCCGCAATTGACACCCACCCACTCATTTTCTGCTTTCTGCGAGATCTTTGCCATGACAGCCGGATCCCATGAAAAGCCGGAAACAGCTGCAAAAGCGCGAGCCGTTGCAAGCTCCACTGCGGCGGAGGATGACAACCCTGCACCCCGCGGCACATCGCCGGTCATCACGGCGTCGAATCCCTTCAAGTCATGGCCTGCCTTTTGCAGTTGATACGCAACGCCCTTGATGTATTCAATCCAGCCTTCGCCTTTTGTGAGAGAACGCAGGTCGAAAGATGAATCTACACCAAGATCGAGGGAGTGGATGCGGACGGCCGAATCGGTCCGGGGGCTTAACGCGATCCATACCGCATGATCGATCGCCATCGGCAGCACAAACCCATCGTTATAATCGGTGTGCTCACCGATCAGGTTTACCCGCCCAGGTGCGCGGACGATAAACCCGGGTTTGGCGTTAAAATAGGTGGAGAAGGATTTTTCGAGGGTTTTTGTTTCCATAATCGCATTTATACCATAGAGGCACTTTGGCTGAACCTGAGCTGCTTGAAAAATATGAACCTGTTTTGCGTTTCGCGAAAAGCGAACGTTTTTTTCCCATGGCTGTGAATGCCTATCTGGAAAAGTGTTCCCTCTTTGCGAGCGGACCGCAGGGTGTGGTGGAGTTGATCTCTCAGGACAGCGACCCTCTGATCACGCGAATGGGCAGGTTGAAGAGTTCACAATTTTATCTGCGCTTTATCAACAAGCCGCTGAACAATTCTGATGCGTGGGTTTGGCTGGCGGTACTATTTGTATTGGCTGCGGCGGCGGGATGGTTTACCGCAGGGCTGCCCGGCGTGGAGACCGCAATTGCCACCGCGCTCCTGGCCGGGCTGATCCTTTTTATGCTTGCATCCCCGATCCGGCTGAGGATCATTCCAACTGCAGCGGCGGCAATATTTTTTATTTCGCTTGAAATTGCACCCATCTGGTTTTTTCTTCCTCAGAACAGGTACTTCAGCATCGCGGTGGAATATCTGATCCTGCTGCCGATCTATCTCGTCGTGCTGTTTTATCTTTCCGTCCGCACCATGAAATTCATCCTTGACCACGTCATCCCTGAAGGACCGGGAATGGTAATGGACATCCTTTCGCAAGCCACAGAGAGGATCGCGCAGGAAGCCTATTCCGAGTACGCCAAAATCATTGAAAAGGATATCCAGCCTGTTTACTATGGACGTGTTCTGCACGAAACTGACAGCAAAGGAAACCGTTGGACGATCCTGCAATATCATTACTTCTACGCCTTCAATGACTGGCGGCTGGCTGCGAACGGCATGAATCATCATGAAGGGGATTGGGAAATGATCGCCGTTTACTTAAAGAATGATACGCCACATGCGGTTTTATTTTCACAGCACGGCGCGGGCCATATTGAAACATGGGAGAGCGTGAATTTGGCTGCCGACACAAACGGCGGAAGGACAACCCATCCCCTTGTATATGTTGCTCTTGGATCACACGCCAACTACAGCAACCCCGAGGTGATCCGTTCAGCCAGCTTATATAAAACAGGCATGGTACAGCGCATTCTTTTCCGGGTAGATGGATGGATCCATTATTTATTTTTACTGCTCAACCCAAATCAAAAAGCCCGGCAGATCGCCTTGAAAGAGCTCGCGGCAAAACGGACTCATATCCTTTCCCAGAGCACCTTTGTTAATTTACGAGATGAAACCGATCACTATGTGGTCAGCCTGCCGATGGAAATCGCAACGGGCGATGGATTTCGCATTGGTTACCGGGGGGATTTCAGACGTGAGCATGTGATCAGGTCTACAAGTTATCTCAAACGCAGCAAGTCCGACCGCAAAATAACGCGCCCAAAGATGAACGAGTGGAGACAAATATTCCTGGATTCGGAGCCTGATTGGGTACAATATAAGGGATTGTGGGGAGTCAAGAGCCTGCTGACGGAAGAATCGGGACCACCAGGACCAAAATGGGACAGACCCCGGAAAGGTCAGGCTGTAGCTAACGAAAGAATACGCTGGGGCAAGCCGCTGGACTGGCTTGCAGAGTTGGAATAATCTTTGCAATACGTATCACCAAAAAGGAGAAAGTCATGTATGTTCCTCAAATTCTCGAAGTCGTCATCGGTCTTATTTTCGTTTACTATATCCTGGGCTCCATCATTTCGCTGATCACTCAATGGATCAATGAATTTTTCGAAACACGCGGCAATTCCCTGGAGCGGTATCTGGTCAAAATTGTCGGTGATAAAAAAATCGGCGATTTTATCAGCCTCCCGCAAATGCAGGCGCTGCGCCCCATCCGCTACAAGAATATGTTCAGTGTATTTGGCGCGATCACCGAGCCAAAAAAGATAGAGAAAATCCCTGTCGCCACATTGGTGGACTCGTATTTTGATCTTGCCGGATTAACCGCAAACCAGGAGTTGACCCTTCTGGAATTGGCTGATTTGGTGGACAAACTTCCCGACTCTGACGGAAAACGGGCATTCATCACCTGGATCAATCAGGGCGTGACCAGCATTGAAGACTTACGGAAGCGTACCACTGCCTACTTCACAGGCATCCTGGAGCAGGCCGCTGCAACGTTCCGCGCGAATGCCCGCAGTTTTGTAATTATCATGTCGATCGGCGTGACGATCCTCTTCGGCACAGACAGTATTCAACTGGCAAAAGCCCTTTGGACAAATGCTGAATTGCGGGCACTTGCAGTCGCCAAGGCTGAAGCGGCCGCAGCCCAGGGGAATTCAAGCGCCAGCTTGGATGAGCTGATCCGGGAATTAAGCGATCTCACGATCAAGATCGGCTGGTGGAATACAGAACATCCCGCAGCAGGTGCCGCGGTCATGGATTGGGTTTTATTCATCGCTCTGAAAGTAGTCGGACTTGGGTTGACCGCCATCGCAGTATCCCAAGGATCCTCATTCTGGTATGACCTGTTGAAGAAAATATCCTCACCGACTACAAGCACCAGCAGCAGCAAGAGCAGTGACGGAAGCAGCAGCAGCGCAAGCAGCAGCAGCGGATAGAGACATAACGTGCAAAAAATTCCGGGGTGATAAGCCCCGGAATTTTCGCGGTAAAATCCGTCGGTCAAATCAACTGTTTTATAGTTCAAGGAGAAATAAGCATGACAACAATTCGTACTGATGTTTTTAAACTTGGTGATAAATTCGCCACTTTATTGGGCGATGAAGTAAAAGCCGGGCAGATCGCGCCGGAATTCACTTCCGTAATTTTCGGCTGGACACCGGTAAACCCGCTGCAGGAATCCAAAGGCAAGGTGATCAT
Organism: uncultured Anaerolinea sp.; assembly: GCA_964385315.1. Classification (GTDB taxonomy): domain Bacteria; phylum Chloroflexota; class Anaerolineae; order Anaerolineales; family Villigracilaceae; genus Villigracilis. The sequence continues at coordinate 19,837 of CAYLOW010000018.1, forward strand.
TCTCACAGCAGTGCCTTCATTGGACACCGATGTATGCGACCGCGAAACACGCCGGTTTAATGAAGAGGCTTCAAAGCTGGGAGACGACATCATTATCTACACCATCAGCACCGATTTCCCCATGGCACAGAAGCGCTGGTGCGGCGCTGCAGGCGTGGACAAGGTAAAAGTGGTCTCTGATGTAATTGAAGCTGATTTCGGCATCAAATATGGTGTGCTGATCAAGGAGCGCCGCTACCTGCGCCGTTCCGTATTCATCGTCGGACGTGATGGGAAACTGGTCTACGTCAACTACCTGCCCGTGCTGGGACAGGAGCCGGATTATGATGAAGTGATCAATGCGGCAAAAGAGGCTTTGAAGTAAACAAGGACGGCAATCCAATCTCGAATCCTGTCACATTGTTGACGGGATTTTTTGTGTAGAAAACCTGACAAGGTTCATTAACTGCTGAAAGCCTGACAGGTTCTGTGTGGAGAATATATGAGCGAAGCAAGAACAACTTTCTGGGAGGGCGTACGCGCGGAATTCCCGCTGCTGATCGGTGTGTTTCCATTCGGCATGATCTACGGCGCGCTGGCTCTCGATGCGGGACTTTCCAAAGGGGCTTCGCAAATGATGTCCTCCATTGTGTTTGCGGGATCGGCACAATTCGTAACCGCACAGCTTGTTTCAGATGCCGCGCCTGGTCTGGTCATCATCCTGACCATCGCAGTGGTTAATCTGCGGCACATGTTATACAGCGCATCACTTGCGCCCTATTTAAAAAATCTTTCGCTGAAATGGAAGGTTCTGCTCTCCTACCTGCTGACCGATGAGGCTTACGCCCCAAGCATTCTTGATTACGAGCGAACAGGGATCAAACCGGCAAGTCATTGGTTCCTGCTGGGAGCGGGCCTCGCGCTCTGGTCCGTCTGGCAGGTCAGTACCGCGCTTGGCATCTTCCTTGGCACAGCCATCCCAGCAAGCTGGCCGCTGGATTTCGCCCTGCCCCTGACCTTTATCGCCATGGTTGTGCCCGCGTTGAAAAACCGCCCGATGATCGCGGCGGCAGTCAGCGCAGGACTGGTGGCCCTGCTCGCCAATGGACTGCCATTCAAACTGGGTCTGATCCTGGCAGCACTGACAGGCATTGTGGTCGGGACGGTATTTGAGGTTAAAAAATGAACATCTGGCTGGTAATGCTTATCGGCGGTCTGATCACGTTTGGAATGCGTTTCTCCCTGATCTTTTTATTCGGCAAATTTGAAATTCCCGCGACCATGCGCAAGGCGCTGCACTACGTGCCGCCAGCCGTGCTTTCTGCCATCATATTCCCTGAACTGTTTTATCATTCAAGTCAACTTGATGTTTCATTTGGCAACACGCGCCTGCTGGCCGGCATCACCGCCATCCTCGTGGCGTGGTACTCGAAGAATACACTGCTCACCATCCTCGCAGGGATGATCGCGTTACTTCTCCTGCAGGTGTTTATCGGTACTTGACGCCTTTTCCCTTTGCCCGTAAGATAGCCCCGCAATAGAACAAAAATTCACTCACTACGAAGGTTTTCCTTTATCCCCGCAAGTGCTCTTCGTGATTAATAAGTTTTGGAGTTAATATGGAACTCGGTATCGTTCGAAAAATAGACATTGACCGTGAGATGCAGCAATCATATCTCGATTACGCAATGAGCGTGATCGTGGCGCGTGCCCTGCCGGATGCGCGTGATGGACTCAAACCCGTACAAAGGCGCATTCTGTATGCAATGTACGATATGGGCATCCGTTCAGACTCGGCGTATAAAAAATCCGCCCGTATCGTGGGTGAAGTGCTGGGTAAATATCATCCACACGGAGACTCAGCGGTATACGAAGCGATGGCACGCATGGCCCAGGATTTCTCCATGCGGACGATGCTCGTGGATGGCCAGGGCAACTTCGGTTCGGTGGATGGAGATCCGCCTGCAGCGATGCGCTATACCGAGGCGCGTCTGACCTCTGCGGCTTTGGACATCCTCTTCGACCTAAACAAGGAAACGGTTGATTTCGTCCCCAACTTTGACGATACACTCGACGAACCCAACGTCCTCCCTGCTGCCCTGCCCAATCTCCTAGTCAACGGAGCAACGGGCATCGCAGTCGGCATGGCAACGTCCATCCCACCGCACAATCTCGGTGAGATCGTGGACGCCCTCGTCTACATGCTTGAAAAATGGGACAAGCTTGACGACATTGACGTTGAACAGTTGATGAAATTCGTCAAAGGCCCTGACTTCCCCACAGGCGGTCTCATCATCCAGGAGAAGGGGGACGAAGGAATCGAATCTGCATATGGCACAGGGCGCGGCAAGATCACGGTCCAGGCGAAGGCGCATGTCGAAGAGATGGAGCGCGGCAAGAACCGCATTATCGTGACCGAACTCCCGTACATGGTCAACAAATCCAGTTTGATCGAGCGCATTGCCGAACTGGCACGCGACGGGCACCTTGAAGGTTTATCTGATCTGCGGGATGAATCTGATCGACAGGGCATGCGCATCGTCCTGGAGATGACCAAGAACGTTGAACCTGAAACCATTCTGCGCGATCTGTATAAACGCACCCCGATGCAGACAACTTTCGGCATAAACCTGCTGGCATTGGTGGACGGTGAACCCCGAACCTTAACCCTGAAACAGGCGCTTCGTGTGTATGTTGAACACCGCCTGTCGGTCATCAAACGCCGCGCCGAATTTGACCTGGCAAAGGCAAAGGCGCGCGCCCACATCCTCGAAGGTTATATGGTTGCGTTGAAAAACCTGGATGAGATCATCGAATTGATCCGTTCCGCCCCCGATGTGGATGCCGCCCGTGTGAAATTGATGAAGCGCTATAAACTGAGCGAACTTCAGGCCAATGCGATCCTCGACATGCAGCTGCGCCGCCTGGCCGCGCTCGAACGCAAGAAGATAGAGACCGAATACAAGGAAGTCAACGCCACCATCAAAGACCTGACTGACCTGCTGAAAAATCCCAAGCGGATGCGCGGCGTGGTCGCAGATGAACTGTTGAAGGTGAAGGAAGCCTATGGCGACCGCCGCCGCACGCAGATCATCAACCTTAAGGCAGGCAAAGCCGCCAAGCTGCTGACTGCGACTGACCTTATTCCCGAACAGACCGTATGGGTCGGTGTGACCGAAGACGGGCTGGTCTCGCGCACGCACGACGACAAACAGCCCAAACATTCAGGCAATGATGCGCCGCGTTTCCTGGTGAAGGCTTCAACAACAGACACCATCTTCTTCGTGAGCGAACTTGGCAAAACCGCCGCGGTTGCCATTCACCTCATTCCTGAAGCGGAAAAATTAAGCGACGGCTCGATGTATTTCAAAATCTCGCCGCTGACAGAAAACGACCCGCTCACTGCAGTCTTATCAATTCCCTCCGTCAAATCGTCTCTTGGCGAAGATACATGCATCCTGACCGTGACACGCTTCGGCATGATCAAGAAGTCGCTCATCAGCGAACTGCCCGGTCCCTCCGCGCAGACCTTCACTCTCGCCCGTGTCAATGAAGGCGATGCACTGATCGGCGTTGCCCTGACCGACGGTAAAAAGGAACTGCTGCTCGTCACCGCGAGCGGCATGGCGATCCGCTTCAAGGAAGATGATGTGCGCCCGATGGGACTTATTGCGGCAGGCGTGAATGGCATGAAACTGGAAGACAAGGATATCGTCATCGGCGCAGAAGTCCTGCCCGCCGAAGGTGAGATATTCCTGATGACCAGCGACGGCAAAGCAAAACGCATCGCCGAAAAAGAATTCCCCAGGCAGGGACGCTACGGCAAAGGTGTGGCGGCCTGGGACCTGCCCAAGAAAGTCAACATCGCAGGTGTGGTTTCCGGCAAGCCAAATTACATGGCCACCATCCACCTCAGCAAAGGGGCCCCCAAATCGACCCGGCTGGACGCGGTCACGATCCGTAAGCGCGCCGCCACAAAAGGCGATACCGTTGTGGAAATAAAAGCAGGTGACGAGGTTTTGTCTGTGAATGTCGCCTGGAGTGTGGAGAAGTTCGTAAAGACGGTAAAGGAAGAAAAGAAAGAAGAAAAGAAGAAGGAAGAAGTTAAAAAGAAGAAGGCTGCCGAAAAGAAGGCCGCCCCCGTAAAGAAACCCGCTGGGAAGAAGAAAAAATAAGCTGCTGACCACCGAAAATAGCTCAAGATGACCGGGTAAATATGTCCTGAAAGACATTCCCCGGGAACAAGCCATTAATAAGAAGGCCGGTTTGATCCGTCAAATGCAAATTGCCGAATCAGAACCATTGAGGTATAATTTTGCGCCACTAATAGACAGCCAACTCCCTGCTATGGGGTTTGCAATCATCTTTAAATAATAAGGAAGTATTACGAAATGGTGAAACGAACATACCAGCCCAAGATCCGCCGCCGAGTGCGTGTACACGGCTTTCGACAACGCATGTCCACAGCCGACGGGCGTAACGTGTTAAAGCGCCGCCGTTTGCGCGGCCGCCATCAATTAACCGTCAGGTCCAACGAACACGTCAAGAAAGTCCGTTGGTAATTCTCTGCGTGTTGTAGCGCAGAGACAGACGAGGTGCGGGTGCAGAGCAAATTTCGCCTGACCCGATCTGAAGATTTCAAGCGGGTGCGGCGAACTGGTAAGTCATATGCCCACCCGCTTGTTGTGTTAGTTGTACATGCCAGCGAAACATTCACCCATGCACGTGTGGGCGTTATTGCAGGCAAAACCACAGGCAACGCAGTTCATCGCAACCGAGCCAAGCGGCTTTTACGCGAAGCGCTGCGGCCGCACTTAAAATCTTTTACCTCCGGTTGGGACCTGCTCCTGATCGCCCGTCCGCCGCTTGTGACTGCCACCTTAGCAGATACCCGCGCCGCGCTGGATAACCTCTTCCGGCGCGCCAAAATCCTTCCCGCGGATGAATCCTGAAGAAGAAATCCATTCACATGAGTATTCCAGCGAACCCCGGCTGCGTGATATGCCGCGAACGCTGTTCAACCTGCCACGCATCCTTATGCTGGCATTGATTCGTTTATACCAAATGGTGATCTCGCCCGGTCTGCCTGCCAATACCTGCCGCTTTTATCCATCCTGCTCGCATTACGGGTATCAGGCTATTTATAAAAACGGAGTATTAAAAGGATCCTTGATGGCGACGTGGCGCGTACTGCGCTGCAATCCATTTAATCCGGGCGGATACGACCCCGTTCCCTAGCAATTTTCGCCATGACATTTCATTGGCTGCCATGAATGAAGAGGAGAAGTAACCAACTTGAACACAAAACGACTGATTCTGATTTCGTTGATCGTGCTTGGGGCAGTAATCCTGAGCGCATGTTCGGGAGCACCAGTAGCCAACAACTGGCACGGGCTCGCCGCAGACACAGAGCACGCTTTTATTTCCGGCGGTGCCTTCGTCTATGCTGTGGATTTGAAGACTGGCAAGGAAGTCTGGCATTACCCTGCCGAAGCCAACAGCAAACTATTATTCTATGCCACTCCAATTCTGACTGCAGATGGCCAACTCTTGATTGGCAGCGCCGGCACAACCCACCCCCTTGTCAGCCTTGACCCTGCCACAGGCAGGGAATTGTGGACCGAGGCGTTTACCAAGGGCAAAGGCACATGGCTGGCACCCCCGCTTGTATTGAATGAGAAGATCTACGCGCCAAACACAGACGGCTTCGTATACATCCTTGACCTGGGCGGCAAAGAAATTGCCGATCCCATCGAAGTGGACGGGGCATTATGGTCCACGCCATCCACCGATGGAAAACTGCTTTATGTGGCATCCCTTGACCACTTTGTTCATATCATTGATGCTGCCAGCGGCACCATTATTGCCTCCGTTGATATGGGCGGCGCTGTTCCCAGCAGCCCGGCGATCGGTAAAGACGGGGCTTATGTCAGCTCGTTTGCCACCACAGTAGAGTTCCTGGCGCAGAACGGCAATCATAAGATTATCGCCAAGGCCGGCAACTGGATCTGGGGTGCCCCCGTGCTAGACAATGAGACACTTTACTATGCAGATCTCGATGGTAAGGTTTATTCGCTTGATACAGCCAACGGCGTTGAAAATTGGAATGTACAGCCGGATGGACCTGTCGTGGCGAGCCTGGCTGTCGCAGGGGATCAGATCTACGTTGGGACTGAATCTGGCACCCTCTATGCTTTGGACGCCAAAGGAAAAATCGTTTGGGAAAAAGCAGTCGGCGGTAAGATATACACCACACCTGTCATTTCGGGTGATTTGATCCTTGTTGCGCCATATCAAGCCGATTTCTATCTTGCTGCTTATGACCAACAGGGAAAACAGGCCTGGTTATTCACGCCTGTCACTACTAAATAAGGAAACTGACCCATGTGGGATACCATTATCATCAACCCCATGACCAATCTGTTACTGTGGATCTATGATGCACTTGGGCATGGTCCGCACACATTTGGTCTGGCGATCATTCTGTTTACCATTCTGATCCGTTTAATTACCTGGCCCCTGAATGCTTCACAGGTAAAGGGTGCGCAAGCCATGCAGGAATTGCAAAACGACAAGGATTGGCAGGAGATCCAAAAGAAATACGCCAAGGACAAGGAAAAGCTTGCACAGGAACAAATGCGTGTTTACAAGGAGAAGGGCATTAATCCTTTCGCATCCTGCCTGCCGACGCTCATTCAGTTCCCCATCATCATCGGCCTGTATCAAAGTATCACGCGCGCGCTTTCCGCCACGCCTTTTGACATGCTCCAACTTGCCCGCACCATCTATCCCTTCCAGAATGTGGAAGCCATCATCCCGCTCAACAGTAAATTTTTATGGATGGACCTGGGACGTCCCGAGGCCATTCATATTTTGGGTTATGCATTACCGACCCTGGCGATCATTGTGGCACTAACCACCTACGTTCAGTCCAAGTTGACCATGCCAACTTCCAGCAACCCCAACGACCAGAGCGCCCAAATGTCCAGCATGATGAGCATTTACATGCCG